>DDTA01000130.1 GCA_002344285.1 Myxococcales bacterium UBA2376
CGCGCGCCCGGAACCCGTCAAGAGAATTCGGTCGCGCGTCGGCTGATGGCGATCGATTCACGATCGGTTCTCGTTCGACTGTCCGAAAGGCGGACAGTCATGTCGAGTCCACGGACGGTGGTCACGGGGCACGGTTGCGGAGCACGGTTGCGGGGCACGGTTNNATCCGTTGCTGCGGTGTCGTCAACGCAAGCATCGCGCGGCCTGGCGCGCGGCAGCGCCTGCGTTCAACCTGGCTCGAGCCGCGCGCTACGCACGCTCCCGCGCCCCGCTCCGCCGTCTCCATCTCGTCTAGCGCGCTCCGCCCGAGGGGGCGGCCGGCGCGGGGGGCCAGGAACGCGAACGCGTCGCGCAAGGAACGTGACCGACGCGGCCTCCACCGCGCGTGTCACTCGGACCCTGCACCTCCGCGGCGGTGCTCCGCGCCACCACCGTCGCTGGCGCGACGGGCGCGTTCCATGCGCGCGCGGAAGCGATCCGGCCCCGCGCCGGCTGGCCCCGGGGCCGCGGTTGCCGCATGATCGCGCGCTTCGCGAGCCTCCTCCCGTCCTTCGACTCGCGCTCGCTGGCGCTCGCGCTCGCTCAGGATGAGCGGGTTCCCCGTCTCCGTCCCCGTCTCCGTTCCCGTCCCCGTCTCCGTTCCCGTCCCCGTCTCCCCCTCCGTCTCCTCCTCGGCGTGACGTTGTGTTGAATCATCAGGCCTGACGCCTGATGCCTTCCTTGAACAAGGAGCACAACGGCTCCCCGGAACATCCTCACCAGCTCTGCGACGCGGCCTTGGCGTGCGTGGACTTGGTCATGCCCTTGCGCTTGGCGTTCCACGAGGCGTCGTCCTCGACCTCCTCCGCGTCGGCGGCGGCCTCGGCGGCGAAGCTGTCGAGCTTGGCCGAGCCACGCTTCTTGCCCTCGGCGCGCAGGTAGGCAGCGTTCTCCTCGAGCGCCTTCCGGGCGGCCTCGCGCTTGCCCGCGTCGCGGAGCGCGATCGCCTGCTTCTGGCGCTCGTTGGCGAGCGCCTCGGTCACGCCCACCATGACGCGCTGGTTGGCCTTCCTGTCGACCACGGCGCGCGACCGGTCGAACGCCACCGTCAGCGGCTCGGCGACCTTGGCCGTCTTCTTCGTCGCCAGGTTGCGGTACGCGACCTGCACGTCGGCCAGCTTGCGCGACTTGCCGGCGGCGCCCCTGGGCACCGCGACCTCGACGATCACGTTCTTGCGCTGCTTGCCGTAGATCTGGTTGAGCTTGAGCTGCGCCTTGCGCCCGTCGATCGAGATCGGGCGGTTGAGGCCGCGCACCGGCGTGATGCCCGGCGCCAGCTCGATCTCGATGATGACGTCGTTGGCCACCACCGACATCACGTCGCCGAGCTCGTGCGCGAAGAGCGTCTCGAGCTGGGCCGGCGTCTCGGCGAAGCCGTGGTTGCCGTCGCTCGACAGCGCGAGCTGCGTCATCAGATCCTCGTTGTAGCCGAGGCCCAGCCCGATCGTCGTCACCGGGATGCCGAGCTTGCCGGCCTCGACGCCGAGCCGCGCCAGCTCGCCCGGCGAGCTCGGGCCCACGTTGGCCTGGCCGTCGGAGAGCAGGATGAGCCGGTTCACGTGGGTCTTCACCAGGTGCTCGCGCAGCTGCCCGAGCCCGGTGTTGACGCCGTCGTAGAGCGCGGTCTGCCCGCGATCCGAGATGGCCATGATCGCCCGCTGGATCGCCGCCGGGTCCTTCACCTTCCCCGCCGGCACCAGCACCTCGACGCTCGTGTCGAACGTCACCACCGACAGCACGTCCTCGGGACCGAGGCGATCGACCACCATCAGGGCCGCCGTCTTCGCCTTCTCGAGGCGATCGCCGCGCATCGAGCCGGAGCGATCGATCACCAGCGCGAGGTTCACCGGCGCGCGCGTGTCGGCGCTGTCGAAGCCGGTGATCGCGATCTCGATGTACGCCCGCCCGTCCTGATCCGCGATCATGATCGGCTCGCCGACGTCGATGTCGACGATGAGGTCCGGCCCCTTGGGCAGCGGCCCCGGCCCGGCGATGGGCTGGGCAGCGGGGCTTCGGATTCCGGCGAGGCCGACGAGCGCGAGCGCGCACGCGGACGAGACGAGCTGGGTCCTGGACATGACTCTCCCCTGGGTGATGGGGAGTGGGAACGCACGGGGCGGCGAACCGATCTACGCGCGTTGCTTCGCAACCGGCCGGATCTGGTCGTGTCCTACCAGGTCTCGGTCCCGTGACACGCGGTGTTGGTGCAGGTGCGGTTGGCAGCGTTCCACGTGCCGCGCGCCATCACCACCTCGTGCACACCGTTGACGTGGAGGCTGGCGGCGATGATGCCGAGGTTCGCGTCGACCACGGTCTGGTGACACTCGCTGCACCGCATCCCCTCCTCGACGATGTGGCGGCGATGGTCGCCCGACATGCCGGTGCCGTTGATGCTGTGGCAGTCGCCGCACGCGAGGTCACCGCCCTGACGGACCCACGAGATCGTCCCCGTGTTGCCGCGGCCGTTGCCGTGGCAGTACTGGTTCGTGCAGGTCGACGTCGCCCGGTCGTACACGCCGGCCGGGTTGAGCCCGTCGAACGGAACCTCGGCGACGTTGTCGCCGTCGCGGTGGCCGGGCGCGTCGACCGTCAGCGGCACGACGTGACAATTGGTGCACGCGATCGCCCGATGCCACGTCGACGGCGCGAGGTGGGCCTGGTGCGCGCCGACGCCGGGCGCGGTGGAGAGCGTGTCGCCGCTCAGATCCCTGGGCGGCGCCGAGCTCGTCGACGAGCCGTGGCACGACGTGCACCCGTCGGTGGCCCCGGCGCCGCCGACGTCGACCTTGCCGTCGATGTGGCTGGCGGGATCGCGGAACGCGAGCGAGCCTTCCTCCATCGTCGGATGGCAGGCGGCGCAGTTGGCCTCCTGCGGGTGCGGCGCGGGCGGCGGGACGCCGTGACAGCTCCCGCACGCGGCCTGCGCGCCGTCGACGCGCGTCCACGTCGGCTCGGGTGCGGTCGCGCCGATCGCGGCGCTGCCGTGACAGCCGGTCGTGCACGTCGTCCCGTTCCATGACGCCCCCGGGCCCGCGGCCACGCCGAACGTGAGCTCGGCCGTGCTGTCGCCGTCGTCCATGTGCCCGGGCGCGCCGACCGTCTGCGGGACCGCGTGGCAGTCGGCGCACGTGATCGCGCGATGCCAGGCCGGCGCCGGATCGAGGTGCGCCTGGTGCGCGCCGACGCCGACCAGCGACGTGGCGGACTGCCCGGCGAGATCGTTCGGTGGCGCGTTGCTCGTGTCCCCGCCGTGGCAGCCGAGCGAGCAGCCGAGCAGCGGATCGGCGTTGGGCGGCGGCGCGTCGCCCTCGTCCAGCGGCACGAGCTCGCCGACGCAGCCGAGGAGGCCCGAGACGACGAGGGCCAGCGGACGACGCATGGCGACCCGCAATGCGAACCGCGCGCCACAGGTACCGCCCGGGAAACGCGCGCCTCGGGTGGGTGCGAGTGTTCGCGTCATGCACACCCGGAAGACCTCGCTGGTGGGTTCTTGCACAGCGACGATGGGTCCGCCGACGGCGGCGCCATGAACCACGCTCGCGCGCTATTGACCCTTGGTCGGTGATGACGCACGGCGGTAGACTCCGGCCATGCGCATCCCCGCCGAGCCCCGCGTCATCATCCGCGCCTGCAAGGACTACGATGCCGAGACCCTGCGCAAGATCTACCGCGAGGGCCTCGAGGAGCTGGGGCTGCGACCGTTCGGCCGCACGCTGGTGAAGCCCAACCTCGTCGCGGCGGGCGAGATGTTCCCCTACGCCTTCACCCGCCCCGAGTGCGGCGAGGGCATGCTGCGTGCGCTCCAGGACGTCGGCGGCGGTTCGATGACCGAGCTCGCGGCGGGCGAGCGCTGCGGCATCACGGTGCCGACGCGGCTGTCGTTCGAGCAGTCGGGCTGGGAGGCGATGGTCGCGAAGCTGAAGGGCGTGAAGCGCTACTACTTCGAGGAGGAGCCGCAGGTCGAGATCCCGCTCACGCACCCGCACCGGCTCCGCGACTACCTGTTCACGCCTGAGCCGATCGCGCGCGCGGACTTCTTCGTGAACATGCCCAAGTTCAAGGCGCACCCGTGGACCACGGTGACGTTCTCGATGAAGAACTACATCGGCATCCAGGACGACCGGCACCGGCTCATCGATCACGATCACAAGCTCAACGAGAAGATCGCGGACCTGCAGTTCATCATCCAGCCGCAGTTCATCGCGATCGACGGCATCACCGCCGGCGAGGGCCGGATGCTCACGCCGACGCCCTTCCCGCTCGGCCTCATCATCATGGGCAACAGCCAGGTCGCGTTCGACGCGGTGTGCTCGGCGATGATCGGGCTCGATCCGCGCAGCGTCGACCACATCCGCCTCGCCGAGGACTACGGCTTCGGCACCACCGACCTGAACAAGATCAAGGTGACGGGCGACGTGTCGTTCGAGGAGGCCAGGGCGCGCGCCAAGGGCTTCAAGGTCGGCCTCATCCGCGTCGAGAAGTACTTCGAGGGCACGAACATCACGGCGTACGCGGGGCCGCCGCCCGAGGTCGAGCACTCGGATTACTGCTGGGGCGGCTGCCCGGGCGCGATCGAGGAGGCGATCGAGATCCTCCGTGTCTACGACAAGGACACCGATCAGAAGATGCCGCGCATGCACGTCGTCTTCGGCAAGTACGACGGGCCGATCGCGGCGGGCCCCGGCGAGAAGGTCGTCTTCATCGGCGACTGCGTCGAGTGGAAGGGGCAGCTCCAGGGCAAGCTGGTGCAGATCCAGTCGAAGTACAAGGATCGCTCGACGCTCGACCCGCACCACGCCAAGCACGACGACATCTTCGCCAAGCTCGGCACGACGACCGCGAAGGCGGCGACGACCCGGACCTCCTCGCACATCCGGCTCGAGGGCTGCCCGGTGTCGGTCGCCGAGCAGGTGCTCACGCTGGTGGCGGTCGGCGGGCTCAAGAACCCGTACATGGATCCGAAGCAGGTCTCGACGTTCACGCGCAGCTACCTGGGCTGGCGGTCGCGCGTCGCGCTCAACCTGCTCCAGCGCAAGCGCTACCAGCAGAACGGCACGTTCGCGCACCGCGGCCAGGCTGCGCCCGAGCTGGCGTTGCGCTAAGGTCCGCGGGTGCAGTTCCAACGAGCGCTGATGCTCGCCGCCACGCTGGCCGTGCTCGGGGTCGACCCGCGCATGGTGCGCGCCGGCGGTGCTTGAGCGGGTTGAAGCAACCCCAACCTCCCGGTCGGGAGGCCCGACGACGAGCGGCTCTCCCCGGGCCAGGTGGTGGTGCGCCTGCTCGGGCTGGGCACGTACGTCGAGACGCGCCATGACGACCACGACGACGTGGTCGGGCGCGGCGAGATCGACATCGTGCACGACCAGTCGCTCGTGGTGAGCGAGACGCGGCTCGGCGTCGACTACGGCGTGAACGCGTGGCTGTCGGCGTCGCTCCTCGTGCCGATCCGCGTGGTGCGGACCGAGATCACGTACCTCGACATGACCGGCACCGAGGTGCAGCTCGTGAACGACGGGATCCATCACCGCGACGAGGTGGTGACGGGGATCGCAGACCCGATGGTGATGGGCGCGGTGAGCGGGACGGCGCGCGGCGTGACCTGGAGCGTGCGCGGCGGCGTGACCTTGCCGCTGGGGAAGACCGAGGACGATCCGTTCGCGCTCGGCGACATGGGCGTCGCCCACCAGCACATCCAGCTCGGCAGCGGCACGGTGAACCCCGTGCTCGGCCTCGATGTCGGCAAGCGCTGGGGCGCGTGGCGGCTCGGCGGGTTCGCGTTCACGCAGCAGGCGCTGTACGAGAACGGCAAGGGGTTCCAGGCCGGCGACCGCTACGCCGGCGGCGCGACGCTGCGGCGCGCGCTGGGGCGCCGCGGCCAGTGGAGCGTGCGCGGCGGCGCCGAGGTGCAGGCGGAGACGGCCGAGCGGTGGAAGGGCGTGGTGCCGACCGATGACGGCAACCGCGGGCGGTTCGACGCGATGCTGGCGACCGGCGGGTCGTGGGCGGCGACGAGCGGGCTCACGATCGATCTGGCGGTGAAGGTGCCGGTGGTGACCCACGTCGTCGGTGGACAGCTGGACATGCCTGCGATCGTGGAGCTGGGTGTGTCGTGGCGGCTCGGCGCGAAGCCGGCCGCGGCGACGGAGGACGAGCACGACCACGGGGACGAGCACGACCACGGGGACGAGCACGACCACGGGGACGAGCACGACCACGGGGACGAGCACGATCACGGCGACGGACACGATCACGGCGACGGGCACGGCCACGGCGACGAGCACGGCCACGGCGACGAGCACGGCCACGGCGAGGCGCCCTACGTTCACCCCGACACGACGGGGCTCGACGTCCTCGACGTCGGCGCTCCGGGGGAGGCGGTCGAGCTCGTCCCGGTGCCGGGCAAGGTGACGATCTTCGACTTCTGGGCGACGTGGTGCGAGCCGTGCAAGACCCTCGAGCCCGCCCTCGTCGAGATGGCGAGGAAGTACCCCGACAAGGTCGCGATCCGGAGGATCGACGCGCTCGACTGGGACAGCCCGGCGGTCGCGCGGTACCTGACGCCCGGCGGCTTCAACCTGCCCCACGTGAAGGTCTTCGACGCGAACGGCGCGATGGTGCTGGAGAAGGGCTCGGCGCCGGGCAAGCTCGACGAGCTGATCGAGGCCGTGCGGGCGGCGGTGGAGGCGGGCGTGCAGACGCAGACGCAGACGCAGACGCAGACGCAGACGCAGACGCAGACGCAGACGGTGAAGCGTGCGGTCAAGCCCGTGACGGCGAGGATCGTCGTCACCGAGCAAGGCTTCGAGCCCGGCAACGTGACCGTGCCCCGGGGACGACCCGTGACGCTCGTGTTCGAGCGCAAGACGGCCAAGACGTGCGCGACCGAGGTCGTCTTCGTCGCGGATGGCAAGCGCGTCGAGCAGCCGCTCCCGCTCGACCGGGCCGTGTCGATCAAGATGACGTTCGAGACGCCCGGTACCATCACGTATGCCTGCGCGATGGACATGATCCGGGGCACCATCACGGTGCGTTGACCCCAGGTCGCCCCGCGCTACCATTGTGCATGGGTCGGGCGCACCTGCCGGAGGCACGGGTCGAACCGCGCGGTGTCCGTGGGCACCTGGCGCAGCTCGCGGCACAGGCGCGCCATCACGCCGGCACCGCCCGCGCGACCGGCGTGGTGGTGGTGCAGGTCCTCGGCTGGACGGCGTTCGTCGCGGCCACCGTCGCCCTGCTCGCGTGGCTGGCGCCGCCGCCGCGGAGCACGCAGCTCGACGACATCCGGCGCCTGCAGGAGGACCTCGCGCGCTCGCAGGTACAGATGGAGATCGCGCGCCGCGCGATGGAGCGACTCCAGGTGCACCAGCTCCAGGTGCAGCAGCTCCAGGTGCAGCAGCTCCAGCTCGAGCGGCTCGTCATCGAGCCGCCCGCGCCGCCCCCGCAGTAACATCGGGCGATGCGCGTCCATCATCTCGACTGCGGCACGATGTGTCCGATCGCCGGCGTCATCATGGGCGGCGACACGCTGCTGGGCCGCGGCCTCATGGTCTGCCACTGCATCCTGATCGAGACGCCGCGCGACGGGCTCGTGCTCGTCGACACCGGCTTCTCCACCGCCGACTGCGACGATCCCAGCCGCCTCGGCCGCGCCTTCCGCGCCGTCACCGCGCCACGCCTCGCCCGCGGCCAGACCGCGCGCGAGCAGATCCGCTCGCTGGGGCTCGATCCGACCGACGTCCGTCATCTGATCGTCACCCACATGGACATCGATCACGCGGGAGGCATCGCGGACTTCCCGGCGGCCACCGTGCACCTCCACCGCCGGGAGCTCGAGGCCGCGCGCGCCCGCTCCACCTTGCAGGAGAAGCAGCGCTACGTCCCGCGGCAGTGGCAGCACCACCAGCGCTGGAGCCCGGTCAGCGAGAGCGGCGACACCTGGCTCGGCCTCCCCGCCGTGCAGAAGCTCCCCGGCCTCGACGCCGACATCGCGCTCGTCCCGCTCCACGGCCACACCCGCGGCCACTCCGGCGTCGTCATCCGCACGGCGCGCGGCTGGATCCTCCACGCCGGCGACGCCTACTTCCATCACCACGAGCTCGTCGACGCGCCCAGCGCGCCCGTCGGCCTCCGCCTCTTCCAGTCGGCGATGCAGATGAACGGCCGCGAACGCCACGCGGCCCAGGATTCGCTGCGCACGCTCCACCGCGAGCACCCCGAGGTCATGATCACCTCGGCTCACGATCCGGCCGAGCTCACCCGCGCCCGCCACGCTGCCAGCTGACGCCTCAGGCCGCCGGGTCGTCGACCAGCGCGGGATCGAGCGCGGGATCGAGCGCGGGATCGGCCGGCGCGGGCACCACCGCGTCGGCGCCGGCGTTCCATGGCGCGTCGGGCGCCGCCTGCCGCGCGCGTCGCGCGTAGTCGGCGGCGTACGCCGTCTCGCCGCGCGCCGCCCACGCCCGCGCCAGATCCGCCGAGCGCTCGCTCTCGAGGCGCGGCCCGAGCTCGCCGTGCTCCCACAGCGACTCGAGCACGCGGATCGACTCCTCGACACGGCCGGTCGCGAGCAAGGCCAGCCCCTCGGTGTGGAGCAGCGCCGGCACGTCCGGGCGCGCGCGCAGCGCCTCGCGCACCTGCGCCAGCGCACGCTCGGCCGCCTCCGGGGACGGCGCCCGGCGCAACGTCGCGTACGCGCGGTTGTTGAGCCAGCCGGCGCGCGTCGCCGGATCGAGCGTCTCGCCGTCGATGGCGTCGGTCGCGGCGGCGCCGTCGTCCCATCGCCCCTCCGCCAGGTACGCGCCCGCGATCGAGACCCGCGCCGCCGCGCGCCGGCGTGCCGTCATCGACGTCCACAGGACCGCGCGGTAGCGGCGACGCGACCGGGCGAAGTTCCCGGCGGTGAACGCGCGGTGCGCCAGCCGCGGCAGGAGGTAGCGCGCGGCGAGGAAGGCGACGAGGGCCGCGACCGCGACCAGCGCTACCGCCACGGAGCTACCGCCGTCATCATCGTCGTTCCTTCGGGCCGGCTCGCCCCATGGTGCTCCACCATAGCCCCGGTCCGGCGTTCGTGGTAATCGCGTTCGTCATGTCCGAGCGGCTGGTCCAGCTCCGTACGTCGCGCGGTCGCGCCGCTCCGGCCGCGGCGCCGGGCGCGCCGCGCGTGTACGTCGAGACCCACGGCTGCCAGATGAACGTCGCCGACAGCGACCTCCTGGTCGGCATCCTCGCCGGCGCCGGCTACGCCCGCGTCGAACGCGCCGAGGACGCGGACGTGGTCGTCGTCAACACGTGCGCGGTCCGCGAGAAGGCGGAGACCAAGGTCATCGCGCGCGCCCACGAGCTCGCCGCGCTCGGGCGCAAGCGGGGCCAGATCCTCTCGATCGTCGGCTGCATGGCCGAGCACCTGAAGGAAGGGCTCGCCGACGCCGCGCCGGTGGACGTCATCGCCGGCCCTGACAGCTACCGCCGGCTGCCCGAGCTCCTCGCCACGGCGCGCACGCGCAAGGACGCGCGCGACCGCGACGCCGGGCCCGTCGTCGACGTGCACCTCGACAAGGCCGAGACCTACGAGGGCCTCTCCGGCGCCGAGGGCGGCGATGGCGTCTCCGGCTTCGTCACGATCCAGCGCGGCTGCGACAAGTTCTGCACGTTCTGCGTGGTCCCGTTCACCCGCGGCCGCGAGCGCGGCACGCCGCCGCGCGAGGTCCTGCGCCAGGTGCGCGACCTCGCCGAGCACGGCTACCGCGAGGTCGTGCTGCTCGGCCAGACCGTCAACTCGTACGCGTGGGAGGACGTCGGCTTCGCCGAGCTCCTGCGCGCCGTCGCCCGCGTCGACGGCATCGAGCGCGTGCGCTTCACGTCGCCCTACCCCGTCGACTTCACCGACGACGTGGTCGCGGCGATCGCGGAGGAGCCCAAGATCTGCGCGTACGTCCACCTGCCGCTGCAGTCGGGCTCGGACGAGGTGCTCGCGCGGATGCGCCGCGGCTACGACGTCGCCGGCTACCTCGCGATCGTCGAGCGCCTGCGCCGCGCCATCCCCGACATCGCGCTCTCGACCGACATCCTCTCCGGCTTCTCGGGCGAGACCGAGGCCGATCACGCGATGACGCTCGACCTCATGCGCACGATCCGCTTCGACAGCGCGTTCATGTTCGCGTACTCGGAGCGCGACCTCACCTTCGCGGCCAAGAAGCTACCCGACGACGTCGCCCCCGCGGTCAAGAAGCGGCGGCTGGCGGAGATCATCGCGCTGCAGGAGGCGATCAGCGCCGCGGTGTTCGCCGCCCAGGTCGGCAAGCGCGAGCGCGTGCTCGTGCACCAGCCGAGCAAGCGCGACCCCTCGCAGATGATGGGCCGCACCGACGGGTTCAAGACCGTCATCCTGCCGTCCGGCGTGGGCGCGCCCGGCGAGCTGGTCGACGTGCGCATCACGCGCGCGACCATGGCGACGCTGTTCGGCGAGCCGGCCTGAACCGCGCCGGGACTACCGCCGGCGCGGTTTCAGGTCGAAGCGGTAGCCGGTCGCGACCTGCCCGCGCTGTGACCGGTACCTGCGGTCGTAGCGCACCGACCAGGTCTCGGGGGGCGCCTCCAGGCGTCGCAGATCGAGGCGCCGGGTCAGCGCGATCGAGCGGCACCAGCCGCGGGCGATGACCGGCGGGACCACCACGGTCTCGCCGGCGTCCGCGGTGACCAGGATGTCGACGCGCTCGTACGGCAGGTCGAGCGTCACCACCCACTTGCCCGGTGTCAGGCCGGTGAGCCGGTAGCCGCCGCCGCTGTCGGGGCGCGCGTGACCGCCGGCGGTGTTGTGGGTGCAGAAGACCGGCGCCCCCGTCTCGTCGAGGATGGCGACGTCGACCGCCGCCTTCTCGTTCGTCCTGAGCGAGCGGAGCGAGTCGAAGGACGGCTCCGCCACCGCGGGCGGGGCCGCCGCGGCCACCAGGAAGAGAGCGAGCATCCCCCGCGTGCGCTGCATGATCCCACCTTCCGCCCCCGGCCCGCCCCGCTCAACCCGGCCGGGCTGACACGCGATCGATCTGCGCGGCCCGGGCGTCGCACCCGGGGGTCGCGGTGTATCCTCGAGGCGTGCCCCGGGCGTTCCTCGACGACGCGGCCCGCACCGCGTTCGCCGGAGCCATCACGGCCACCGAGTCGGTCTCGGCCGCCGAGATCGTCGTCGCGGTGCGCGTGCGATCGCGGGTCTGGCTCCACGTGCACCTGATCGTCGGGCTGGTCGCGGCCTGGCTGGGCCTCGCCTTCATGCTCTACAGCGACTACACGTTCGGCCTCGCCCAGTTCCTGATCGATCCGCTGGTGCTGGGCGGGCTCGCCGGCGCCGCCAGCACGCTGTCGCCCGGGCTCGTCCGCCTGCTCACGCCGGCCGGCATCCGCCGTCGCGCGGTCGCGACCGACGCCCGCGCCGCTTTCTACGAGCGCGGCGTCCACCACACCACGGGCCGCAGCGGCGTCCTCGTCTACGTCGCGGTCACCGAGCGGATGGCGGCGCTGGTCGCCGATGACGGCGTGGTCCGCGCGGTCGAGCCGCGCACGTGGGCCAAGGCATGCGCCGCCATCGACGCCGCCGTCGCGCACGGCGGTGAGGCCACCGCGCGCGCGGTCGCCGCGCTGGCGCCGATCCTCTCGGTCGCCATGCCCCGCCACGTCGAGGACGTGAACGAGCTCCCGGACGCCATCGACGAGGGCGTCCGCCGATGAGGCTCCCGCCCGGCTTGCTCGCGCGATCGTGCGCGCTCGGCGCGCTCGGCGTCCTCGTCGGGCCCGCGCTGGCGCTCGCGCGCCCGGGTGGCGGCGACAGCTTCTCGGGTGGCGGCGGCCACGGCGACGGCGGCGGCGGCGGCGGCGGCGACGACGCCGTCATGTTCGAGCTGATCTTCCAGCTCATCCGGCTCTGCTTCTACTACCCCGCGGTCGGGGTCCCGCTCCTCTGCATCGTGTGCGCCTTCCTCGCGTACGGCTGGTACCAGAAGCACAAGAACAAGGACTGGGACTCGGGCCCGCCGGTCGCGCTCGAGTGGTCGTCGTCGCTCGAAGATCTGCGCCGCGTCGATCCCGACTTCTCGCAGATCCTGTTCGAGGACTTCGTCTTCCGCCTCTACGCCACCGCGCACCGCGCGCGCGGGCAGGCCGGCGGCCTCGACGCGCTCGCCCCGTACATCGGCGCCGACGCGCGCGCGCAGCTCGCCGCGCGCGGCACCGCGCCCGTCGAGGGTGTCGTCATCGGCGCGATGCGTGCCTTCCGCGTCGACCTGCCGACCCCCGACGCGATCGAGGCCAACCCCGAGGCGCGGGTCATGGTCGGGATCGAGCTCGAGGCCAACTACACGACCGGCGCGCCGGGCGCGCAGCGCACGTCGTTCGTCGTCGAGCAGTGGACGCTCTCGCGCCGCCACGACGCGCGCACCAGGCCGCCGTCGGCGTCGCGCACGTTCCCCTGCCCCAACTGCGGCGCGCCGTGGCAGGGCGCCGACACCGGCGGCGGCCAGAAGTGCAGCTACTGCGGCGAGATCGTCGACAACGGGCGCTTCGACTGGCTGGTCGAGCGCGTCACCCTGCGCCACGAGCGCGAGCAGCCGCCGACCCTCACCAGCGAGGTCCCCGAGCGCGGCACCGATCTCGCGACGTACGTGCAGCCCGGCCTCGACGCCCACTGGCTCGCGCTCCTCCGCGACGACCCGCAGATGTCGGACGCGTCGGTCATCGCGCGGCTCCAGCACATCTACATCACGATGAACGACGCGTGGAACGCGGGCGACCTCCTGCCCGCGCGCGCCGTTCTCTCCGACGGCCTCTTCGACTACCTCCAGTACTGGCTCGTCGCGTATCGCCAGCAGGGCCTGCGCAACGTGCTCGAGGACATGCGCCTCACCCATCACGCGTTCGCCAAGCTCACCCGCGATCGCTGGTTCGACGCGCTCACGATCCGCGTGTGGGGCACGGGCAAGGACTACGTCATCCGCACCCACGACGGCTCGCACGTGCGCGGCTCGCGCTCGCGCGAGCGCCGCTACTCGGAGTACTGGACCCTCATCCGCTCGGCCACGCGCCGCGGCACGCCGCGCGCCGACGCCGCCTGCGGCAACTGCGGCGCGCCGCTCATCGTCACCATGGCCGGCGGCTGCGCGAGCTGCGGGGCGCACGTCACCGCCGGCGAGTTCGACTGGGTCCTCTCCAAGATCGAGCAGGACGACAGCTACCGCGGCTGACGCGGAGCCCGGCGGGCGGCTACGGGGCGAGCTGGGAGCCGAGCCAGCGCTTGGCGCGCTCGATCGCGAGCTGCTTGCCGAGCTGCTTGCCGAGCGCGACCAGCTGCTCGACCTCGTCGCGATCGTCGAGCTTCGGCAGCTGGAACGGGATGGTCACGGGCGTCTGGCCGAAGAACCCACCGGAGGCCGAGAGCGCGCCGTCCTCGAACGCGATGCGCACGGTGATGTTCGCCGGCAGGTCGACCCGGGCGACGAGGGACTCGAGCGTGAACAGCCACGACAGGCCGGTGCGGAGCGTCGTGGCGCCGGCGCGCGCGTGCTCGATCGTGATCACCATGCGCGCGAGCCCCGGCCAGTAGCCGGTCGCCATGAGCTCGATCACGCCGTTCTCGATCTCCAGCGCGCCGACGCGCACCGGCGGCTGCTTCGGCCGCGGCGGCAGGACGAGCGCGCCGGCCCCGCTGATCGTGAGACGCCCGTCACGCACCTTGACGCGCCGGAGGTCGCGGTCGACGAGCACCCAGCCCATGGGCGCGATGTCGACCTCGAGGCCCGAGATGTCGAGCTCGAGCGTGTCGATCTTGTTCCGCTCGAGGTGGAGGTCGTTCACCCGCACGGTGCCGCTGATGAGGCCGACCTCCGCGTCACCGACCTTGACCTCGGCGTCGAGCGATCCGGCCAGCCGGGCCTGGATCTTGTCGGCGACGATCCCGGCCGCGATCCAGCCCACGATCACGAGCACGATGAAGTACGCGGCCACGAAGACCGCGAGCCCGAGGCCGAAACGCGCCACCCGACGCACGAGGGTCGTTTACCACGTGAATTGCGCCGCCCCCACGCACGTCGCACTTCCAGCCGTCACGACTCACCCCCCTCCCCGAGGTCTCCCATGTCTCGCGTGTCTCTCGCTCGTCTCGCCATCCCGGCCATCGCGGCCGCTCTCGCCATCGGCGTCACGGCGCCGGTCATCGCCGACCAGGCCTTCGCCCGCCCGGTCCGACCCGACTGGGACCGCGGCGACGCCCGCCTGCGGGCGGAGCTCGAGCAGGTCCGCACCGAGCTCGGCCAGTACCAGCGCGCGTACACCGAGCTCTCGGCCGGCCTCGAGCAGGTCGAGCGCCTCAACCGCCGCAACCGCGACCGCCGCGCGATGTTCCAGATCAACCGTGCGGTCCGGGACGCCGAGAGTCGGGCCGCCCAGTTCGTCCAGCCCTGGTCGTACGAGCAGGAGCGGCCCGACTGGCGCGATCAGCGCGACTGGCGCTCCGTGCCGCGCCCGATGCCGCTCGATCCGCCGGGCAACGTCCGCGATCACCGCACCCACCCGGCGCCCACGCCGTACGCGATGAGCGATCGGGACTTTCGCGCGCTCACCGACCAGGTGGGGCGCGCGTCGTTCGCCGACGACAAGCTCGGCCTGGTCAAGACCGCGGCCCAGACCAACTACTTCACGGTCGCGCAGGTGATCGCGCTCATGGGGCTCGCCAGCTTCGACGACACGCGCGTCGAGATCGCGGTGGCCTGCGCCCCGCACGTCCTCGACGGCGATCGCTGGTTCGAGGTCTACGGCGCGCTGTCGTTCTCGTCATCGCGCGACGCTCTGCGCCACCGGCTCGGCGGACGGTGAGCTGACCGACGGCGGCCGCGTCGGCACCGCGGCCGGCGGCAGCGCCGGCGGCGGGTGGCTCGCGCCGCTGCGCCAGTGCGCGCCGAGGCCGTGGCCGCAGCGCGCCGCGAGGGCGCGTTGCCGGGGGCTCATGCTCTCGGGCGCGACCTCGGAGGCGCGCCGGACCTCACCGCATGTGTGCGCGCGGTGGGCCCAGGTCGAGAGCGGGAAGCCGGAGCGGTCGCGGTGAGGCCACGACGCCTCGCTCATGCACGCCGCTGTGAGCGACAGGGAAAGCAGGGTCAGGAGGCTGAGCGTTCGCATGCTCGCCGGCAAAGCAAGCCACGAACCACCGACGAAGTCGTCGGGCTTCGGGCATCGGGCGCCGGGCCGCGCGCGCGCAAGCGTGGCAACCCGGGCACAGGTGTGGCGGGAATCGCACGCTCGACCCCGTGGTAGGTTGCGCGACCGAAAGGAGCTCCGATGCGCCTCCCTGTCGTCGCGACCGCACTCGTGTCCATCTCCCTCGCCACCGCGTGTGGCGGATCCGGCAAGAAGACGCCGCCCGGTCCCCCGCCGCCCGATGGCCCACGCACCGAGAGCGTCTCGCTCGCCGATGTCGGCCTCGAGGCCTCGTCGCTCGACAAGCGCGCCGACCCCTGCAGCGACTTCTTCGCGTACACGTGCGGCGGCTGGCTCGCCGCCAACGAGATCCCCGCCGACAAGGCGCGCTACGCGCGGTTCACCGAGCTCACCGACAAGAACGACAAGGCGGTGCGCACGATCCTCGACGAGCTCGCCGCCCGGCCGCCCGGCGACCAGCTCGGCGACTTCTACGCGTCGTGCCTCGACGAGGAGGCGATCGAGAAGCGCGGGACGAAGAGCCTCGACCCGCACCTGGCCACCATCAAGAAGGTGAAGGACGGCAAGACGCTGCAGGCCGCGGTCGCGCAGCTCCACGCCCACGGCATCCCGGCCTTCTTCGGCGTGGCCGTGTACCCGGACTTCGCCGACTCGACGACCAACATCGTCTACCTCGACACGGGCGGCCTCGGGCTGCCCGAGCGCGACTTCTACGTGAAGGACGAGTTCGCGCCCGCGCGCAAGGCGTACGAGGAGCACCTCGTCCGCCTGTTCGGGCTCCTCGGCCACGGCAAGGCCTCCGCCAAGCTGGCGGCCGACGTGATGGCGCTCGAGACCCGCCTCGCCAGGCTGACCAAGACCGGCGTCGAGCGACGCAACCCGATGGCGATGTACAACCCGACCGACCTCGCCGGGCTCGCGAAGCAGGCGCCCGGCTTCGACTGGAGCGGGTACTTCAGCGCGCGTGGCAACGGCGCGCCCGGCAAGATCAACGTCACGACGCCCGACTTCGTCGCCGGCATGAGCGCGATCGTGAAGGAGGTCAAGCCCGACGCGTGGCGCGCGTACCTGACGGCGCGCCTGGTGAGCGCGAACGAGCTGGGCCTGCCGCGCGCGTTCGACGAGGAGCTGTTCACGCTCGACCGCGCGCTGTCGGGCGTCGAGGCGCGCCCCGAGCGGTGGAAGCGCTGCGTGCAGGCGACGTCGTTCGCGCTCTCCGAGCTCCTGGGGCAGGTCTACGTCGAGCGGCACTTCCCGGGCGAATCGAAGGCGACGGCGAGCAAGCTGGTCGGCGCCATCACCGCGACGATGAACGAGCAGATGGGCACGCTCGAGTGGATGAGCCCCGAGACCAAGGTCCAGGCGCGCGGCAAGCTCGCGAAGATCGAGGCGCTCGTCGGCTACCCCGACGCGTGGCGCACGTACGACTTCCCGATCACGCGCGCCGACTACGCGACCAACGCGCTCCACGCCGCCGCGTTCGAGGCGAAGCGCCAGTTCGTGAAGGCGGGCAAGCCCTACGACCGCAGCGAGTGGCTCATGCCCGCGTTCCTGGTGAACGCGTACTACAACCCGCTCGCCAACAACACGGCCCTTCCCGCCGGCATCCTCCAGCGCCCGTTCTTCGGCGCGGAGCGCTCGATCCCCGCCAACCTCGGCGGCATCGGCATGGTCGTGGGCCACGAGCTCACCCACGGCTTCGACGATCAGGGCGCGCAGTTCGACGCGCAGGGCAACCTGAAGAACTGGTGGCAACCCACCGACCTCGCGTCGTTCCAGGCGAAGGGCCAGTGCCTGGCCGCGCAGTACGACACGTTCGAGGTGCTGCCCGGCAAGTTCGTGAACGGCAAGCTCACGCTGGGCGAGAACATCGCCGACCTGGGCGGCATCAAGCACGCGTTCCTCGCCTACCGCGCGCTCCGCGCCGGCGCCGACCCCGTCTTCGTCGCCGACGGCCTGACCGAGGACCAGCAGTTCTTCGTGGCCGTCGGCCAGGCGTGGTGCTCGAAGGACCGCCCCGAGGAGGCCCTCAAGCGCCTCACCGACGACGTCCACGCGCCGCCCCGGTGGCGCGTCAACGGCGCGCTCCGCAACCTCCCTCAGTTCGCGGCAGCCTTCGGCTGCAAGCCCGGCGCGCCCATGGCCCCCACCGCCACCTGCGCCGTCTGGTGACCCCGCGCCAACCCTCGACATCCCCTCACCATTTCTGGGGACGCGTTTCACTTGGGGCGCGGCAGGGACGCCGGGAAGCCGGAGGCGTCGCTGGCGGCGAGCTCCATGTCGGCGTCGCCGATCTGGAAGGCGCGCTGGAGGAGCACGACGAAGGGGATGAAGCGCCAGCGCGAGAGCTCGACGAGGGGCTCGGCGCAGAGCGCGTACACGACCATCCAGTAGCGGTCGACCGGGTCGGGCAGCGACTGCGCCATCTGCATGAGCTCGACCTCGACGCCCATGCCGCCACGCGGGCGCTTGAACGACTGGTAGAGCAGCCCCTCGATCTCGTGATCGCGGAGCGCCATGTCGGGGATGGCGACCAGGAGGTCGCGCAGCTCGAAGCGGTGGTCGTCGGTGATCTTGCCCAGCGTCAGCGCGCGCAGCGTGAACATCTCGACGACGACCGGCACCAGGCTGCGCAGGCGCAGCAGGCGGTCGTCGAGGTAGCGCAGCGCGCGCTGCTCGCGCGCCGCCTGGAAGATGTCCTGGGCCTCGTACGGCGCGAGCCGCAGCGCGAGCCGGAGGTTCTCGAGGTACGCGAGCTCGGTCTGCGCCACGTTGGCGTCGGCGACCACGATCTCGCACGCCATCGCCATCGCGGTGATGCGGTGGAGCCGCGCCGGCAAGCCCTTGGCGATCGCCGGGACCCGCGCGAGCGCGCCGCCCGCGAACTTGACCGCGTCGGTCGCCAGCTCGAGCAGGAGCTTGGAGTTCGCCTGCGACAGGCCGGCGAACATCTCGTGCTCTTCGAGGCGCTTCTTGAGCAGCTCTTGCTCGCGCGTGTCGATGTTTCCATCGGCGTCCATGGCGCCGATCATCGCCTCGACGAGGAAGCGCCGTGGATCGTTGGGGCGCAGCGCCCCCGCGATGACGTCGCGAGCCCGCTTGTCCATCGGGGCGACACTAACATTGTTAGGGAGCCAGCGCGTCGATTGCACCAACACACAGAGCCGCCAGCACGGCGAGTGTGACAGCGCACAGGACGGCAGCGTTCGGCAAACGCTCGGTCCGCCCGGAGCGCGGACGCCCGCGCGCGGCCCCCACCGCGGCGGCGAGGGCGATCGCCACCCCCAGGAGCGGGCCGAACGGAAACGGCCGGGGACGCTCCGCGTCGAGCCGCGCGCGGCGGGCGCGGACCTGCGCGCGCCCGGGCTCGCGCCCCGCGCGCGCCTCCGCCTCGACCCAGCGGGCGACGTCGGCGTCGATCGCCTTCTCGCGGACCGGCTTCATGATCGCCTGGTAGGTCGGGCTCGGGCGGAGCGCCAGCTCCGTCGCCGCCAGCCCGGCGTGCGCGCCGGCCGCCGCGCCGAGCGCCACCGCCAGCGCGACGAGCTGCCGCACGCTGGATCGGGTCGGCAACCACCCGCGCACCCGCGCGCCCAGCCGACGTGCGCCGGCGTAGGTGACGCCGACGATCAGGAGCGCCGCCGGCCAGGTCACCCAGCCACGCGCGTCGCCGAGCCGTCGGTGCACCAAGGTTCCGTCGCCGACGCCGTGGTGCACCCCGGCCGCGAGGTAGAAGCCGCCGTGCACGAACAGCCCGAGCGCCGCGCCGCCGAGCGCGACCGCCAGCGCCGCTCGCCCACCCCGCGCCGCCCACCACGCGCCGACCGCCGCGACCGCCGCCAGGATCAGCTCGACGGCGATCCCGGCGAGCGACACGACGATCGCGCTGGTCCACGTCCAGGGCGCGCCGCGCTCGTACGAGATCCACCCGCCCGCCGTGTAGTAGAGGTGGACCTCGCGGATCTCGGCGTCGTACGCCGCGGCGGCGCCACCGTGCCCGACGAGCTCGTGCGCGACGAGCCCGACGCGGCTGGTGACCAGCGCCACGCCGAGGGCGAAGAGCCCCAGCCTGGCAGCGCTTGTGAGGAGCTCGCGACGGGGCTTCGCGTCGAGGGGCGACGCCATCCTGGTGAGGATCGCATATCATCGCGCCGTGCCGCGCGCCCTAGCCGTCTGCGTGACGTTCCTGTGCCTCGCCATCGCCGCGCCGGCGTGGGCACAGAAGACCCGGCCCGTGCAGGTCACGTCGGTTCCCGAGGGCGCGACGGTCTGGCTCGGCGACAAGGAAGGCGAGCCGCTCGGCACCACGCCCTTCGAGGCCGAGCTCGCGCCCGGCGAGTACACGACCATCTTCGAGCTGCCCGGCCACGTGCCGGTGTTCGAGACCCTCATCGTCGACGCGATCAAGGACAAGAAGAAGTCGCGGGTGCCGGTGACGCTCAAGGTCGCGCTCGTCCCCGCGGTCTCGAAGCTGACGGTGAAGGGCGACGCACCCGTCGGCGCCAAGGTGCACATCGACGGCAAGGAGCGCGGCGACCTGCCGCTCACGATCGAGGTCGAGCCCGGCGCCCACCAGGTCGAGGTGATCGTCCCCGGCCGCGCGCCCTACGAGCAGTGGGTCGAGCTCGCGGGTGGACAGGAGCACGAGGTCACGGTTTCGCTCGAGGCGCTGGCGCCCGTCGAACCGCCCAGGACGAAGAAGCCCGCCGGCCCGCGCCCGCCGCTCGCGATCGCGCGCGCCGGCGTCGACATCGGCTGGCGCCGCTTCCGCTACGAGGATCCCGGCGACGCGATGTTCACGGCGCCGTTCGACGCCAACGGACGCGTCATGGGTCGCTTCGAGGCCGAGATCGCGCCGTGGCGACTCTCGCCCAAGGTGCACCGCCTGTGGCCGCTGTCGCTCATCATCGGGCTCGGCTTCTCGCCGCAGGACACCGCGGTGCGCGGCAGCGAGAGCGCCAACTTCAACCATCGCCTCTTCGAGGCCGGCCTGCGCTATCGCCTGCGCATCAACCGGATGGCAGGCCTCGCGTTCGACGCCGGCTGGACGCGCATGCTCTACACGTTCGCCGGCGATCTCGCCTACGCGCTCCCCGACGTCGACTACAACGTCGTGCGGATCGGCGTGCGTGGTGAGGGCACGTTCGGGATCCTGCGCCCGTGGCTCGGCCTCGAGAACCGGCTGGTCGCCGGCGGCGGCGATCTCGACGACCGCTTCAAGTCGGCCGACGCCAACGGCTTCGGGCTCACGCTCGGCGTGCTCGCGCGCTTCCTCGACCAGGA
Source organism: Myxococcales bacterium UBA2376 (assembly GCA_002344285.1). Lineage (GTDB taxonomy): Bacteria > Myxococcota_A > Polyangia > Haliangiales > Haliangiaceae > UBA2376. The sequence continues at coordinate 20,521 of DDTA01000130.1, forward strand.
CCGCGTCGAGGTCGGCCTGGGTTACGACCTCGTGCGCTTCGGCTGGGCCTTCGCGCCGGTCGACAACCCGCCGCCGCCGCCGATGCCCTCGTACATCGCCACCGGCGGCACCGACACCTATCACACCGTCCGGTTCTGGGTCGGCGGCGCGTACTGACGGGAACCCGATCGCGAGGCGCGGTGTCCAGGAGGCATGCGCGCCTCGCTCGTGCTCGCGCTCGTGGCCGTGGCCTGCCCGGCGCTCGGGACGGCCACCGCCGGCGCCGACGTGGTGTTCGCCGCGCACGACGCGCCGCTCGAGCTCGGCCCGGCGACGATCGAGGTCGACGTCACGCGCTTCGAGGCGCGCTTCACCGTGCGCTACGAGGTCGCGAACCCGGGGCCCTTGCCCGACGAGGCGATGGTCGAGCTGGCGACGCCGCCCGCGTCGGCGGTGACCGGGCTCCGCTACCAGCCGCGCGCGGGCGCGGCGTGGCTCGACGCGCGGCTCCTCGCGGCCGGTGACGCGTTCGCCCGCTGGGAGCGCTACGCCGACGCGCACTTCGTCGCGCGGCGCGGCCCGGCGCTGATCGAGCTCCAGGCCGGCAGCGTGCCCGTCCTGCGGCTGCTCTTCGTGCCGGCGCGCGATCGCGTCGCGGTCGAGTACACGATCGTCGCGCCCGTGTGTCGCGCCGGCGGACACTGGATCGCCCCGGCACCCCCGGCGCCGTCGAGCGACGACGACGACGCGCGCTACGTCGTGCGCGGCCCGCGCGGCGCCGGCCGTCGCGTCGGCCGCGCCGAGGCGCCGAAGCTGATCGCCGCCGACGTGGCCGATGCCTGCAGCGCGAGCGATCCGCAGGCGGCCTGGGACGCCGAGGACTTCGTCGTCGTGCGCGCCCCCGACATCCCGGCGAGCCACGGCGTCGCGAGCCGGATGGTGCTGGTCCCGGCCGGGAACCAGCGCTTCGTGGACGTCGTCATCGACACCGGCACGCGGCTGTCACCCGCGCCGCGCGACGCGTCGGTGGTGTTCGTCATCGACGCGTCGATCAGCATGGGTGAGGGCGGCGTGGCCGCGCAGCTCGGGATGGTGCGCGCGTACCTCGCGCGTGCGCCGGGCGCGCGCTTCGAGCTCGTCGTCTACCGCCGCCACGCCACCCGCGTCTTCGGACGCTGGCGCGCCGGCGCCGACGTCGAGGCGGCGCTGGCCGAGGCCGGCGTCGCGCCGTTCGCCATCGCCAACGGCTCGAGCCTCGACGCCGGGCTCGCGAGCGCCGCGACGATCCTCGCGCGCGCGCCCGGACCGCGGCGCATCGTCGCGTTCACCGACGACCGCGTCCGCGAGGCGCTGGACGAGGAGCTGGCGCGGTCGTCGCTCGCCGACCTGCCGGCCGACGCCGTCCTCCACGTCGTCTCGACGAGCGCTCATCGCGGACGCGCGTCGGCGCTCGACCGCGCCGACGACCACTTCCTCGCGGGCGTCGCCGCGCGCTGGGGAGGGATCGCGGCGGGGGCCACGCTCGGCGCCGACGGCGAGCTCCCCCACGCGCGCGCCGACGTCTTCGAGGAGCTCGTGCGCCCGCGACGCATCGACGACGTCGTGATCGCCCACGGCCACGGCGAGCGCGCCGAGCTCGGCGCGATCCTCGAGGGCCAGAGCGTGCGCGCCCTCGAGCGCGCCGACAGCGACGCCGTCACGGTGCAGGGCATGATCTGGGGCCGGCCTTGGCAGCCGACGCTGGTCACCTCCGATCGGGCGCGGAGGAACGCGGCCGCGCTCGTCGTCGCCGACGAGCAGGTGTGGCACCTCGAGCGTGACGTCGTGCGGTCCCTCGCGACGATGGCGCACGCGGTCAGCACGGAGACCAGCCTGTGGGCCGACGACCCGCGCTGGACGCCGGGCGGCCTGCCGCCGGAGGTCGCGCTCGACGGCCGCGCCACGCCCTGCGGCATCATCGGCAGCATCGGCGGCGGCTCGTTCTCGACGACGTCGTCCCACGTCGGCGTCGGCCGCTTCGGCCCCGCGCGCGAGCGGCCGGACGTCGCCGCGCTGCTCGCCGGCCCGGTCGCGGCCTGTGCGTCGCGCAGCGGCCTCGTGACCTGGAGCGTCGGCCTCGAGCTCGAGACCACCGGCCGCGAGATCGTCGACGTGCGCCTCGCGCGCGGCGCCGACGATCCGGCGTTCGCCCACTGCGTCGTCGAGAGCGCCTGGTCGCTCGCGCTCGGCGAGGCCTTCGACGCCTGGACGGCGAGCTTCGCCGTCGACGTCCTCGGCGACAGCGCGCGCCGCTGACCCGGCGGTGATCGCTACTTCTCGGCTTCCTTGCTGCCGACGACCGTCATGTTCATGCCGACCTGGACGGACACGTTCTTGCCGTCGATCGGGATGAGCACCTTGCCGTTCAGGTACCAGCCGAACGAGCCGGTCGAGAACTCCTTCACCTCCGCGATGAGCTCCGAGCCGTTGATGATGATCTTGAGCGGCTCGGCCTTCTCGACGAACTGCGAGCGGGTGACGGGGCACGTGGTCTTCGCCATGCGGCGGATTGTATGCGATCCCACGAGTCACGGCCCTGAGCCAACATCACCCTTCGGCGCCGCCGTGGCGCGTGACATCATCCCGACGCGATGCCGTGGGTTCTGTTCGCCTTCGGGCTCCTGTGCGCCGTCGCCGCCGCGATCTCGCTCCGGCCACCGCGCTGGCCGGGCACGGTCGCGCTCCTCGTCTGGCCCGTCGGCTGGCTCGTCGGCGAGCTGCCGCTCCACAACTTCGCGATCTGGTCGGCGACCGGCGCCGCGCTCGTCATCGCCGGCGGCCTCGGTGACTGGCCCGGCTACCTCGGCCTCGCCGGCCTCGCGCTGGGCCTCGTCGGCCTGCGCCAGCACCTCGTCCACGCCGCCGCCGCGGAGGACGCCGTCGACCGCGGCCTCTGCCAGCTCGATCGCTGCGCGCCGAGCGGCCACCGCTACACGTGGCGCGACTACGCGACCGTCTTCCCGTTCCGCCCGCGCGCGATCCACCGCGTCCGCGACGTCGAGTACGCCAGCGTGAACGGCCGCTCGCTCCGCCTCGACGTGCTCGGCCCCGCCGGCCCTGCCAGCTCGGCAGGCGACGCCGCGACGCGACGCCCGGTCTTCGTCTACGTCCACGGCGGCGGCTGGGTCATCGGCCACAAGAACCAGCAGGGCCGCCTGACCGTGCACGAGCTGGTCGCCGCCGGCTGGGTGTGCGTGTCGATCAACTACCGCCTCTCGCCGCGCGCGACGTGGCCCGATCACATCGTCGACGTGAAGCGCGCGCTGGCATGGGTGAAGCGCAACATCGCCGCGCACGGCGGCGACCCCGACTTCATCGTGATCGGCGGCGGCTCCGCCGGCGCGCACCTCGCCAGCCTCACCGCGCTCAGCGCGCACGACAAGACCTTCCAGCCGGGCTTCGCGGACGACGACCTCTCGGTGCAGGGCTGCGTCGCGTACTACGGCATCTACGACTTCGTCGATCGCGATCGGCACTTTCCCTACCGCGCCTTCCAGACCTTCCTCCTCCGGCACATCGTGATGAAGGCGCGGCTCGAGCGCGCGCGCGAGCTCTACGATCGCGCGTCGCCGGTCGCGCACATCTCGCCGGCCGCACCTCCGTTCCTCGTGTGGCACGGCGATCGCGACAGCCTCGCGCCCGTCGCCGGCGCGCGCGCCTTCGTCGAGAAGCTGCGCGCACGGGCGACGGCGCCGTGCGTCTACGTCGAGCTCCCCGGCGCGCAGCACGCGTTCGAGCTGTTCCCGTCGCTGCGCAGCGTCGCCGCGGTGAAGGGCACCCATCGCTTCTGTCAAGCGATCTGGAGCGCCCACCGGGCGCGCGTCCTCACTCCCGCTGACCGGTCGTGACGACGCGTGCCAGCGGTTCGATCCGGTGCATAATCGCGCCGTGCAGTCAGACACCATCGACCTGATCGAGCGCGTGCGTTCCCGCCTCCGCGAGGTCGACCAGCGGTGCGCGATCGCGGGACCGGCGTCCGAGGAAGCCGTCACCGCCGCCGAGGAGCAGCTCGGCTGTGCGTTCCCGCCGTCGTACCGGACCTTCTTGCGGAAGTTCGGCAGCCTCGCGTTGCCCGCCGACATGGCCGTCGTCCACGACTTCGTCGGCATCGACCCGCGCGCCCCCGATGGCAAGGGCGTCGTCGAGCGCACGCTCGCCGCGCGCGTCGAGAACCGCCTCGGCCCCGCCCTCGTGGTCGTCGGCCTCGGCGCCCAGGCCCGCGAGTGGTTCTGCCTCGACTGCGGCCGCACCTCGTCGAGCGGCGAGCTCCCGGTCGTGCTCTTCGACACGCGCGACAACCAGGTCGATCAGGTCTTCTACGAGGACTTCGACAGCATGGTCCGCGAGGTCCTCGGCTTCGTCGAGGACACGCTCGCCCACCCGGCCGGCAGCGAAGCCTCCGTCGGCTGATCCGCCGGCCCCACGGCGGACCGGCCGACGCGCCGCCGATCGACGCCGTTCCCGTCGACGCGCCACCGCCGGGCGCGCCGTGGTTCGACGAGGGACCACGCCGCGGGCGGATCGAGCGGATCGAGCACGCCGGGGGGGCACCGCCACGACGCCCGCGCGCGCCTCGAGTTCTTCGTCATCCGCCCGTGACCGCCGAGGAGCCGTCACCCGAACGCGCGACGAGCGGAGGATCCAGGGCAGGTCGGGCGGAGCGGACCGGTCCGTGATAAGAGCACGGCCCAATGGCTTCACGTTCCGCCCATCCCCAGCGCACGGGATTCGTTCCGGTCGGCTTCTGGGCGATGCTCGCGGCCTGGTGGGGCCTGTATGCGCTCGTCGCGTACTGGACGCCGTGGCAGGGCGAGGACTGGCACCAGCTCGGATGGATCAACCGCTACCGCCCGATCGCCTTCGATGATGCGGTTCGGTACGTCCGTGTCAATTCGAGCCTCGGGGATGTCGTCGGCCAGCTGGCGATCGCCTTTCCCTGGTTCCATGTCCTCGTCTCGCCCACCATCATCGTCCTCTTCATCATCGGTCTCCACACGCTCGCGTTCGCGCGCCTGCCCTCGCCCCGCTCGTCGCGCGACACGCTGGTCCTCGCGATGTTGCATGCGCTCGTATGGATGGGCGCACCGCGCGTCGGCGTGACCTTCGGCCACCGCCCGCACGTCGCGCACTTCGTCTACGGGCTCTGCGCGCTCGTCTGGCTCCTCGCCTTCTTCCGCTGCGCCGGCGACGATCCGAAGCGCGGCCGCCTGCGCACCATCGGCCTGGTTCTCCTGTCGATCGCTGGCGGCGCCTCCAACCACCACATCGCGCTTCTCGGGCTAGGCGTCGTCATCGCCACGATCATCGCGAGACGCCGTCATGGCCACGCCGTGCCGCCGTGGATGCTGCTCGCGACCGCAGGGCTCGTGCTCGGCCTCGTGCTCTTGTTCCTCAACCCGAACCCGTACTTCGCCGCCCTCGGCCGGCGCGGATGGAGCTCGGCGCTCACGCAACTCGTGCTGTTCCTCACCGAGGGCGCGGAGACCATCGCCCTCGTCAGCATGACCGCGTTCGCGCTGCTGGTGCGCAGCCGCCTGCGCCGTGTGCCCATGCCCATACCGACCGTGGCCGAGCTCCGCTGGATGTTGACGTGCTTCGTCTCCGGGTTCGCCCTCGTGGCGGTCGGCCTCCTCGGCCCCCGCTGGGGCGACCCGGGCATGTTCGCGCCAGCCGTTCTGTTCGCTGCGGGCGGCGCCGTCGCGATGTCACGGCTCGTCGAAGACCACTGGGTCCGCCGTGGAGCCATCGTCGTCACCGTGGCGGTCCACGTGGTCGTCGCGTTCCAGATGATTCGCATCTATCACCAGGCCGCCGAGGACATGGACGTTCGCCTCGCCCAGCTCCGCGCCGCTCCCAAGGGCTCGATCGCCACGATCACCCCGTTCCGCAACATCCAGACGACCTTCTGGTTCCTGGGTGAGGACCTGGGCTATGTGACGAACCGCGAGATGGCGGCGATCGACGTCTTCGGCCTGAGGGACATCACCTTCGATCGCGAGACCGGCGTGTACGAGCCGTCGAGCGGGCTCGAGATGAGGGTCACGCTGCGCTTCGATCAGCCGGTCGCCGACGCCGTCGTGCAGGCCGCCGTCGGGCCCCAGCTCGGGACGAGCCTCCACGTCGCGCGCCATCAGTGGCGGCGCGCGATGTCCGAGCTCGGCCGGCGGTACAGCCTGAAGAGCGGCGACCTCGAGATCGTGAATCTCGACTTTCCGGGCCGCAACGGCCGACCGATCTACGCCGCCCGACTGGTTCACGGCAAGGGTCTCATCCAGCCGCGCTCCGCCTGGCGCCAACCCGATCCACTCCAGCGGATGTCCTTCATCGTCGAGTGGAAGTCCTTGCGCATGCGCGTGACCGATCTGTTCGTCGTCGGCATGGGCGAGACACTGCCGACGAAACGCGAGGGCAAGCGCGTGTACTTCGTTCCACTCTGGGCGGGCTCGTACACGCTCGTCGCGTGCGATCCCACGGAGTGCCTCGCCGTCGAGACCGCCTGGGTGCGCTACTGAATCAGCTCACGTCAGTGCCAGAACGTCGCCGCGTTCCAGCACTCGTCTTCGGTACACACGACCGCGATCAACAATCCGCGGCACCACGGGACATAGGTCATTCTCACGCCGCGGCCCTCGACGCGCAGGTCCGCCTTGCGCGTCCGGCCGCAGCCGTAGATGACGCCCTCGGTCAACCCGTCCGGCACGGTGCCCTCGAGGAGCAGGAAGAAGCGACGCAGCACATCGTCGTCGCGCATCACGTAGTCGATGATCTCGAACCGGTTCGTCGCCTCGCGCCAGCGCGCGTTGATCAGCGGACGACCGCGGAGCTCCGGTGGCTGGAAGCCTTCGACGACGGCGGTCACCTCGACGAGACGATGACCTGACTTGATTCTCCGCAGCTGCGGCAGGATGTGGCGGATGAGCCGGACGTCGCGGTCCGGATACGAGGACACGTAGTCGAGCGGCATCTTCAACCGCGACCACACCTCGTCCTGAGCGATCGGAGGGTCGTACGTGAACACGATCTTGGCCGTGAAAGGGACCGACGGCTCGGCGCGCACCGGGCGGTCGAACTCGATGCCCGCCAAGCCGTAACCCTCCTTGGCCACGAACTCGCGCAGTGACGCATAATCGAAGTCCTCACCGAGGAACCACAGGTTCCGGGTGATCCTGCTGAGCGGCGGAACCACCGCGATCTGCCCCGGGTTGTCGCGCTCGGCTGCCGAGAGAATCGCTTCGCGCTCGCGGCCCTCCGCACCTGCGCGCACGTACGTGTACGCGCCGAGGCTGAAGTGAATCACCAGCGCGATCGTCGAGAGCGTGACCATCACGCGCAGCGCACGCCGGTCACGGCCGAGAACGTCGGCCAGGACCACGCACGCGATCGCGAAGAGCGTCGCCGATGCGAAGAACAGGCGCTCGGCGGCCGTCGGCGACGCGAACAAGGTCGCGATGATGAGGAAACACGCCGCGAGCAAGGCGGCCATCGTCATCACCGCCCGACGATCCGGTGAGGGCGGGGGCTCGCCGGCGCGATGCGCACGCATGAGCACCGTGTAGACCCCTGCCAGGATCACGAGCACGGCGAGCTGCGCCTCCCACAGAAACGCGAGCACGATCTCGTAGAGGCCGTCGAGGCCCCGTACGAGCACCTGCTCCGCGGGGCCTGTCCGCGCCGCGATCTGGCCGTAGCGCTTCTTCTGTCCCGGCGCGAAGAACAGCATCGGGTACCCGATCGCGATGCCCGCCAGTCCGCTCACCATCCAGGCTCGGAGGCGGCGCTGATTGCGCCACCAGTAGATTCCGGTCAACACGATCGCGGCGAGCGCCGCGGTAGGCCCCGTGTGCTCGTTGCCCATGCCGGCGGCCCAGCCGAGCACGAACATGGCTGGCACCATCCACGGCCGCGGCTTGAAGCCCAGATCCGCCGCCACGCGGAACGGCAGCAAGAAGAGCAGCGTCAACGTGAACGAGTAGAGGTAGTTCGTCGCGAACGGGCGATAGACGAACATGATCCCGGGAATCGGCGAGGCGAGCCACACCAGCGCGACGAGGATCAGCAGGATCTGCGCGTCGCGCAGCGACGGGCGTGGCCAGCGCCCGAACGCAACGCCAAACGCGATGAAGAAGAACGCGACCGATACGGTCGGCGCGACAACGGTGTTGATCCACCAAGGCCCGTTGGTGATGAACAGCCAGTTCTCGCCCAGGCGCGGGTTGTGCTCGTTGTAGTTGTAGACCGCGTTGTCCCAGATCGTCTGGAGCGAGAACCCGTGCTTCTTGATGTACGCGACCTGGTACCAGTCATCGAGGATGATCGGCGCGTTGAACGCGTGGAGCGCCAGGTACATCCAGAGGAACGCGACACCGCCCCAGAAGGCGAGCTTCGCTCGGACCGTCGGTGTGTCGTCGCTCATGCGGACCGATCCCGCGGCCCGAGCCGCAGCGACCGTCCGAGGCCCAGGAGGCGGTACGCGCCGACGATGGCCGCGCGCTTGGCCTGGGTGCGGGCGCGCGTCAACGGACCGGCGCCGCGGAAGCGCGACGCGATCGCGGTGGCCTGGTCGACCTGGCGGCTGAAGCCGGCTCCGCTCTTGCTGGTCTGGTACCAGCGGAAGCAGGCAACCTCGTCGTCGATGTAGATCGGGTCACCGCGCTCGGCGAGCTTGAGGAACAGGTCGTAGTCGAACGCCAGATCGAACTGGGGATCGAGGAACCCGATGTCGTCGTGGACCGAGCGCCGCCAGAACGCGGTCATCTGGCTGACGTAGTTCTCGGTGAGCAGGTTCGTGAACGTGTGCCGGCGCGAGCGGAAGTGCTTGTAGACGCTGATCCAGCGGCGCACCTCCCGGTCGTGCTCGTCGATGATCCGGCAGCGGCCGTGCACCCACTCGACCCCCGGGTCGCGCGCGAACGCCGCGGCCACGCGCGCGAGCGCGCCGGGCAGGAGCACGTCGTCGCTGTTGAGCCACCCGACGACGTCGCCGGTCGCGGTGCGCAGCCCCTTGTTGATGCAATCGATCTGGCCCTTGTCGGGCGCGCTGGTCCAGGCGACGCGGTCGCCGTAGCTCTCCAGGATGGAGACCGTGTCGTCCTTCGAGCCGCCGTCGAGGACCCGGTAGTCCAGGTCGAAGTCGCCGGTCTGCGCCAGCACGCTGTCGATCGTGCGGCGGATGAACGCGCCGTGGTTGAACGACGGCGTGATGAGCGAGATGCGCAGGCGACTCACGGGGCGCTCGCGATCACATCTGCGGCGCCCGGCCGGCGAGCGCGGTGCGCACGTCTTCCTCGTCGGCGTTCACCATGCGCGTGATGAGCTCCCGGAAGCTCACCTTGGGCTTCCAGCCGAGCTTCTCGCGCGCCTTGCTGGCGTCGCCGCGCAGGTGGTCGACCTCGGTCGGTCGCAGGTAGCGCGGATCGAGCTCGACGTACGCCTGCCAGTCCAGCCCCAGCGTGCCGAACGAGATATCGAGCACGTCGCGCACCGAGTACGACTCGCCGGTGGCGATCACGTAGTCGTCGGGCTTGTCCTGCTGGAGCATCAGCCACATCGCCTCGACGTAGTCGCCGGCGAAGCCCCAGTCGCGCCTGGCGTCGAGGTTGCCGAGGAAGAGCTTCTTGTCGAGGCCGTGCTTGATGCGCGCCGCCGCGCGCGTGATCTTGCGCGTGACGAACGGGATCCCGCGCCGCTCGCTCTCATGATTGAACAGGATGCCGCACGAGATGAAGAGGCCATAAGCGTCGCGGTAGTTCTGGCAGAGCTGGTGCGCGAACACCTTGGCGCAGGCGTACGGGCTGCGGGGCTGGAACGGCGTGGACTCGCTCTGCGGCGGCGGCGAGCTGCCGAACATCTCGCTCGACGACGCCTGGTAGAAGCGGCAGCTACCGCCGAGCTCGCGCACCGCCTCGAGCAGGCGCAGCGTGCCGAGCGCCACGGTCGACACCGTGTACTCGGGCACGTCGAAGCTGACGCGGACGTGGCTCTGCGCGCCCAGGTTGTAGATCTCGTCGGGTCGGATCTTGGTGACGAGGTTCGCCAGCGAGCTACCGTCCTCGAGGTCGCCGTACGCCAGCCGCAGGCGATAGTCGGGGACGTGCGGGTCCTGGTAGATCCGGTCGAGGCGCTCGGTGTTGAACGAGCTCGAGCGCCGCACCACGCCGTGCACCTCGTAGCCCTTGGCAAGGAGCAGCTCGGCGAGGTAGGAGCCGTCCTGGCCGGTGATCCCGGTGATGAAGGCGCGCCGGCCCATGCCCGAACTCGCGTCCTGTCAGCGATCGCGACGGCGCCGCGTCACGGCCGGGAGGCCATGAGCTTCTGCAATTCGCGGTAGTCGAGCCCCTCTTTCGCGAAGTTCGCGGTGCCGTGCTCCTTCAGCTCGCGCGCCGCCCGCCGCGCCACCGCCAGCGCGGCCCGCGCGACGTGGCCGCCGAGGCTGATACGCGCCACGCCGAGCTTGGCCATTTCGGGCACCGTGATCGTCGGCTGCAGGATGATGTTGAGCGGCCCATCCACCGCCTTCACGAGCCGGCCGATGGTTCCGGGATCGGCCGTGAACGGCGCGAACAGGCAATCGGCGCCCGCCTTGCGATAGGCGCTGAGCCGCTTCACCGCCTCGGCGAAGGCCTTCTCCGGCTCCTTGATGCGCATCAGCGCGTCGGTGCGGCCGTTGATGACGAACGGAACGCCGGCCGCTTCGGCGGCCTTGCGCCCGGCCGCGATGCGCGCCGTGGCCAGTGCGAGGTCGAACAGGCGGCCGCCGTCGTGCGCGTCGCTGCTGTCCTCGAAATTCGCGCCGACGACGCCGGCGCCGAGCAGCTCCATCACGGTGTAGGCGACGTTCTGCGGCTCGGGGCCATAGCCGGCCTCGACGTCGGCCGTGACCGGCACCGCGACCGCGGCCGCGATGCGCCGCGTCGCGTGCAGCATGTCGCCGCGCGAGATCGCCTCGCCGTCGGGCACGCCGTAGGCGAAGGCGATGCCGGCGCTGGTGGTCGCGACGGCGGGGAAGCCCTCGGCGGCGATGATCTTGGCGCTGCCGGCGTCCCAGGCGTTGGGCAGCACCAGCGGCCGGCCGGGCACGTGAAGCTTGCGCAGGCGTTCGGCTTTCTCGACGAGCGACGTACCGGCCATGCCTTCCTCCGTTGCGGTTGACCGTGGGCCGCGGCGACGCGGCCCGCCAACGATCTGTTCAGCGCCGCAGTGTAGTGTTTGTTTGCGCCGGGGTCGCCACCGCCTATTATCCGGCCCGTCCACGGGGTTGAAGAGAATACCACGCATGGCCTTCCACGACCTGCCGCGCCGGCCGCGGCACGCCTCCGCCGCGCTCGCGCTTTCGCTCGCCGCGGCGTTCGCTCTCGCCCTGGCATCCGCCCCGGCCGGCGCGAAAAAGCCGAAGAAGTCGGCCGAAGAGCCGGACATCGCCGATTACAGCGACGACGCGCTCGCGAAGCGCTTTCAGCTTCCGTTGACGGAGGTCGGCTATCTCGTCGTCGACGCCAGGACCGGCCAGGTGCTGGAGCAGCGCCAGGCGAAGGACGGCTTCGTGCCGGCCTCGACGATCAAGGTCGTCTCGACCGTGGCCGCCCTCGTCGTGCTCGGCCACGAGCACCGCTTCCAGACCGAGCTGCTCGCGACCGGCGCCGTGGCCAACGGCACGCTCGCCGGCGACCTGTTCCTCAAGGGCGGCGGCGACCCCATGCTGACCAGCGACGATTTCGAATCGATGGCGCAGCAGCTCAGGGCCAAGGGCGTCACGCGGGTCAACGGCCGCTTCGTCTACGATTCTTCCGCCTACGTCACGGCCAAGGCGATCGACGCGGAATACGAGGAGAGCGCCGCCTACAATCCCGGCATCGCCGCGCTGTCGGTGAATTTCAACGTCCTCCAGCTCAAATGGGAACGCGAAAAGAAGGGCGAGACGCGGTACCGCTTCGCGGCGCAGACGGACAATCACGAGCTCGACGTGAACTACCTCAAGGCCGAGCCCGCGCAGCCGGGCACGACCGGTCCCTATGGCCTCGCCTATCGCGACGACGCCAGATCGCCCACATGGCTCGTGATTCCAGCCAAGCGCTTGAAGGGCGAGATTCGCGTGCCGGTCAAGCGGCCGGATTTCAACGCGGCCTACGTATTCCGCAAGGCCGCGGAGAAGCACGGGATCGCGCTGCCCGAACCGGTTTCCGGCGCGGCGCCCGACGCCGCCAATCCCCTCGTGCGCCTGATCTCGAAGCCGCTGCCCGACATCGTCTATCGCACGCAGCGCTTCAGCAACAACATGGCGGCCGAGATGCTGTCGCTGGCCGCAGCGCGGAAGCTCACCGGCAGAACGCTCGATCTCGCGGCGGCGGGGCAGGTCGTGTCGGGCTGGCTCAAGGAGAAGATCTCCGGCGTGGACTGGACCGGCCTCAACCTGCGCAACGG
>DDTA01000150.1:0-460 GCA_002344285.1 Myxococcales bacterium UBA2376
CTCCCTCTCCCTCTCCCTCTCCCCTCTCCTGCTCCCGCTCCTTCGCCTGATCCGCGATCGCCTCCCCCGTCGAGATGTCGATCGCCTCGACGCGCACCCCGCGCTCGTGCGCCCACTTCATCGCCACGTACTCCGGCGAGTACGTCGCCATCGGCCACAGCGCGCTGTCCGGCGCCCCGTCGGTGCGGTAGCCGAGGAACGCGACCGGCGGCTCCGTGTCCGCGTCGAACAGGTGTGGCACCAGCGCCGCCGCGTCCCGCGGCTCCTCGACCATCACGACCGCCGGCTTCACCGCGTCGAGGAAGGCACGCAGGGCCGNNGTCGCGCAGCCGTGTGAGGTCGGTCGTCATCTCGTCGCCCGTTCCGTCGTCATCTCATGAGCCGCATGCGTCGCCGGTGGTTTCCCGGATCAGCTCCGGCACTCACGTGCCGGATCTGACGTGCTGCCGCGCCGACGCCA
>DDTA01000150.1:516-19895 GCA_002344285.1 Myxococcales bacterium UBA2376
AGGATGCCGCTGTTGAACAGCACGCTGATCGCCTCCGCCGTCGACAGCACGGCGCTCGGGGTCTTGAGCTTGGTCTTGCCGTCCTTGGTGACGCCTGCGCGCAGCTCCTGGAACAGCGTCACCAGCATCCGCGCGATCTCCGCCGGCGGCTCGGCGCCGACCTGGTAGTCGCTGCGCAGCTCGGCCTCGCGCCGCGTGACGATCTTGATCTCCTGCTCGAGATCCTCGACCACCGGCACGGTCACGAAGTTGAAGCGGCGCTTGAGCGCGGCGCTCATCTCGTTGACGCCGCGGTCGCGCGTGTTCGCGGTCGCGATGATGTTGAACCCGCGCTGCGCCGTGACCATCTCGTTGAGCTCGGGGATGCTGGTCTGCTTCTCGCTGAGGATCGAGATGAGCGAGTCCTGGATCTCCGACGACGTGCGCGTGATCTCCTCGANNAGCGCGTAGTTCCACCCGTACTTGATGTGCTCCTCGCTCGTGCCCGCCGTCCCCTGCACCACCAGCGCGCTGGTCCCGCTGATCGCCGCGGCCAGGTGCTCCGACAGCCAGCTCTTCGCCGTACCCGGCTCCCCCGCGAGCATGAGCGCGCGGTCCGAGGCGAGCGTCGCGATCGCGACCTGCACCAGCGACCGGTCACCGACGTACTTGGGGGTGATCGCCACGCCACCGACGGGCTTCTCGGCGCCGAGGATGTACGTCTCGACCGCCTTCGGCGACAGCGCCCAGCCCGGCGGCCGGGCGTCCTTGTCGGCCTTGGCCAGCGCGGCCAGCTCGGTCTCGTACTTCCGCTCCGCGGGCAATCGGATCTCGGCCATGGGCCGCCGATTACATCACACGGCGCCCCGGGAGCGGCGCCTGCCGTTCCCGACGATCGCGTACCGTATGGCCATGCTCGAGTCCCCCGAGGACCTGCGCGCGGCCCTCCGCGGCACATCGCTGGCCGACCGACGGCTGATCGCGCTCGACGTGCCCGCCGCGCCCGCCGCGTTCGCGATCGAGATCGCGCCCCGCGAGATCCTCGACGCGTGGCGCTCGGCGCGCGCGCTGCTCGACCAGACCGGGCGCTGGCCGGTGGCCGTGACCGCCTGGGGCAACCACCAGGGCGACTGGACGGCGCGCCTCCAGGCGGACGATCTGTTCATCCGCCGCCCCTTCGAGCACGAGCGCACGCCCGACACGTCGCCGACGGCGCTCTGCGCGAGCGCCGATGGCGCGGATGTCGCGGCGCTCCTCGAGAGCCTCGCCGACGCCGACGCCGACGACGACGCCGACGCCGACGCCGACGCCGACGCCGACGCCGACGCCGACGCCGACGCCGACGACGACGACGACGCGGACCCAGACGCAGACGCAGACGCAGACGGCGCCAGCCACCTCGACTGGTTCACGCCCGACGAGCCTGTCGCGATCGTCCTCCTCCCGACGCCCCGCTCCTGGGAGACCCTCGCCTACCTCCCGTGGTTCGCCATGGACAGCCAGCACGCCGCGCCATACCTCGCGCTCGCGCGCTCGTGGGAGGAGCGCTTCGGCGCCGAGCTCGTCGCGCACTGGGGCACGATGCTGCAGTACTCGGTCGCGCGCCCGCCGCAGTCGCTCGACGACGCCACGACGCTGGCGCGCGAGCAAGCGGCCGTGGCGCCGTGCACGACGCTCCTGCCCGGCGTCTCGCTCGCCGCGCATGCCCGCGCCCTCCTCGGTCGCGACACGTGGTTCCTGCACGAGCGCCCATAGCCCGCGCGCGACCGCGGCGTCGAATCGTCTTGCTAATCGGGCCTCTTCGAACTATACGAACATAATCATGCGGCGTGGTCGGGTGAAGAAGGCCGGGGTCCAGCTCGAGCTGGAGGTCAACGAGAAGCCGAAGTCCACGTGGGGAGGCAAGCGGCCGGGCGCGGGGCGGCCCCGCAAGCCGGGCGCGATCCCGCGCAACGTGCGCCGACCCGAGCTGGCGAAGCGCCATCCCGTGCACGTCTCCATGCGCGTGGTGAAGGAGGTCGGCCGCCTGCGCCGCCCCGGGGCCTACGCCGCGATCCGCCGCGCCGTGGCGGTGTGCATCGGCCGCCGCGACTTCCGCATCGTGCACGTCAGCATCCAGAGCAACCACCTCCACCTGCTGGTCGAGGCCGACACCAAGCGCGCGCTGGCCAACGGCGTCCGCGCGTTCATGATCTCGGCGACGCAGCACCTGAACGGCCTGAGCGGTCGGCGCGGCAACGTGTTCCCGCGTCGCTATCACGCCGTCCAGCTCACGACGCCAAAGCAGGTGCGCGCCGCCCTATGTTACGTCCTCAACAACTGGCGCCGGCACCGCGAGGATCGCCAAGCGCCAGCCCAGGTCGACCGCTACTCCACCGGCATCCTCTTCGACGGCTGGGCCGGCGTGACCAAGCCCTTCCCCATCCCCGCCGGCTACGAACCGCTGCCGGTCTCGGGTGCGAAGACCTGGCTCCTGACGACCGGGTGGCGCGAGCACCACCCGCTCATCGGCCTCGGCGAGACGCCCGGCCCGCTGGTCGAGCCGTGACCGCCCGCGCTCGGCGGCGGCCGGGCGACAACTGGCGAGGCGGTTGAGGGCCCTCTGGCTCACGGAGTGAGGCAACGATGACGTGCTGCTGTTCGTCGTCGGCGAGATCGTCCGGCAGCGCCCACCATGAAGAGTGGGACCACGAGCGCCGCGACTGGCGAGTTGGCGGTGCCGCTGCTCGAGCAGCCATCGCGGCCCGCGCATCGCCCTGACCCTGATTCGCGATCACAGGACGTCGGCGGGGAACACACCTCGTCGCGACGCACGCCGTTTCCTGCCATATCGTAGGCCGTCGCCGTCACGCACTGAACCGAGGTGGGCGCGATCGACGGTCCCGGCAGCCCACAGGCGTGCGTCGCGAGCACGATCGTATCGGGAGATGCGAACGCGTCACGCGGAACGAGAACGCGCATCGTTGGGGATGTCTCGTTGCTGTCGCGCACCTCGACGATGACGTGCGAGACGTCATCGTCGAGCCCGTCGAGCACGATGGTGAGCTCATCGAGTGCATCGTCCGACCGCCAGCACGAAGACGGTGTGGCAGTGACGAGGCGTGCGCTCACCATCGATACCCCGGCGAAGTTCGGTGCCAGAGCGTCGATCGCGGTACCGGTCACGAATGCCGCTTGGACGGCACCGTTCACCTCGACGCGATAGGTAGCGTTCGGCTCCAGAGGCGACGAGGGTGTGAACACGGTCCAGCCATCGCCCGAGCTCCGCTGCGGCCATGTCTCGGTCGATCCCGCGATGGCGTCACCGCCAGCATCAAGGACGCGAGCGGTTGTTGGTGGAACGCCGAAGCCGGGTTCCGACGCGACAATGATCGTATTGCGAGGGACGCTCGTGCTTCCGTCGGCGGGCTTCACCAGGTCCGGGGCGGTCTCACATGAGCACGCATGCGCATCGAGCGGAGGTCCGAACTGAACCACCGCGACCGCAAACAGTGACAGTAGCAGCGTCCTCATTGGCGCTTCCTGCGATCCTACCGTGACCGGCTCGTGTGACAGACGTCTGAACGACTTGCGGCAACCGCACGCGCATTGCCGCGGAAATTGCGGTGTATCCGGCAATCCCCCACGGTGCTCCCGGGCAGCCACACCGCCGCCTACGCGCGCGCACTCGTCGGGCGCGGGACATGGTTCTTGCACGAGCGGCCGTGACCGCCCGCGCCCCGGCGGCCCCGAGCCAACGCCCTACTTGATGACGGCGAGGCGGGGCGAGCGCTTGGGCTTGCCCAGCACCGACGCCGCGATGCGCAGCGCCACGGTCGAGGCCAGCGTCATGAAGTTCTGGCCGATCTGCGAGTCCGGGCTGGCGACGACGATGGGCACGCCGGCGTCGCCGCCGAAGCGGATGCGCGTGTCGATCGCGATCTCGCCGAGGAACGGCGCCCCGACCTCCTGGGCCAGGCGCTTGCCGCCGCCGTGGCTGAAGATCTCGTCGTGGTGTCCGCACGCCGGACAGACGTAGAAGGACATGTTCTCGACGATGCCGAGGATCGGGATCTCGACCTTCTCGAACATCGCGATGCCCTTGACCACGTCGACGATCGACACCTCCTGCGGCGTCGTCACCATCACCGAGCCGGTGATGGGGATGAGCTGCGACAGGGAGAGCTGGACGTCGCCGGTGCCCGGCGGGAGGTCGCAGATCAGGTAGTCGAGCTCGCCCCACTGCACGTCGCCGAGGAACTGCTGCAAGAGCCGGTGCACCATCGGGCCACGCCACACGACCGCCTCGCCCTTGTCGACGAAGAAGCCGACCGAGATGACCTCGATGCCGTGGTGGATGGCGGGCGTGATCTTCTGGTCGCCGGTCGTCCCCGGCGGGCGCTCGGGCGGCCCCAGCATCGTCGGGATCGACGGGCCGAACACGTCGGCGTCGAGCAGGCCGACGCGCGCGCCGTGACGGTGGAGCGCCAGCGCGAGGTTGGTCGCCACCGTCGACTTGCCGACGCCGCCCTTGCCCGCGGCGACGGCGATGACGTTCTTGGGGCCCTTGAGCAGCGCCTTCTCCGACGGCGCCGGCTGGAACGCCGTCACCACCTCGGGCACGACCGTCACCGCCCTGGCGCCGGCGCCCTTGAGCGCCGTCTCGATCCGCGTCGCCAGCTCGCGCCGCTTGTCTTGCGGATACGCCGGCGTGGGGATGGTGACCTTGACCAGGACCTTGTCCCCGTCGAGCTCGCAGCCGCTGTAGATGCGGTGGCCGACGATGTCGACGCCGAGCGCCGGATCGATCACCCCGCCGAGGACTTCCTTGACCTTCGCTTCGTTCATGGATCTTTCTCGAGGCCGCGGCTCAGCCCAGGTGCCCCATCTTCGACTTCTTGGCCAGGACGTAGTCGGCGGCGTGCTCGGTGACGCCGACCCAGTGCGGCTCCGCCTTCACCGTCAAGCCGGCGCGCTCGAGCCCGGCGATCTTGGCCGGGTTGTTGGTCATGAGCCGCACCGTCGACGCGCCCAGATCGCGCAGGATCGCCGCGGCGAGATCGTAGCTGCGCAGGTCGGCGTCGAAGCCGAGCTTGAGGTTGGCCTCGACCGTGTCGACGCCCTCGTCCTGCAGCGCGTACGCACGGACCTTGTTGCCGAGCCCGATGCCTCGCCCTTCCTGCACCAGGTAGACGAGCACGCCGCGTCCCTCCGCGGCGATGCGCGCGAGCGCAGCGTCGAGCTGGTCGCGGCAGTCGCAGCGCAGGCTGCCCAGCACCTCGCCGGTGAAGCACGACGAGTGGACCCGGGTGAGCACGTCGTCGCCGCTCACGTCGCCCATCACCATCGCCACGTGCTCCTCGCCGTCGGCGAAGCCGGGCATGCGGTCGGGGAGGCGGTAGACCACCAGGCGGAACTCCCCACGCGGAGTGGGCAGTCGCGCCTCGGAGTACCTGACGACGTCCATCGGGGTGGGTACTCATGGCACCCGGCTCCCCGCTTGTCAACGGCGAGGAAAGCTCGGGAAAGCCCCGCAACCCGCCGGATTCTCACGCGTTGACAGCCAAAGGCCACAGCCGTACGGTGGGCTCATGGCTGTCCGCGACATGGTCATCTGGCCCGATCCACGGCTGCGCCAGCCGTCCGAGGCGGTCACCGACTTCGGTCCGTCCCTGCGCCAGCTGTACCAGGACCTCGTCGACACCATGTACGCCGAGCGCGGGCTCGGCATCGCGGCGCTGCAGATCGGCGATCCGCGCCGCATGTTCCTCGTCGAGCCCGAGCTCGCCGGCCGGGCCAAGGACGATCCGCCGGTCGCGTTCGTGAACCCCGAGGTGGTGTGGACGAGCGAGGAGCAGCAGAAGTCCGACGAGGGCTGCCTCTCGTTCCCCGACATCTACATCCAGGTCGAGCGCCCGATGAAGGCGCGGGTGAAGGCCCAGGACCTCGACGGCAACTGGTTCGAGGTCGAGGGCGAGGCCCTCATGGCCCGCTGCCTGCTCCACGAGTACGACCACCTCACCGGCAAGCTCCTCGTCGACTTCGTCGGGCCGCTCAAGCGGCAGATGATCAAGCGCAAGCTGCAGAAGAACGCCGATCGCGCCGAGGTCTGAGGCGCCACGCCCATGGACGCCGTCTTCGTGCGCGGCCTCGAGTTCGAGGGCAACCACGGCTACTCGGCCGCGGAGCGTCGCGGCACACGCCGCTTCCGCGTGAGCCTCGTCCTCGAGCGCGACCTCGCCGCCGCCAGCGCCAGCGACAAGATCGCCGACACCGTCGACTACTGGAAGGTGAGCGAGGCGGTGGTGAAGCTCGGGACCCAGTCGACGTTCCGCCTGCTCGAGGCGCTGGCCGGCGCGATGGCGCAGGCGATCCAGGACCTCTACCCCGACGTCACGGTCACCGTCGAGCTCGACAAGCTGGCCCCGCCCTGCCCCGGCGTGCCGGCGGCGTGTGGCGTCCGCATCACGCGCCGCCCGCAGCCTTCGCGCGCCTGAGCTACGCTCGCGCCGTGCCGCGCGACCACGACGAAGACGTTCCCACCGTGCCCTCGACGGCGCAGCCCGCCAGGCCGGGCGAGATCGACAAGGGGCGCTACGAGCTGCGCGACCTGCTCGGCTCCGGCGGCATGGGCGACGTGTGGCTCGCGCTCGACAAGCGGATCGGGCGCGAGGTGGCGGTGAAGGTCGCGCGGCCCGAGGACGCGGAGGACATCAAGCGCTTCCTGCGCGAGGCCCGCGTGCAGGGCCAGCTCGATCACCCCGCCGTCGTGCCGGTGCACGACGTCGGCACGCGCGAGGACGGCACCGTCTACTTCACGATGAAGCGGGTGCGCGGCGAGACGCTGGCGGCGATCGTCGGGCGGCTGGCGCAGGCCGACGAGGAGGCGCGACGGCGCTACGGCTTGCGCAAGCTGCTCACCGCGTTCCTGTCGGCGTGCCACGCCGTCGAGGTCGCGCACGATCACGGCCTCGTCCACCGCGACATCAAGCCGGGCAACGTCATGCTCGGTGATCACGGCGAGGTGTACGTGCTCGACTGGGGGCTGGCCAAGGTGCGCGGCACCGACGACGTGTCGTCGCGGCCGAGCCTGCCGCCGACCCTGGCCAAGGGGCTCACCGTCGCCGGGCAGTTCCTCGGCACGCCCGGCTACATGTCGCCGGAGCAGGCGCGCGGCGAGTCGGTCGACGCGCGCGCCGACGTCTACGGGCTGGGCGCGACGCTCTTCGAGGTGCTGACCCTCGAGCCGCTGGTCCCGCGCGGCGCGACCAAGGAGGTGCTCGCGGCGACGCTCGCCGGCGTGGACGCGCGGGCATCGCTGCGCGCGCCGGGCATCGCGCCCGAGCTCGAGGAGATCTGCATCCGCGCGACGGCGACCCAGCCCGCCGACCGCTACCCGACGGTGGCGGCGCTGCGCGAGGCGATCGAGCGCTACCTCGACGGCGATCGCGATCACCAGCGGCGCGCCGCGCTCGCCGACGGCTTCGCCGCCGAGGCCGCCGAGGAGGCCGCGCGCGCCGAGCGAGGCGACGAGCGGTCGCGGGCGGCGGCGTTCTCGGCCGTGGGTCGCGCCCTCGCGCTCGACCCGAGTCACGCGTCGGCGCAGGCGGTCCTCGTGCAGCTGCTCGTGTTGCCGCCGCGCCGCACGCCGGTGGAGGTCGAGCGCGCGGTCGCCGCCGCGGAGGACAAGACGTACACGGCGCTGGCCACCGCCGGCGCGTGGATCTACATCCTGTGGCTGCCGATCGCGCTCGTGCTGGTGTGGATGGGCGTCAAGCGCGTCGACCCGATGCTGGGCTGGGTCGGCTTCACGGTCGCGGCCGCGATGACGATGATGCTCGGCCGCGCGCGCGGCAAGGCCGACGCCGGCCCCTACTTCGCCGGGCTCATCCTCTCGAACATCGCGATCGCGCTGACGTCGCAGATCGCGGGCGCGTTCATCCTGACCCCGACCTTGTTCACCATGAACACGGTCGGCTTCGTGGTGGCGGCGCGCCGCGCGTGGCTGTGGCCCACCGTCGGCATCAGCGCCGCCGCCGCGGTCACGCCGGTCCTGCTCGAGTCGGCGGAGATCATCCCCCCCACGACCGTCATCGAGGGCGGCGCGATCCACGTGCGCTCGAGCGTCGTCGAGTTCGTCGAGCCGCAGACGTCGGTCGCCGCGGTCGGCGTGACCATCGTCTTCCTCGTCATGGTCACGGTCGCGGCCGGCCGCATCCGCCAGCGCTTCCTCGAGCAGACCCGCAAGGCCGAGCTCGCGTTCTGGCAGCTGCGTCAGCTCGTGCCCCGCATCGAGCGCTGAGCGGCGCGACGCCGCGCTACCGCGCTACAGGCTGCAGCACTCGACCTCCTGCCACGCGACGCCGGTGCAACCGCAGGTCTGGAAGGTGCAGTTGCACAGCCGGAACTGCTGGTACTGCTGGTCCGGCGTGTACGTCGTGCCGTCGCACCGGCGGAGCTGGTTCACCCGCGATCCGGACGGGCAGAACTGCGCGATCGTGCCGCCCGTGTCGCACATCGCGATGCGGACCCACGCGCACGCGGGCGCGTCGGTCCCGGCGTCGACCGCGGTCATCGCCGCGTCGACGTCGGCCGGCGGCGCGTCGATCGGCTGGTCCTGGGTGTCGATGGTGGCGGCGTCGATGGGCGCCGGCGGCGCATCGGTGTGATCCTCGACCGCACCGCAGGCGACGAGCCCGAACGCGAGCACGGCGATCGAGACGAACAGCGCATCGCAAGTCCGCATGGTCCCTCCGTCGGAGGAGTATCGCCCAGGACCGGGGCGCGGCGCGATCAATCGACGAGCTTGAGGTGGCTCGGGCGCTTGCTCCGGGTCGGCGGCGGCACGGGCGTGGGATCACGGCGCACGGGATCGGGCGTGACGCCGGCCGCGCCGGCCGCGTCGATCAGATCGTCGGGGATGTCGTCGGGCCAGACCATCCCGCGCTGATCGCCGTCCTGGACCGCGGCGAAGATCGCCGGCCACGGCAGGACGCAGTGGAAGGGGACGCCGCCGAAGGTGAGCGTGCCCGAGATGCCCTCCTCGTCGACGACGAGGTCGGGGATGGGTGGGCTGAGCGCGTGGCCGAAGCGCAGGACGAGCTTGGGCTCGCGCACGAAGCGCGGTGGCACCTGCACGTCCCCACGGCGCGCGTCGAAGTGCACGAGCACCGGGCCGCGCGAGAGCAGATCGTCGACGACCTGGCGCTTGTCGGGCGGCGGGGTCACCGGCTCGACCAGCGAGTTGGCGGGCTCGATGGCCTCGGGCTCGCGGCCCGTGATCTCGCGGACGTCGTCGGCCGTGATCACGCCGGCGTCGTACGCGTCGCGCATGACGCCGTCGGCGTGCGCCGCCGCCGCCATCACGCGCTTGACCAGCGCCTCGGCGAGGTTGGCGTGCCGAACCACCGCGTCGTGGGCCTCGAGCGCGCCGATCTCGCCCTTGCGCCACGCCGCCAGGCTGCCGTCGAGATCGCCCAGCGAGATCGCGATCCTGCGCTCGATGAGCGCGGTCACGACCTCCTGGATCCGGGCCAGGCGCTGGGCGTCGTCGGTGTCGGAAGCCATGGGGGGGTTCTAGCCGCGGGCGCCGGCCAGGTCAACGGATGGTACGTTGACGGCCGTGACGCCGTTCGTGTTCAGCACCCCCGTCCGCTTCGCCGACGTCGACCACGCGGGGATCGTGTACTACCCACGCTTCTTCCACTACTTCCACCTGGCGTTCGAGGAGCTGTTTCGCGTGCGCCTCGGTGCGCGCGCGTACGTCGAGCTGCTCGACCGCGACCGGATCGGCTTCCCGGCGGTGCGGGCCGAGGCCGACTACCAGGCCCCGCTCGCGTTCGGCGACACCGCCGAGATCGAGCTCACCGTCGAGCGCCTGGGCCGGACGTCGATCACGTTCCACTACCGCGTGTGGCGCGCGGCGGAGCCCGGGCGCGACCGCGTCAAGAGCGCCGACGGCAAGGTGGTGTGCGCGGTCGTCGACCTGGAGGCGTTCAAGTCGCTGCCCGTGCCCGAACGGATCCGCGACCTCCTCCAGGATCTGGTCGAGCCCGCGATCGCCGCTCAGTCGTAGCGTCGGTCCCACTCGAGGAACTTCTTCCACGCCGGGAACATCGGCGCGTCGCGGCCGCCGGCGAAGAACTCGGCGCTCTCGGCCTCGATCGCGATCGCCGGGTTGCGCTCGCGGGCGAGCGCGACGAGGCGGCGCCAGTTCTCGCGCGTGTTGGGCGCCATGCCGCCGGGCAAGGCGGCGTAGTCGAGCCGCGACGACGGCAACAGCCGCACCGGCCCGCTCGCGGTCACCAGATCGACGAACGACATCTTCTCGTAGGGCGGATCCGGAGGCAGGCGGCGCGCGGCGACTTCGACCAGCTCGCTCCACGCGATCGTGCGCGAGACGTTGCGCTCGAGGCGCAGCGTGAGACCGGTGGCCGTGAGCTCGCCGTCGACGACGGCGAAGCGCACCGCACCCCGCGCCGCGTCGGCGGCGACCGGGCCCACGGGGTTGGGCCGCGCGACCTTGCTCGGCGCGCGCTCGACGGGCGGCGCCACCGTCGCGGTCGAGCGGATCGGGACCGCCGAGCGGCCGCCGTCGAAGGAGCCGCCGCCGTGGCTCGTGCGCGCGCCGATGCCCACGATCGCGGCGACCATCGTCACCAGGCCGCCGGCGCCGTAGTCGCCGACCGAGTCCGGCGAGGCGGCGATGAGCGCGACGAACGAGACGGTCGCGGTGGAGGCGCACAGCCACGCCGTCGCCTTGCCGAAGTACGCGGGGTCCGTGCCGACGTAGCGGAAGAACGTCACGACCCCGAGCCCGCCCGCCGAGAGCAGCCCCAGGCCGAGCGCGAGCCCGGAGAGGAAGCTCCAGGTCGAGCCACGCGTCGGCGCGTCGCGGCACGCGCTGCCGAAACAGATGTCGGTCCCCGTGGGCGAGACGTGGACGGTGCCGAGCCCCGCGTCGATCACCACCCAGTCGAGCACGAGGAGCCCCAGGAGCAGACACGCGGCCGCGATCGCCGGCGGTAGCCAGCGCTTCCATTCCCCCATGCGGCGATCTTACAACCAGGGCGCGCCGTCGACCGACGACGGATCGAGCGTCCGCACCCGCGCCGCGGGTAAGAGCGAGGTAGCGAGCGCTCGAAGCGCGGCGGCCGACGTCCCGGGCGCGCCGCGCAGGCGCAGCGCGATGGCGCGCCGTCGATCGACGTGGAGGCGTTCAGCCGGCGTGCGCTCGTCGCGGATCGAGACGACGTTCCCGAGCGGCACCAGCACCCCGTTCGCGCCACGCACGAGCACGTCGGGCCAGCGCGTGCCGCCCTCCTCGATGCCGAGCACCACCCGGACCTCGTCGTCGCCGTCGACGTACGACGCCACCGCCGCGCCGGCCATCGCGGCGCGCAGCGCCTGCGCGACGTCGGGCAGCGCCACGCCGAACTCGGCCGCGCGCTGGCGATCGACCTCGAGCGCCTGCGTCGTGGCGAGCTCGCAGCCCTCGCACCAGGCCGCGGCGACGCCCGGCGCGGTCGTGGCGGCCACGACCGCCGCCCCGCCCTGCTCGGCCAGCGCGAGCGCGTCGTCGCCGACGACGATCGCCTCGATCACCGGCCCCACGGGCGCCGCGATCAGCTCGACCCGGGCGGGACGGCCGGGCCGGCGGACCGTGATCACGCCGCGCAGCGGCGAGAGCCCGGCCTTCACGAGCGCCTGCTCGACCGCCGCCGCCTCCCGGGGATGACGGACGCCGACGCGCACCAGCGCCGGTGCGTCCTTGGCGCCGGGGCTCGGCCCGTCGACGAGGCAGGTCGCCTCCGCGCGCTGCGTGATGACCGCGACGTCGCGGACGCGCACGGGCGCACCGCCGCGCTCGGCCACGACGACGTCGGCGATCTCGTCGTACGAGCCGGCGCCGCCGCGCACGCGGAGCACCTGATCGGTCGGCCCCACGTCGATGCGTCCGGCCGGTACGTCGAGGCGCATCGCGGCGACGGCGCGGTCGACGTCGGCGACGGTGACGCCCATCGCCGCCATCCGCGGCAGGACCAGCTCGAGGGCGAGCCGCGCCTCGCGCACGCCGCAGGCCTCGACGTGCACCACCGACGGAAGCCGGGTCATCGTCATCGCCAGCGCGGCGTGGTCGGCGGGGCGATCGCTCGTCCGCGCCAGCACCCAGGCGGCCGGCCGCCGCGCGACCGCCGCGGTTCCCGCGTCGTCGGGCAGCCGTGGACCGAGGGCGGTCAGGATGTCGGTCACGGCGGCCCGGGCGCGCCCGGCGTCGACGCCGCGCCGGAACGTCACGTCGACGCTCGCCACGCCGTGGGTGGCGCGCCCGCGCAGCGCGACGACACCGGCGGCGCCGGCCAGCGCGTCCTCCATCGGCGCCAGCACCTGGTGCTCGACCTCCGCCGGATCGGCGCCGGGAAGCTCGACGGCGACGGTGAGCGTGCCGCCCGGTCCGCCATCGCCGCCGCAGGCCCCGAGCGCGGCGAGCGGGGCGACGAGCGCCGCGACGCGCGCCGAGACTAGCGCGCGACCTTGCGGAGCTCGGGGTGCTCGTCGAGCCACGCCTTCAGGCTCTCCTCGCTGATCTCGATCTCGAGGTCCTCGTCGGCGACATGGGCCTGACATCCGAGGCGCGACTCTGGCCTGACATCGAACGCCTTGTCCATGATGTCGTTCTCCTTGTCGGCGACCTCGTCGAGGGATTCGAGGCCCCGCTCGACGTAGACGTGGCACGTCGAGCACGCCAGGTTCCCGCCGCAGGCGTGGCCGACGCGGGCGCCGCATGCCTCGGCGGCGTCGAGGATCGTCGTCCCGGCTTCGACCTCGACGACGATCGGCAACGAGCCAGGCCCGCTCGGGTTACGGAACGTGAGCTTCGCCATCACCGCACCTCCGGATGCGCCGGCAGGTCGCGCTCGACCTCGTCGATCGACTTGCCCTTCATCGCCGCCTCGACCGCCAGGTTCATGCGCCGCTCGGCGAACGGCTTGGACGCGCGGTCGAGCGCTTCGATCCCGTGACGGATCGCCACGTGGTCCGTGCCCGCGACCAGGCGCTCGAGGTCGGCCATCGCCGCCCGCGTCGCGGCCTCGACGTCGGCGTCGAGGAGCCGCGCGTCCTTCTCCATCGCCGCCCGGGTCGCCGCCAGGATACGGTCGGCCTCGATGCGCTCGATGCGCAGGTTGCGCTCGGCGAGATCCTCCTCGGCGTGGTCGAAGGACTCGAGCAGCATGCGCTCGACCTCCTCGTCGGTGAGGCCGTACGACGGCTTGACCTGGATCGTCGCCGCCACGCCGCTCATCTGCTCGTGCGCCGCGACGTGCAGGATGCCGTCGGCGTCGACCTGGAAGCTGATCTCGACGCGCGCCGCCCCGGCCACCATCGGCGGCACGCCGCGCAGCGTGAAGCGGGCGAGCGAACGACACGCGTCGGCGGTCTCGCGCTCGCCCTGGAGGACGTGGAGATCGAAGCCGGTCTGGTTGTCGGCGTAGGTCGTGAACGTCTGGGTCGCGCCGCACGGGATCGTCGAGTTGCGCGGGATGAGCTTCTCGACGACGCCGCCCATGGTCTCGAGGCCGAGCGACAGCGGCACGACGTCGATGAGCACGACGTCGGTGGTGCCGCCGGCGAGCACGTCCGCCTGGACGGCGGCGCCGAGCGCGACCACGTGGTCGGGATCGAGCTCGCACATCGGCTCGCGCCCGAAGACCGCGCGCACGTGATCGCGCACCACCGGCGAGCGCGTCGAGCCGCCGACCAGCACGACGCCGTCGAGGTCCTCGGCCTGGTAGCCGGCATCCTTGAGCACGCGGCGGCACGCGCGCGCGCTGCGCTCGAGGAGCGGCGCACACACCCGCGCCAGGTCCTCGCGCGTGATCGTCGTCGACACCCGGCGCCCGCCCAGCTCGAACGCGAGCGCCGCGGACTCGGCCTCGGTCAGCCGCTCCTTGGCCGCGCGCGCCGCCGCGATCGCCCGCGCCACATCTCGCCCCCGTTCGTCCTGAGCGAGGCCGAGCGCACGCGAGGCCGAGTCGAAGGACGCGTCGTCGCCCAGGGCCCAGCGCACGATCGCACGATCGATGTCGTCACCCCCCAGCGCGGAGTCACCGCCGGTGGCCCGCACCTCGAAGACCCCGTCGACCAGCGTCAGGATCGACACGTCGAAGGTGCCGCCGCCGAGGTCGTAGACGGCGTACGTCCCGCGCGTCCCGCGGTCGAGACCGTAGGCGAGCGCCGCCGCCGTGGGCTCCGCAACGAGGCGCAGCACCTCGAGGCCGGCGAGCCGGCCGGCGTCGCGCGTGGCCTGCCGCTGGGCGTCGTCGAAGTAGGCCGGCACGGTGATGACCGCGCCGTCGAGCGCGCCGCCCAGCGCGTTCTCGGCGCGCTGGCGCAGCTCGGTGAGGATCGCCGCCGAGACCTGCACCGGCGACAGCTCGCGGCCGTCGCCCAGCCGGACCTTGACCATGCGGCCCTGATCGTCGACGAGCTGGTACGGCACGAGCGGCTGGATCGCCGCCACGTCGGCCAGGGCGCGGCCCATGAGCCGCTTCACGCTGGCGATGGTGTCCGCCGGGTGCTCGACGCCGCGGGCCATCGCCTCACGCCCCACCAGGGGCTCACCGCCGGGCGGATAGCTGACCACCGACGGCACCATCGCGTCGTCGCCGCCACCGCTGGCGGAGCCAGCGGCGATGACGGCGGGCGACGCGTCGGCGACGTGCGCGACGAGCGAGTTCGTCGTGCCGAGATCGATCCCGACGACGCGCTTCTTGCAGGCGGCCTTCTCGTTCGACTCACCTGGCTCTGCGATCTGGAACAGCATCACGTTCTCGTTTCAGTCCTCGTCGAGCGCGGCGTCGCACTCGTCGAGATAACGCACCACGTAGCGCAGCGTGATGAGGTCGCGCTTGGCCGCGGCCAGCGATTCCGCATCACCCGCGGCGAAGAGCGGCCCGAGCCCCTGCTCGAGCGCGCGCCGGCGCCCCTGCATCGCCGTCTGCAGCTCGTTGACCAGCTCGAGCTTGCCGGCGGCGCGCGCCTCGGCGAGCTCCTCGCGCAGCTCGAGGATCTCCATCAGGAACGCCGGATCGAGCTGCTCGTGATCGCCGATGGTCAGCCCCGCGCGCGCCAGGAGGGCCTCGGCACGGCGCTGCGGCCGGCGCACGACCTGGTACGCGTCGTTGAGCGCGCGCGCCCGGACCAGCGCCTGCGCCCGCTCCGCCGCCGGCGCGCCGGCGAACTTGTCGGGGTGGAGCTCGCGGCTCCGCTCGCGGAACCGGGTCTCGATCGCCTGCGTGTCGAGGTCGAAGCGCGCCGGCAAGCCGAGCATCGCGAACGGGTCGGGCGTCTGGGTCTCGGCCGACAACATCTGCCTCGTTCCTAGAACTGCACCGACTCCCCGCAGCCGCACGCGCCCTTGGCGTTGGGGTTGTTGAACTTGAAGCCGTGCCCCATCATCCCGCGCACGAAGTCGAGCTGCATCCCGCGCAGGTAGACGAAGCTCTTCGGGTCGGTGACGACGGTGACGCCGTGGGCGCTGAACACCTTGTCGGTCGGGCGCGGCTCGTCGGCCCACTCGAAGACGTAGGTGAAGCCGGTGCAGCCGCCGCCGCGGATGCCGACGCGGATCGACGCCTCGGGCGTGCCCCGCTTGGCGCGCTGCTTCGCGATCTCCTCGGCGGCCGACGCGGTGATGTCGATGCCGGTCGTGGCCGGCGGCGCCGTGGGGGCGGGCGTGGTGGCGGTGTTGGTGGACATCATGAAGACCTCCGACTCAGGAGGACGCCTTGGCGGCCCGCTTCTTCTTGTAGTCGTCGACCGCGGCCTTGATCGCGTCCTCGGCGAGCACCGAGCAGTGGATCTTGACCGGCGGCAGGTTGAGCTCCTCGACGATCTGGGTGTTCCTGATCGACGCGGCCTGATCGAGGGTCATGCCCTTGATCATCTCGGTCGCGAGCGACGACGACGCGATCGCCGAGCCGCAGCCGAAGGTCTTGAACCTGGCGTCGGCGATGACCCCGTCGACGACCTTGATCTGCAGCTTCATCACGTCACCGCAGGCCGGCGCGCCGACGAGGCCCGTGCCGACGTCCTCGTCCTCCTTGGCGAGCGAGCCGACGTTGCGCGGGTTCTCGTAGTGATCGATGACCTTGTCCGAGTACGCCATGGTGATGTTCCCTGTTTCGAGTTCTGCAGCAGGCCCGGGGTGATCCCGGATGGGGGTTTGGGGAGGCGTCCCGCCTCCCCCAACGACGACTAATGCGGAGTCCATTGAATCGAGTTGATGTCGATGCCTTCCTGGTGCATCTCCCAGAGCGGCGACAGCTCGCGCAGCCGCTTCACCGAGTCGACGACCAGCTTGACCGTGAAGTCGACCTCTTCCTCCGTGTTGAAGCGGCCGAGCCCGAAGCGGATCGAGGTGTGGGCGAGCTCCTCGCCGACGCCGAGCGCGCGCAGGACGTAGCTCGGCTCGAGCGACGCCGAGGTGCAGGCCGAGCCCGACGACACGGCGACGTCCTTGAGCGCCATGAGCAGGCTCTCGCCCTCGACGAAGGCGAACGAGATGTTGAGGTTGCCGGGGAGGCGGTGCTCCATCGAGCCGTTGATGTACGTCTCGACCAGCTGCGACTGGATGCCGTGGAGCAGCCGCTCGCGCAGCGCGCGCAGGCGCGGCGCCTCGGTCGCCATGTCGGCCTGCGCCACCTCGGCGGCCTTGCCGAACCCGACGATGAGCGGCACCGGCAGCGTGCCCGAGCGCATGCCGCGCTCGTGACCGCCGCCGTCGATGATCGGATCGATGCGCACGCGCGGCTTGCGCCGGACCCAGAGGGCGCCGATGCCCTTGGGGCCGTACATCTTGTGCGCCGACAAGGACGCGAGGTCGAGCTTGAGCGCCTCGACGTCGACGGGGATCTTGCCCGCGGCCTGGACGATGTCCGAGTGCACGAGGGTCTTGCCGTTCTTGGCCTTGACCGCCTTCACGATGTCGCCGATCGGCTGGACCACGCCGATCTCGTTGTTCGCCATCATGATGCTGACGACCACGGTCTTGTCGGTGACCGCCTCGGCGACCTGCTCGGGCGTGACCAGGCCGTCCTTGTCGGGGCGGAGGATCGTGACCTCGACGCCCTCGCGCTGGAGGCGCTTGCACGTGTCGAGGGTCGCCTTGTGCTCGGTCTCGACGGTGATGACGTGGTTGCCCTGCTTCCTGTAGTAGGCGGCCGCGCCCTTGATCGCCAGGTTGATCGCCTCGGTCGCACCCGACGTGAAGACGATCTCCTTGGCGTCACCGCCGATGAGCGCGGCGACCTGCGCGCGCGCGTTGTCGACGGCGGCCTCGGCGGCCCAGCCGAACGCGTGGTTGCGGCTGGCGGCGTTGCCGAAGTGCTCGGTGAAGTACGGGATCATCGCCTCGAGCACGCGCGGGTCGACCGGCGTCGTCGAGTGGTTGTCCATGAAGATGGGAAGCTTGAGCGTCATCAGTTTTCCTGGTCGTCCTGGGAGCTCCGGGCGTTGCTGGTCAGCACGCTGACCGGCACGTCGAATTCCTTGCGCGGCGTCTCGCGGCGCGACAGGCCCGCGAAGAGCGGCGGCGCCTTGTGCTGCTCGTGACCGTGGTGATCGCAGACGCCGCACTCGTGCGGCGTGAAGTCGGCGCAGGTCTGGCACGAGTCGAGGTACTCGATCGCCTCGTGCAGATCGTTCTCGATGATCTGCAGCTGGGTCATCTGCTCGCGGATCTGCGAGAGCTTGTCGCTGAAGACCGCGCGCACGCGGTCGGTCGCGACGCGACCCGAGCCCGCGTCGCGAAAGTCGGCGACGAACCCCTGGATCTCGCCGAGCGTGAAGCCGATCGCCTGCAGCTTGACGATCCAGTTGATGCGGTCGATCGCGTCCTGCCCGTACAGCCGGAACCCGCCATCCGAGCGCTGGTCGGGCTCGAGCAGGCCGAGCTCCTCGTAGAGGTGCATCGCCCGCACGGTCTTCCCGACCGCCTTGGCGAGCTCGCCCACACGCAGAAGCTTTGGCTGTGACTTATCCATGACTTACGCCGACTGGCTCGATCTCAAACCCTTACGTTAAGGTGAGGGTTGAGCCGATGCCTCGCACTATGCTGGCGAAGTCCGCGGGAGTCAACCCGAAATCCTCACCTTTACGTGAGAGTCAGGGCTCGCTCAGGACGCGCTGGCGATCGCGGCGAAGCTGCGGATGACGGTGACCTTGATCTGGCCGGGGAAGGTCAGCTCGTCCGCGATGCGGGCGGCGATCTCGGCCGACAGCTCGATCACGGCGAGGTCGTCGACATCTCGCTCCCGGACGTAGACGCGGAGCTCGCGTCCGCCGTGCACGGCATGGGCGAGCTCGACGCCACGATACGAGGCGCCGATGCGCTCGAGATCCTCGACCCGCGCCGAGAAGCCCTCGGCCATCTCGCGGCGGGCGCCGGGGCGGGCGCCGCTCATCGCGTCCGCCGCCGCCACGAGGTGGGCGTAGACGGAGTTGCACGGCTCGTCGGCGTGGTGGGCGCCGATCGCGTTGGCGACGAGCTCGGGCTCGCCGACGCGGCGGGCGATGTCGGCGCCGATGACCGCGTGCGAGCCCTCGATCTTGTGGGTGAGCGCCTTGCCGATGTCGTGCATGAGCGTGGCGCGGCGCGCGAGCTTCTCGTCGAGGCCGAGCTCGGCGGCCATCATGCCGGCGAGGAACGAGGCCTCGACCGCGTGCAGCCACTGGTTCTGCGTGTAGCTCGTCCGCCAGTTGAGCGCGCCGACGAGGTACACGATCTCCGGATCGGCCTTGCCGATCTCGAGGGTCTGAAAGGCCTTCTTGCCCAGCGTCTTCACCTCGCCGTCGAGGTGGTCCTTGATCCGCTGCGCCCACTCGTGCGGCGCGGCCGCGGCGTCGGCGGCGGACTCGGGCTTCTTGCTGAGCTTGCCGAGGACCCGGCGCGCGACCTCGCGGCCGAGCGAGTCGAGGCCGTCGAGGCGGATCGTGTTCTCGGCCTCGGTGACGAGCAGCTTGACGTTCGCGACCTCCTCGACCGCGGCGTGGAGCTTGCCGCCGTCGCGCATGAGCGCCTCCATGACCGGCGCCTCGAGGCGGAACGTGGACTGGTTGCGCTCGGTGAGGAAGTGGTTGCGGTAGCGCGCCGACGCGATCTCGAGGACGCGCCTGGCCTCGCGGTCGGTGGCCGGGTCCGCGCTCATCTGCTCGACGTTGCGGAGCGCGGCGGCCGCCTCGGCGCGCGCGGTCTCCGTCCACGCCGAGCCGAGCTGCGCGATCAACGCCTCGCCGGTGGTCTCCGCGCGCTCCTCGAGCAGCTTGCGCAGCTCGCGCTTGCGGCGCTCGGCGTCGCCGTTCAGCCCCGCGGCGCGATCCTGGCGCGAGCGGCGCTCGCGCTCGTCGGCGTCGAGGACCTC
>DDTA01000247.1 GCA_002344285.1 Myxococcales bacterium UBA2376
GAGTATCGCAGGTCGCGTGCCAGGCGCCAAAACCGCGGTCGGACCACGTCATTCCACGTCGTTGTCGTGCGCGAGGGGCGTGGACGGCGCTCGACACCGTGGTGCCGGCGCGACAGGCGACGTGCGGCCTACAGCCGCCCCGCGGCACGGATCGTCATGAAGAAGGGGAGCGCCTCCTGGATGAGATCGAGCCGCGGATCGAGCTGCTTGCCGATCCCCTCGGTGACCGCGATCGCGATGTTGCACATCGTGAAGGTCGGGTTCACGCGCACGCGGTGGCGGCGGAGGATGTTCATCATGTCGAAGGCGACGGTCGAGACCTGCACCTCGCCGAGCGCCTTGCCGTAGTAGCGGGCGACGAACTCGACGACCTCCTGCTCGTAGGCGGCGTAGTCGGGGACGTGGGCCTTGGGCGAGAGCTCGGACATGAGCCGGGCCATCACCTTGCCGTCGCCGCCGGCCCAGCCGGCGAAGAACTGCGCGAACGCGCGGCGCGCGCCGTCGTCGAGCTCGGCGGTGAGCCCGAGGTCGAGGATGATCACCTTGCCGCGCTCGTCGACGAGGATGTTGCCGGGGTGGAGATCGGCGTGCACGAAGCCGTCGGCGAAGACCATCTGGAGGAGCGTGCGGAAGCCGATCTTCGCCAGCCGCGTCGCGTCCGCCTTGGCCTTCGCGGGGGCGTCGAGCACCTTCACGCCGCGGACGAAGCTCATCGTGAGGATGCCGCGTGTGCACAGCTCGGGGTGGAGCGCGGGGAAGCCGACGTCGGGATCGCTGGCGAAGTTGGCGGCGAAGCGGCGGTTGTTCTCGGCCTCGACCCGCAGATCGATCTGCGCGCGGATCGCGCGACCGAACTCGTCGACGCTCTCGACCGGCGCGAACAGGCGTGCCGTGGGCCAGAGCGCGATGACGCGGGCGAAGAAGCGCATCACCGAGAGGTCGAAGCGGACGAGGTCGTCGAGCCCGGGGCGGCGCACCTTGACCGCGACCTCCTCGCCCGAGCGCAGCGTGGCGCGGTGCACCTGCGCCACCGACGCCGACGCGACCGGGATCTGATCGAAGCTGGCGAAGAGCTCCGACGGCGGCTTGCCGAGCTCGGCGACGAACGTGCGCTCGACGTGGCGCCAGGCGAAGGCGCCCACGTCGTCCTGCAGCCGGGCCAGCGCCCGGATGATGTGCGGCGGGAGCAGATCGGGCCGGGTCGACATGATCTGACCGACCTTCACGAACGTGGCGCCAAGCGCGACCATGAACGCCGCCATGCGCGCGGCGAACCAGGCCTGCCGTGCGGCCTTGCCACGGAACGTGACCAGGAGCCCCAGCCAGCCCCCGAGCCACACGAGGCCGTGGATCAGGAACAGGAGGCCGATCCAGCAGCCGCGACCTACGAAACGGAGAGTACGCACGTGCGCGTGGTCTTGACTTGTGCGGCCGGGGGAGGTAGCAGATTGCCCTCCCTGATTGGTGTGTAGCTCAGTGGGA
Organism: Myxococcales bacterium UBA2376; assembly: GCA_002344285.1. Taxonomy (GTDB): domain Bacteria; phylum Myxococcota_A; class Polyangia; order Haliangiales; family Haliangiaceae; genus UBA2376. Next base: position 1,483 of record DDTA01000247.1, read on the forward strand.
GAGCACTACCTTGACACGGTAGGGGTCCACGGTTCAATCCCGTGCACACCAACGAGATTTCGGACGACGGTCAGTTGACGGTGATGGTGCCGGTGAACAAGTGCACGCTGCAGTAGAACGGGAACGTTCCGGCGGCGGTGAAGCGCAGGCACGTGATCTGGCCGGTCGTCGTGGCGAACTGGCCGTCGGGGATGTTGTTCGATCCCGACACCATGTCGTGGTTGGGATCGCCGGGCGTGAACCGCACGACGTCGTTCACGCTGATCGTGGGCGTCTGCGGCACGTACGCGCCGGTCGCCGCCGAGATCTCCAGGTCGACGGCGCCGCCGGGGCACTGCACGACGTTCACCGATCGCATCGCGTCCACGACCAGCGCGTCGACCGGCGCATCCTCGGTGCTGGCGTCGGTCGCGTCGCCGGCCGGCGTGTCGAGCACCGCGGCGTCGGTCGCCGCGTCGGTGGGCTGGGGCGGGATGAACTCGTCATCGGCGCACGCGGAGACGAGCAGAGCCGAGACCGAGGCCAGGGCGAGGCGCGTGATCTGTCGCATCGCCGCGACAATACCAGCGCAGCGCGCACATTTGACGCACACGTCAGGCTCGACCTGAGGTAGAACCGGCGCTCCCCAACCGAACGAGGACTTGTTTGATCACTATGCGAAAGACCGACGTCCTGCCATGAACGGCCGTCCGATGGGCCGTGACGATCGCCGCCGACCCCAGGGCGGCATGCGCATCAACCACCGCATCCGGGTCCCGGAGGTGCGCGTCATCATGGACGAGGGAGAACAGCTCGGCGTCATGCAGACGCACGAAGCGATCCGCCTCGCCGAAGAGAAGGGCCTCGACCTCGTCGAGATCTCGCCCCGCGCGTTCCCGCCGGTGTGCAAGATCATGGACTACGGGAAGTACAAGTACGAGCAGGCCAAGCAGACGCGGAAGGCGAAGAAGCACGCGTCGACGGTCGAGATCAAGGAGATCAAGTTCCGCCCCAAGACCGAGGGCCACGACATGGACTTCAAGGTGAAGCATGTCCGCCGGTTCCTCGAGGAGGGCAACAAGGTCCGCCTCGCCGTCGTGTTCCGCGGCCGCGAGATCACGCACCCGCAGACCGGCATGAACGTGCTGAACCGGGTGGTCGAGGCGACGGGAGATCTCGCGTCGGTCGAGGTCACGCCGAACATGGAAGGCCGGCGCATGATCATGATCATCGCGCCCAAGCCGAACGTCGTGCGCAAGGCGCAGGAGGTCCGCAAGGCGACGCTCGCCGCGCTCCAGGCCAAGAAGGATCAGGCCAAGGCCGCCGGCAAGCCGCCGCCCGCCGAGGAGGCGCCGTCCGACGAGCCGGACGAGGACGAGATCAACGCGGACGTCGACGACGACGAGGACGACGAGGAGTAGCCGTCCCGGGTGGGCGCCCGTGGCCCACATTCGTCGTCGATTCGGGTCTGGAACCGTGCGGATTCGCTCGCGCCGGTTCCCGGCCCGCGGCTTGCTTGTCGTTTACAGAATGCGAGCCCAACCTGCCCAGGCGAACCCCACGGAAGCGGAACGCCTGCTGCGGCGCGAGCTTGCTCGCGTCCGTAACGAGCTGAGCGCGGCCCACGCGACCCTCGCCGCCATGATCGCGCGCGAGGGCGGCTGGCTGAGCGAGATCAACGAGCTGCGGACGCTCATCGACGCGCAGCAGGACGAGATCGCGTCGCTCAGCGAGGCGTGCGAGCGCGCGGCGTACTTCTACGAGGAGCTGCGTCGGGTTCGCGGCCGCGCCGCGTAGCGTCGAGCGCTCAGCGACCGCCGACGGCGAGTGGTCGCGGGCACGGCGCGAGCACCGGGCCCGTCGCGAGCGCGGACGCGTAGCGCAGATCCCGCATGTTGATCACCTCCCACGTCGCCCACGCCGCGCCGCACTCGCCACGAGCGGCGGCGGCGCGCGCCTGCTGCGCCATGCGGAGGACGACATCGGTGGTCGCGACCTCGGGGAGCTCCGCGCGCGCCGGCGACGCCGGCGTCTCGACGGTCATCCCCGGCGCCATGCCCGGCACGTAGGCGTACGGCATGACCTCGGGCGTCCACGTCACCGATGCCGGGCGCCGCCGCACGGGTGATGACACGATCTTCGCCTCGGGCGGTACGTCCTTGGCGGTCGCGCCGGCGACGATCAACGCGAGGCCGAGCCCGACGAGCGCCACGCCGGCGAGCTTGTCGTCGAGGTCATCCCAGTTGTCGTTGAAGGCCGTGTCGTTGACGCCGTTGCCGTCACTGTCGACGCCGATGTCGCGATCGGCGACCACCGCCATCCCGGTGAGGGAGATGGCGGCGCCGGAGACGACGGCGACCGCGCGGGTGGAACGGGGAAGGGTACAGGCGGTGGTGAGCGTGGCGAGAAGGGCGAGGCAAGCGGCGGATCTCATGCCTCCACACTGGTGCAGAGGTCGTACCACTCTGGCCGCGAGTGGTTGCGGGATGTTGCGAACCGCAGGCGTGGTAACCATGGCGACCAGCGGCCGATCTTCGACAGCCGAGGTAGCCACTTGCAAACCCGGGCCGTGTCGTGCATAAACCGCCTTCCCGTCATGCCGAAGGTCAAGACCCATTCCGGTGCCAAGAAGCGGTTCAAGAAGACCGCGAGTGGCAAGTACAAGTATCAGAGCGTCTTCCGCCGGCACCTGCTCACGGGCCGCCGTACCAAGCGCAAGCGTCAGCTGCGCAAGGGCAGCTACGTGGGCCCGGCCCAGCATCACCAGATCGCGGCGATGTTGCCGTACGCCTGAAGCCCGAGCCCGTCGAGAACGGACCGAGAGAAACGGATAGAGGTACGTCATGCCCCGCGCCAAACGAGGATTCAAGGCCCGCCGCCGTCGCAACCGCGTGCTGAAGGCCGCCAAGGGTTTCCGCGGCAAGCGCTCCAGCTGCCACGCCGCCGCCAACGAGGCGGTGCAGCACGCCTGGATGCACATGTACCGCTCGCGCCGCGTGCGCAAGCGGGACTTCCGCGCGCTGTGGATCCAGCGCATCAACGCCGCGTCGCGCATCGTCGGCAAGAGCTACTCCAAGCTGATGGGCGGCCTCAACAAGGCCGGCGTCGCGCTCAACCGGAAGATGCTCGCCGAGATCGCGGTCAGCGATCCCAAGGCGTTCCAGGCGATCGTGAGCGCGGCTCGCTGATCGGACGGTAACGACCAGCTGGTAGGGACCAGATCGATTGCGAGGCCGCCAGCGAGCGGCCTCTTTCGTTTTCGGCTATCGAACGGACGACGCACCATGACCACGTCCAGCGACCTCATCGCCCAGCTCGAACGCCTCGGTGGCGACTTCGCCGCCGTGATCGCGCCGCTCGTCGACGAGCAATCGATCCGCGCGGCGCAGGCGCAGTTCCTCGGCAAGAAGGGCCAGGTCTCCGAGGTGATGAAGGAGCTCGGGCGGCTGCCGCCGGCCGAGCGCCCGCTCGTCGGCCAGGCCGCCAACAAGGTGAAGGACGCGATCGCCCAGGCGGTCGAGGCGCGGCTCGAGGCGCTGGTCGCGGCGAAGCGCGAGGCCGATCTTGCGCGCACGCTCGACGTCACCCTGCCGGCGCGCCCGGTCGGCGGCGGCCACCTCCACCTGCTCACCCAGGTGCGCCTCGAGCTCGTCGACATCTTCGCCGAGCTCGGCTTCGCGGTCGCCGAAGGGCCGCAGGTCGAGACCGACTGGCACACGTTCGAGGCGCTCGCGATCCCCAAGGATCACCCCGCCCGCGACATGCAGGACACCTTCTACATCGCCGACGAGATCGTGCTGCGCACGCACACCTCGCCGGTGCAGATCCGCACGATGCAGGCGCACCCGCCGCCGATCCGCATCGTCGCGCCCGGCGTCGTGTACCGGCGCGACGACGACGCGACCCACTCGCCGATGTTCACGCAGATCGAGGGCCTCGTCGTCGACGAGGGTGTGCGCGTGAGCGATCTCAAGGGCGTCTTGCTCCACTTCGTCAACCGCTTCTTCGCGGGCACGGGGGGGCGGCTGGGCGGTGGGCTCGACGTGCGCCTGCGCCCCAGCTACTTCCCCTTCGTCGAGCCCGGCGTCGAGATCGACATGTCGTGCGGCTTCTGCCGCGGCAGCGGCTGCCGGCTGTGCAAGGGCACGGGCTGGATCGAGATCGGTGGCGCCGGGATGGTCGACCCCGACGTCTTCGCCCACGTCGGCATCGACAGCGAGCGCTACACCGGCTTCGCGTTCGGCATGGGGATCGAGCGCATGGCGATGCTCCGCCACGGCGTCAACGACATCAAGCTCTACTACGAGGGAGACCTGCGCTTCCTCGATCAGTTCTAGGCGAGGAGACGGCAATGAAGGCGGTCTGGTCCTGGTTGCTCGAGCTCTGCGATCTTCCCAGCGTGCCCACGGTGGAGGAGGGCGCCCGTGCGCTCACCGGCGGCGGCCTCGAGGTCGAGGGTGTCACCGATCTGGGCGCGGGCTTCGCGGGCGTCGTCGTCGCCGAGGTGGTCGGCAAGCGTCCGCACCCCGGCAGCGAGAAGCTCACGCTCGTCGACGTCATCACCGCGCGCGGCGGCAGCGCGACCCAGGTCGTGTGCGGCGCACCCAACGTGCCCGAGCCCGGGCGCAAGGTGCTGTGGGCGCCGCCGGGCGCCGCGTTGCCCGGCGGCATCACGCTCGCCGTGAAGGCGGTGAAGGGCGTCGAGTCGCCGGGCATGCTGTGCTCGGAGACCGAGCTCGAGATCGGCGACGACGACAGCGGCATCATCGTCCTCGACGCCGACGACGGCACGCCGCTGGGCGCGCCGGCGCAGCAGGCCCTGGGCGTCAACGACTGGATGATCGAGATCAACGCGCCGGCCAACCGGGGTGACTGCCTCGGTCACCTCGGGCTGGCGCGCGAGCTGTGCGCGCTCCTCGGCGGACGGCTGGTGCCGCCGGCGCCGGAGCCAGATCTCGACGCGCTCGCGGCCGACCTCGACGCCGCGGCGCTGGCCGCGGTCACCATCGCCGACCCCGACGGCTGTCCGCGCTACGTGGCGCGCGTGATCGACGGGCTCACCGTGCGCCCGTCGCCGCGCCGCTTCGCCCAGCGCCTGCGCGCCGTCGGGGTGCGCCCGATCTCCAACCTCGTCGACGTCACCAACTACGTGCTCTTCGAGCTCGGCCAGCCGCTGCACGCGTTCGACTGGCACCACGTGCGCGGCGCGCGCATCGACGTGCGCCGCGCGCGCGCCGGCGAGCGCATGACGACGCTCGACGGGCAGGAGCGGGCGCTCGTCCCCGACGACCTGCTCATCTGCGATGGCGAAGGTCCGGTCGCGCTGGCCGGCGTGATGGGCGGCGCCGAGAGCGAGGTGTCGGCGGCGACGACCCGCGTGCTCCTCGAGAGCGCGAGCTTCCAGCCGCGCTCGATCCGCCGCACCGCGCGGCGGCTGGCGCTGCCGTCGGAGGCGTCGCAGCGCTTCGAGCGCGGCGTCGATCCCGAGCTCGCCCCGCTCGCCGCCGCGCGCGCGTCCGTGCTCCTGGCGCGGCTCGGCGGCGGCCGCATCGCGCGCGGCATGGTCGACGTGTACCCGCGCCCGGTCGTGCGTCCGCGTGTGCCGCTGCGGCTGTCGCGCACGCGCGCGCTCATCGGCGCCGACGTCGGCGCCGCGCAGTGCGAGTCGGCGCTCGCGCGCCTCGGGTGCGACGTCGTCCGCACCGGCGACGACACGTGGGAGGTGACACCACCGTCGGCGCGCACCGATCTCACGCGCGAGGTGGATCTGATCGAGGACGTCCTGCGGGTCCACGGCTACGGCAACGTGCCGGCGACGATCCCGGCCCTGCGCGTCGGCCCGGCGCCGCTCGCCGACGACATCGCCGACCGCGCGCGCCGCGCGCTCGCCGCGGCCGGGCTCGCCGAGGCGATCACGTACGGCTTCCAGAGCCGCGAGCGCGTCGCGGCGCTCGGCGTGTCCGCCGACGATCGCCGCGCGCACCCGGTGGCGGTGAAGAACCCGATGAGCGCCGAGCAGGCCGTGATGCGGACCTCGCTCCTGCCCAACCTCGTGGGCGCGCTCGCGCGCAACGCGAGCTTTGGCCTTCGCGACGCCGCCCTGTTCGAGGTCGGCGCCGTGTTCCTGCGCAAGGCGGGCACGGCGCTCGACGGCGAGCCGCGCGAGCTGCTCGACGAACCGCTCCACGCGGCCGCGGTCCTGACCGGGGCGCGCCCGTCATGGCTCGGCGCCGCGCAGCCGTGGGACTACTTCGACGTCAAGGGCATGCTCGAACAGCTGCTGCGCGCGCTCGGCGCCGGCGAGCCTCGCTACGTCGCGACCCGCGAGATCCCGTACCTGCACCCCGGCGTCGCCGCGCACGTGCTCGCCGCCGACGGAACCAGGCTCGGCGAGATCGGCGAGGTGCACCCGGCGATGCGAGAGCAGCTCGGCGTCCTCGCGCCGGTGTTCATGTTCGACGTGGCCCTCGAAGCGCTGCCCGCGCCGACGCCGGCGCAGATGCGTGCGGTGCCGCGCTTCCCGGCGAGCACGCGCGACGTGTCGCTCCTGCTCGACGACCCGATCCCGGCGGCCCGCGTCCGCGACGTCATCGCCGGCGCGTCGCAACCGTTGCTCGAGACCGTGCGCCTCGCCGAGGAGTACCGCGACGCGGCCAAGCTGGGCGCAGCGAAGAAGAGCCAGCTCTGGTCCATCACGTACCGCGCGCCGGACCGGACGCTGACGGATCCGGAGGTGGACGCGGCTCACGAGGCGATCGTCTCGCGGCTGCTCGCGGACACTCCCGCAGAGCGCCGGTAGCCGTAACTGCGCCGAATCACGCAGCTTTCAAGGGATCTCCGAAGTTCGAAAGATCTCGCGGTCTTGTCTGCACCTGCTGCGCAAGTTGTGATAATGTCAGGACGTTCCACCCTTCGGAGAACGCGGATGGCGCGAATGACGAAAGCGGACATCATCGAGGCGGTCTACGAGAAGGTCGGCGGATTCTCGAAGAAAGAGGCCGCCGAGATCGTCGAGAGTGTCTTCAATCAGATCAAAGAGACGCTCGAGCGAGGCGAGAAGATCAAGATCTCGGGTTTCGGCAACTTCATCGTGCGCGAGAAGAAAGCGCGCATCGGCCGGAACCCGCAGACCGGTGAGGAAATCACCATCTCGGCGCGGCGTGTGCTCACGTTCAAGCCGAGCCAGGTATTGAAGAACATCCTGAACGGCCAGCCCGCGACCTGAAGGGTCCGGCGCGCGGAAGCAGCGACGCGGGGGTTGCGACTCCCGGTCGGATGGAGTATCTCGACTCTCCCCTCCGAGGCGTAGCGCAGCCTGGTAGCGCACCAGACTGGGGGTCTGGGAGTCGCAGGTTCAAATCCTGTCGCCTCGACTGGGTCGGGACGGTCACCTCAGGTGGCCGTCCCGGTTTTCTTTCCAGGGCTTGTCCGGGGTTTTCTTTCGGGCGGCGGCGCGGCATGGTGCGCGGCGATGGCAAGTCTGCGTCCGCTCGTGCTCATGACCAACGACGACGGCGTCAACGCGCCGATGCTCGCCGCCCTGGCCGACGAGCTCGCCACGGATCTCGACATCCTGGTCGTCGCTCCCGAGCGGCAGCGCTCGGCGGCCTCGCACGCGATCACGCTCCACAAGCCCCTGCGAGCCCGTGAGGTTGCGCCCGGTCGCTGGTCGCTGTCGGGCACGCCGGTCGACTGCGTCTACGTCGGCGTCCTGCGGCTGGCGCCGCGTGCGCCGGCGCTCGTCGTGTCCGGGCCCAACGACGGCTTCAACCTCGGGACCGACGTCTTCTACTCGGGCACGGTCGCCGGCGCGGTCGAGGGGGCCCTGCGTGGCTTCCCGGCGGTGGCCCTGTCGATCGCGCCGCGAGCCACCCACGTCGCCGAGGCGATCGCGTTCTCGGCGGCGCTCGTGCGGCAGGCGGTGACCGCCTTGCCGCCCGCCGAGGTGCTGAACGTGAATCTCCCGGGCCGGGGCGAGCGCCGGTACCAGTGGACCATGCTGGGCAAGCGCCGGTATGCCGACGACGTGACCGAGCGCTCGGACCCGTGGGGCCGCCCGTACTTCTGGATCGGCGGGGGCTCGACGGGGCACGACGACCTGCCGGGGAGCGACTGCAACGCGGTGCACGCGGGCGCGGTCAGCATCACGCCGCTCGACCTGGGTCGCGATCATCACGCGCGGATCGCCGCGCCGCCGTTCACGGTCGACGGGTACGACGCCGCGTAGCGCGGGCCTTGTTTGGTAGGCTCGCGGGCGATGGGTCGACTCCGGGTAGCCACGCTCGTCGCCGTGCTCCTCTCCGCGTGCGCGTGCAAGCAGAAGGGCTCGGGCGGTACCGGGCCCGGTGGCGACGGCGGCAAGCCCGTCGACCGGGGCGGCGACCCGGCGGCGTGCGACGGCGTCCGCGCCAAGGTCAGCGGTCTCTACCAGGCGGCGGCGGAGCGCACGAAGATGACGGCGGAAGAGGTCGCCGACAACACGGCGATGGTGATCGCCGAGTGCCGGGGCGCGCCCGACCACGTGATCGGCTGCGTCGAGAACGTGACCAGCGTCGCCCAGCTCGAGGGCCAGTGCCTCGCGCCACTCGATGACGAGGGCAGCGAGGGTTTGCAGTTCCAGGTCAAGTAGCGCAGGCTCTCCGCGATGCGCGCACTCTTGCTCCTCGCCGCCGCGGTCTGCCTCGCGGCCTGCGGCTCCAAGAACACGACGTCGGGGGACGGCGACACGCTCCCCGACGACCTGCGGGGCGGCAACGGCGCCGGTGATCCGCCGGACATGACCGAGCTGGCGAAGCGACAGGGCGCGGCGTGCGAGGCGCTCGGGCCCCGGCTCACCGAGTGTGCGATCGCCGACGCGCGGGCGACGATGCCGCCCGCGGAGCTGGCCAAGCTCGACATCGAGAACACGGCGCCGATCCACACGCGCGAGTTCGTGAAGTCGTGCAAGGCGCAGTCCCTGTCGTCGCGACAGGTGCGGGTCTACGAGGTCTGCATGCGCGAGGAGACCGAGTGNNGTAGCCTCGTCGCCATGACGAGGATGACCCTGTTGTCGCTGGCGCTCGCCGCGTGCGTCGCCGGTGGATGCAAGAAGAAGTCGGACGAGGGTGGCGCGACGGGCACCGGGACCGCGACCGGCCCCGGCCCGGCGACGGGCGCGCCGCCGCCGGCGCAGCGGCCGTCGCAGGGCCAGCTGCAGTCGATGCCGCCGCTGGCGCTGCCCGACGATCCCGGCCGCGCGGCGAAGGTGGCGCTCGGCAACGTGCTCTTCTTCGACAAGCGCCTGTCGGTCGACGGCTCGCGCGCGTGCTACTCGTGCCACCAGAACGAGAACGGCACGAGCGGCGCCGATCCGATCGCGATCGGCGCCGGCGACAAGAAGCTCACGCGTCACTCGCCGCCCTTGTGGAACCTCGGCCACGCCAAGGGCGCGTTCTACTGGGACGGTCGCGCGCCGTCGCTCGAGGCGGTCGCCAAGGGCGCGTGGGCCGGCGGCAACATGGGCGTCGGCGAGGACAAGCTCGAGGCCAAGGCCGCCGAGCTCGGCAAGATCAAGGGTTACAAGCCGCTGTTCAAGGCGGCGTTCGGCGACGAGGCGGCCTCCGCCGAGCGCGTGCAGCAGGCGCTCGCCGAGTACATGCGCACGTTCGTGTGCGCCGACACCGCCTACGACAAGTTCGCCAAGGGTGACAAGGCCGCGCTCACCGAGGAGCAGCAGCGCGGCCTCGACGTCTTCCTCGGCAAGGGCCAGTGCAGCGCGTGCCACACGCCGCCGCACTTCTCGATCTCGATGCAGGTCGACGGCGGCGTCTACTTCAACGCCGGCGTGGGCACCGACAAGCCCGAGGCCGACGTCGACGTCGGCCGCATGAAGGTCACCAGCAACGCCACGGACTGGGCGTCGTTCAAGGTGCCGTCGTTGCGCGACGTCGCGCGCTCGGCGCCGTACTTCCACGACGGCTCGGCGGCCACGCTGCCCGAGGCGGTCGCGTACATGGCGAACGGCGCCAAGGCCAACAAGAACCTGTCGGCGCTCCTGGCCCCGAAGAACCTGACCGACGCGGAGCTCGCCGACGTGGTCAAGTTCCTCGAGGGCTTGACCTGCGCCGAGAAGCTCGTCGAACCGACGCTGCCGTGACCTGATCCTGATGCCTCGGGGAGGCACAGTGCCCGTCACGCAAGGAAGGCGTCGGGCGTCAGGCCTGACGATCCAACACA
>DDTA01000134.1 GCA_002344285.1 Myxococcales bacterium UBA2376
GTGATCAATCATCAGGCCTCGGGCCTCGGGAAGACGGGCGTCAGGCCTCGGCACGGCGCTCGAGCGACTCGATCAGGGCCTGAATGCCTTTGATCAGCTCGGTGTAGCGTTCTCGCAGGTGCGGTTCGTCGAGGTATCCGAGGCGCCTGGATAGGTCTATCAGGTATCGGGCCTCTGATCCTGACGAGAGGGAGATACCCGCGAAATGCAGGTAGTCGCGGAGCGTGCGGCGCGCGCTGCCTTCGACCAGGTTCGCGGCCGCCGAAACCGCTGCACGCCGCAGCTGCGACTGCAGGCCGAATCGCTCCTCCGCCGGGAACTTCGCCGTCGCTCGATAGACGTCGACGACCAGCTCATCCGCCAACACGAACACCTTCAACCGCCACGGATCTCGACTCATGGCGGACCCGTAGCGCAGGGGTCTGACGTGGCCTGAAGCCTGACGCCGCTCGGCCCGAGGCCCGAGGCCCGAGGCCCGAGGCCCGCTGAGCGCGCGGCCGCGAGGCCGCGTGGTCAGCGCACCGCCACGCCCAGCTGCCACAGGATGAACGCGTCGACGTGGGCGACCTGGCCGATGCGCTCGCTCATCGCCATGCCCTGGCCGTGCCCCGAGGTGCCGCTCGTGCGCAGGAGGATCGGCGCGTCGCCGCCCTGCGCCGCCTGCATCGCCGCCACCATCTTGCGCGACTGCCACGGCGACACCCGCGGATCGTTGGCGCCGGTGGTCATGAGCGTCGCCGGGAACTTCGTGCCCTTCACGACGCGGTGGTAGGGCGAGTACGCGAGGAGCGCCGTGAATTGCGCCTGGTCCTTCACCGAGCCGAACTCGGTGGTGTTGAACAGCCCGTTGGGGGAGAGCTCGACGCGCAGCATGTCGTAGATGCCGACCTGCGCCACGACGGCCTTCATCTTCTGCGGGTGCTGCGTGAGCATCGCGCCCATGAGCAGGCCGCCGTTCGAGCCGCCCATGATCACCGTCCGCTGCGGCGACGTGTAGCGCTGCGCATGCAGGTGGTCGAGCGCCGCCGCGAAGTCGTCGAACACGTTCTGCTTCTTCGTCAGCATGCCGGCTTCGTGCCACGCCTCGCCGAACTCGCCGCCGCCGCGCAGGTTCGCGACCACCAGGCACACGCCGCGCGAGAGCAGCGGGTGGGCGCTGCCGGCGAATCCCGGCGACAGGTTGACGCCGTAGCCGCCGTAGCCCGTCACCACACACGGCACCGTTCCGTCCTTCGGTGCGCCCTTCTTCCAGATGATGTTGAGCGGCACCGCGGTCCCGTCCTTCGACGTGGCCAGCTCGCGGTGCACCTCGAAGTCGTCGAGCGAGACCGGCGGCGACGGCGACACCGCGTCGATCTTGGTCAAGGCGCCGCTCGCCGGCGCGAGCCGGTACCACGCACCCGGCACGACGTACGACTCCGACCACACGAACATGTCCCCGCCCAGCGAGTCGTCGACGAGGAAGCTCGACGACACCGCCGGCAGGGCCGGGCCCTTCGCCGGCTTGCCGGCGTGGGTGAACGCGCGGATCGTGTTGGGCCCGCCGAGCTGGTACGTCAAGAACACGCGATCGCGGGTCAGGACCGCCGCCTCGTCCTCGTAGAAGCTGGTGACGATCGTGTCGGCGCTCTCCGCCACCACGAGCTTCGCGGCCGCGAGCTTGCCCGTCGTCGGCATGCGCAGGAGCTTGCCGCGCGGCGCGCCCTTCCGCGACACGAGCCAGAGGTCGCCGGCGGGGCCGAACTGCACGCTCACGATGTCATCGTCCCAGTCGGCGAGGCGGCGCCAGCCCCTGGCGTCCTTCAGGTAGTGCTGGAACTCACCGCCGTCGCCCTTCTGCACGGCCGCGAGCACGCGCCCGCGCGCGTCGACGTCGAGGCGGTACTGCGCGATCTGCGGCAGGTCCTTGCCGAGCTCGTAGCGGTCCGTCGCCTCCGGCGTGCCCAGCTGGTGGAACCACACCTCGATCCAGAACGCGCGCTCCTGCTCGGGCTTCTCGCCGGCGCGCGGATAGCGCGTGTAGTAGAAGCCCCGGCCATCCGGCGTCCACGCGATGTCTCCGCCGCCGGTGCCGTACTGCACGTCGGCGATCACCGGCTCGAGCGCCTTGCCGTCGAGATCGAGAACGTGCAGCGACCCGGCCTCGCTGCCGCCCGTCGAGATCGAGACCGCGACCTTCCGACCGTCGGGGGAGGGCACGAACCAGTCGATCGCGCGGGTCGCGTCACCGCCGGCCGCCGGATCGAGCACCAGCTTGGCCTCCGCCGCCTTGTCCAGCGACGTCATCACGACGAGCTCGCGCTGCTCCTTGTCGGGCTGCTTGCGCCAGGCGAACACCTTGCCGCCAGCGACCTGGAACCCGCCGTAGCGCGTGATCGGCGCCGCGTAGTACGCGCGCACCTCCTCGGCGATGGCCCCGAGGCCGGGCAGCGCGTCGAGGATCGCGCGCGCGTGCCGGTCCTGTCCGTCGCTCCACGCCTTCACCTCCGCGGTGTCGCCCTCGAGCCAGCGGTACGGATCGGCGACGGTGACACCGTGCATCGTGTCGGTCTGCGGCCGCGCCTCGGCGACCGGCGGCCCTGCCGGCGGCGCGACGAGGCCGTCGTTCACGGCGGGCTCGCCGCCGCTGACGTCCCCGCCGCCGACGGGCGGCCCTGCCGGCGGCGGCGCACCCTTGCCGCCGCACGCGCCGAGCCCGAACCACCCTGCAACCAGGATCGAGACGACCGGGATGCTCCGCATGCCCGGTGTTGTACCGCTACTTCTCGTCGTCCGCGCCCAGCAGCCGCGGCAACGGGTCACCACCGCCCGGCGCGAGCTGGCGTAGGCTCGACAGGTGGTGGAGCAGGAGGTCGCGGTTGTCGCCGACCGACAGGTTCTGCAGCTCGAGCGCGCCGATGCGGTCCTCGGGCGTGAACGCCGGCTCCTCCACCCGCTCCATCGACAGCTTGTCGGGGCCGTAGCTCATGTGCTGCGCGCGCGTCGCGACGATCGTGTAGTCGTCGCCGCGGCGCAGCTCGAGCGTCACCTCGCCGGTCACCGACGGCGCGACCCAGCGCGTGAGCCCGTCCTTGAGCAGGCACGACTCGGGGTCGTACCACTTGCCCTCGTAGAGCAGGCGTCCGAGCCGCCGCCCGAGCGTCGCGTACAGGTCGAGCGTGTTCTCGTTGTGGATCGCCGAGAGCAGGCGCTCGTAGGCCAGGTGCAGGAGCGCCATCGCCGGCGCCTCGTAGATGCCGCGGCTCTTCGCGTCGATCACGCGGTTCTCGATCTGATCGCTCATGCCCAGGCCGTGGCGCCCGCCGATGCGGTTGGCCTCGACGAACAGCTCGTAGAGCGAGTCGAAGCGCCGGCCGTTCAGCGTCGCCGGCTGGCCCTGCTCGAAGCCGACCGTCACCTCCTCGGCGGCGATCGCGACGTCGGGCTTCCAGAACGCGACGCCCATGATCGGTGCGACGATCCGCATGCCGGTGTCGAGGCGCTCGAGGTCCTTGGCCTCGTGGGTCGCGCCGAGCAGGTTGGCGTCGGTCGAGTACGCCTTCTCGACCCCGGTCTTGTACGGCTTGCCGATCTTCTCCAGGTACTGCGACATCTCGGTGCGGCCGCCGAACGCCTTCACGAACGCGCTGTCGAGCCACGGCTTGTAGATGCGCAGCGTCGGATCGACGAGGATGCCGTAGCGGTAGAAGCGCTGGATGTCGTTGCCCTTGTGCGTCGACCCGTCGCCGAACACGTGCACGTCGTCGTCGACCATCGCGCGCACGATCGCGGTGGTCGTCACCGCGCGCCCGAGCGGCGTGGTGTTGAAGTACTTCTTGCCGCCGACCGAGAGGTGGAACGCGCCGCACTGGATCGCGACGAGCCCCTCGCGCACCAGCCCGTCCCGGCAGTCGAGGAGCCGCGCGGCCTTGGCGCCGTGGTCCGTCGCGATGGGCGGGATGTCCGCCGGGCTGGCCTCGTCGGGCTGCGCGAGATCGGCGGTGTAGCAGTGGACGTCGAGGCCCTGCTCGGTCAACCACGCCACCGCGCAGCGCGTGTCGAGGCCGCCCGAGAACGCGATCGCGAGGCGCGTCCCCTTCGGCGGCAGCGAGCGATAGATGCGGCTCATGGGGATTGGGTATCACACGCGCCGGGGGCGACTCATCTTCATGTTACGGTCGTCGTCGTGAAGGCCGGCGAGCTCGAGCGCGCGCTCTCCGAGGCGCGCCCCGAGGCCGTCCCGCGCGAGCTCACGCGGCACGCGCTCGCCGCCACCGGCGCGACGCACGGCGCGCTCTTCCTCTGGGACAAGAAGGCGGGCGGCCTCGTCCTCGCCCACCACGTCGCCGAGGGGCTCACCGTCACGCTCCCCGACCAGGTGCTCAGGAGCCCCGCCTCCGGCGGGGCTGGTCGATCGGTCCACGCCGGCGCAGACGCGGGCGTGGACCTGAGTCAGAGCAGATCGCCTCGCGAAGCTCGGCTGGGGGGTAGCCGCGCCGGCATCGCGCTCCACTGCTTCGAGAGCGACGCGCCGTACCTCTGCCGCGACAGCGCGAACGATCCGCACTACACGCGCTACCTCCTCGACGTGCGCTCGATCGCGGCGGCGCCCATCCGCTACCAGAAGAAGCCGATCGGCGTCCTCACCGTCTCCACGCGCGCCGCCGATCAGTTCTCGAAGGAGACGCTGCGCGTGCTCGGCGACCTCGCCGTCGCGGCGGCGCCGTTCGTGCGCCGCGGCCAGGCCGATCGCCAGAGCCGCGAGGAGACCGGCCGCCCGTTCCTCATCGGCGGCCTGTCACCGGAGTGGCGCGAGGTCGAGCGCCGCATCGAGCTCGCCTCGCCGACCAGCGCGCCGATCCTCGTGCGGGGCGAGAGCGGCACCGGCAAGGATCTGGTGTCGCGTGCGATCCACGGGGCCAGCCGCCGCGCCGACAAGCCGTACGTCACGGTCAACTGCGCGGCCATCCCCGAGACCCTGCTCGAGAGCATCCTCTTCGGGCACGTGCGCGGCGCCTTCACCGGCGCGTCCTTCGAGAAGGTCGGCGAGTTCCAGAAGGCCGACGGCGGCACGCTCTTCCTCGACGAGGTCGGCGAGCTCCCGGTCGCGCTCCAGGCGAAGGTGCTGCGCGCCGTCGAGCAGGGCGAGGTGCAGCCGCTGGGCTCGAACGCCGCGCCGGAGCGCGTCGACGTCCGTCTCATCTGCGCGACCAACCGCGATCTCGAAGCGATGGTCGCCAGCGGCACCTTCCGCGACGACCTCTTCTACCGTCTCGGCGTCATGACGCTCGAGCTACCCCCGCTGCGCCGCTACAAGGACCAGCTCGAGGTCATGGCGTCGGTGTTCGTCGAGCAGACGGCGGCACGCCACGGCAAGCCGGCGCCGCGGCTCTCGCCGGCGATCATGGCCCGGCTCACCGCCTACGACTATCCCGGCAACGTGCGCGAGCTGCGCAACGCGATCGAGCACGCCGTCATCCTGTGTACGGGCCCGGAGCTCACGCCCGACGAGCTCCCGCGCTCGTTCGCGCGCGCCGCGGCGCCGGAGCGCTCACCTCGCAAGGGCCGCGCCGAAGGCCCGACCCTGCGCGTCCTCCGCGAGCAGTGGCTCGCGCCGCTGGAGCGCCGCTACCTGGTGGACCTGCTCGCCGACCACCGGGGCAACGTGCGCAGCGCCGCCGCCGCCGCCGGCATCGACCCGGTCACGATGTACCGGCTGCTCCGTCGTCGCGGGGTGAAGCTGCGGAAGACGGCGCACACGGACGAGGAGTAGCGGCGGCGTCGGCGTCGGCGTCGGCGCGCGTGGGTTCGGCGTCACCGCCACCCTCACCGAAAACGCCATCGCGGCGGAGCGTCCCCTGCGCTCCGCCGCTCACCGCCGCCGCCGTACGTCGCCTCGTCGTCTTCCCCACGCTGACGATGAGGGATGCGAGCATCGCGATCACAGGAGGGGGACGACCGGCAGGAGGGTGATGATCGCGTCGCGACCGCGCTCGGCCGAGTACTTGTTCGCGTACACCTGCGACGTCGCGATCACCTGGCCGTTGGTCGCCTTCAGGTTGAAGTAGTAGCCGGTGCCGCTCGCCGTCGGCTTGACGTCGTAGCGCGCCGCCGTGAGGCCGTTGTCCGCGGTCGAGAAGGCGCCGTTGAGCGCCGCCGCCTTGGTCGTGTACTTCTGCGACGTGAGGACCACGCTGCCGTTGCGCGCGTGGAGGTTGAAGTACCACTGGCCCGCCGAGTCCTGCTTCACCGCGAAGCGCGCGCCGGTCGCCGTGTCCCACGCCTTCTGGTAGCTGGCCACGTTGGCGAGCGCGGTCTGCACGTCGGCCTCCGCCTCGGCCGCGGTGGCGTGCACGTGGCCGGTCGCGATCACCTGCTTGTTGGCGGCGACCAGGTTGAAGTAGCTGCCGCCGTTGGCCGCAGTCAAGACCTGGTACTGCGACGCCAGCTTGCCGTTCTCGAGCACCGAGAGCAGGCCGTTGAGCGCGTTGGTGCGGCTCGCGTAGCCCTGCGAGGTGAACACCACCTCCTGGCTCTTCTCGAGCAGGTGGAACCGGAACTGACCGTCCGTGCTCTTCCACAGCTCGACCGACGGGCGCGACGAGAGGTCGCCCCACGAGTTCGACTCGATCGAGGTGATGTCTTCGGAGTCGAGGAGATCGTCCTCGGTGGCGCAGGCAGCGGCGACCGAGGTGAGCGCGAAGGCGGAGAGGAGGGCAACGAAGCGGTTCGACATGATGTCGGTCCCATGAGCAACCGCTGGGCCACAGTTACCCACATGCAGATCTATCGAGAATCACTGCCGACCGGAACCCTCGTTGTTGCGTGTACGACGCATGGGTTGCGTTCACGCAACAACTCAATGCATCAGAACAAGCGCCTGGCAGGGAATGGCAAAGCGTTGGCCTCCGTACAATGAACGACATGCGTGATCAGCGGCGCTTCGACCCGTTCGACGAGGTGGGCGAGGTCTATCAGACGGGCGTCAAGCCCGGCGCCGTGACGTTGACGCAGCACATGCCCGTGCAGCGCAAGGCGCGAACCGACGCGCGGCCGGCGCCCACGGCGCCACCGCCCGAGAGCTTCGGGTTCGTGCAGGCGTACGGCGGCGAGGTGCAAGCCCGCGGTGACGCCGCGTTTCCCGACGAGCGTCCGACGACGTGGATGGCGGCGGCGCACGGCACGAGCGGCGCGGCGGGGCCGCTGCCGCACCTCGATCAGATCCAGCAGTCGTTCGGACGGCACGACGTGTCGTCGGTGCGCGCGTACACCGACGGCAACGCGGCGCGCGGGGCGGGCGCGATGGGCGCGGAGGCGTACGCGACGGGCGATCAGGTCGCGTTCGCGGGCAGCCCGACCTTGCACACGGCGGCGCACGAGGCGGCGCACGTGGTGCAGCAGCGGGCGGGCGTCGCGCTCAAGGGTGGCGTCGGCCAGGCCGGCGACGCGTACGAGCGTCACGCGGACGCGGTGGCCGACACCGTCGTGCGCGGCGAGTCGGCGGAGGCGCTGCTCGATCAGATGGCGGGCACCGGCGGCGGCGAGCGCGCGGTCCAGCGCTCGGCCCCGGCGGCGCCGGCGGCGCCTGCAGCGGCGGCCTCGGATCTGCCGCCCGAGCTCGCGCCGCTCGTCGGCACCACCGTCTCCGATGACGGCGGCTTCACCTTCAAGCTCGAGGCGGACGGCAGCTTCATCATCACGGTGGCGCCGCCCGCGCACCCGCAGGCGCTCGGCAAGAGCATCCGCCGCCACGATCCCAAGCTCGGCGGCGCGTGGCAGCAGCTCGTGGTCAAGCTCCAGCACGAGCATCCCCTCCCGGCGGCGCCGGCGACGGGCGCGGCGCCGGCGGCTGGCGCCGCGGCCACCGAGAACCAGACGGCCGAGGCCGCGTCGTCGTCTGCCGGCTCCCTGGTGGGCAACGCGCTCGGCTTCCTCGGCGCCGCCGTCCGGGCCGCCTCCGATCCGGTCGGCTCGATCGGCGCGATGGTGTCGACGCTCCATGACGGGCTCTTCGGCGAGACGCCCGCGGCCGAGGTGCCGCCGGACGCCGCCGAGATGGATCATCAGTCGCCTGGCGCCGCGCCCGCGGCCGGCGGTGCGGCCCCCGCGGCCGGCGGTGCGGCCCCCGCGGCCGGCGGAGGCGGGGGCGCGACCGAAGGTCAGGCGCCCGCGCCCGGCGACACGACCAGCACCGTGCCGACGCCCGCCGCGGCGACCGGCCCGATCGATCCCGCGAACCACCAGTCGCGCACCTCGTTCAAGCAGGCCAACGTCCCCGAGAACGCCACCACCACGGCCATCCTCGATGCGATCTGGCCGCACTACAACGCCGGCGATCACGTCATCGGCGGCTACCTCTCCTCCGGTCAGCAGTACTGGAAGATCAACTACCACTGGGAGCTCGTCATCTGGGTCTGCGACACGGCGGCGACGCTCGTCGACGAGGCCCACAAGGCGTCGTTCACCTCGATCGCGTCCACCCTGCGCGGCCACACGCCCAACCCGGCGTCCGGGTACCTCGACGACCACAACATGGCGCTCGTCGACACGTCCACGCAGGAGGCGTTCGACGCGCGCTACCTGGCGGTGAAGAAGGCCAAGACCGATCTGGCCGCGGCGATCACGGCGTCGGGCGCGCAGTCCAAGGTCACGGGCGGGAAGGCCGACCGCTTCATCCTGTCGGTGCAGAACGTGCTCCCACCCGGGGACAACAACAAGCACGGGCAGGGCTTCTCCCTCGACATCAAGGGCTCGAACGCGCGCATCTCCGAGACCAGCAAGAAGCTGGGCGCCACCACGACCTACGACGAGAAGTTCCACGTCCACGTCGAGTTCAAGTCGGGCGTGTCGGCGCCCCCGTCCCAGCCGGCGGCGGCCGCCGCGCCGGTGCAGCACAAGGCGAGCGGTGCCGCCGCGGACAGCGACGTCCACGAGGCGGCGGCGCACGGCACGAGCGGCGCAGCGGGGCCGCTGCCGCACCTCGATCAGATCCAGCAGTCGTTCGGGCGGCACGACGTGTCGTCGGTGCGCGCGTACACGGACGGCAACGCGGCGCGCGGGGCGGGCGCGATGGGCGCGGAGGCGTACGCGACGGGCGATCAGGTCGCGTTCGCGGGCAGCCCGACGTTGCACACGGCGGCGCACGAGGCGGCGCACGTGGTGCAACAGCGCGCGGGCGTCGCGCTCAAGGGCGGCGTCGGCCAGGCCGGCGACGCGTACGAGCGTCACGCCGACGCCGTCGCCGACACGGTCGTACGCGGCGAGTCGGCGGAGTCGCTGCTCGATCAGATGGCGGGCACCGGCGGCGGGGAGCGGGGCGAGCGGGCGGTGCAGAAGGCCGATGGCCCGAACGTCGGCAACAACCCGCAGGGCGGCGGGCCGCAGCAGGGCGCGGCGCAGCAGGGCGATCAGCCCGACCCGGTCAAGGCGCAGGCGCAGGGTGCGCTCGCGTCGTTCATGGCGCAGCTCACGCCGGACTACGTCGCCAGCGTGAAGGGCCAGGACGACGTCCTCCTCCACATCCTGCTCGTCAACTTCGAGGCCAACTGGTTCAAGGCCAAGGATTGCCTCCTCTTCGACAAGTGGCCGGTGCCCAAGCCCGCGCCCGATCAGCCGCCGCACGCCGCGTGCCTCGCGCTCATGGACGCGCTCGTCGAGATGCGCTCGAAGATCTGCAAGAAGGTCGCCGACGAGACCCAGAAACGCATGAAGGGCGCGCTGCGCGCCGAGCTGCCCCGGCTGAACCAGCAGAGCCCGATCGTGCAGCAGGGCATGGGCCAGAACTTCGTCGGCGAGGTGACCGGCAACGCGTCGGCCTCGGATCACTTCAACCCGATGGCGCCGACCGGCGCCGAGAAGCGCACGTCGGACATCGACGTCGCGTCGAACGGCCTCAACACCGAGATCGGCGTCCGCCTCTTCAACGAGACGTTCCGCGAGATGCTCCACGTCGACTGGGATCCGGCGACGGTGTTCGACTACAACGTCTACGCGATGGACTGGATCTTCCCCAAGAACTTCCAGAAGGACGACGTCCGTCCCGAGCGCAACCTCAAGACCGGCGAGATGGAGGACGTCGCGCACGACATCACGCCCATGCCGGAGCACGTGATCGGCAAGGACGCCGGCGCCGACCACGCCGCCGAGGACGTGCAGGTCCAGCGCAACCGCGACGAGATCCTCGACGACGCGGCGCTCCTCCACATCCGCCGCAACTGCAAGCCCGGCGAGTGGCGCACGTACTCGCAGACGCGCCTGGCGCAGGTCGATGCCGCCGACAAGCCGGCGCTCGCCGAGAAGCTCCAGGCGGTCGACCAGAAGCACGATCGCTTCCTCGACGAGGTCGCGGAGAAGGAGGAGGAGATCGGCGCGCAGATCGGCGTGGCCCAGGAGGCCGCGCAGAGCGCGTGGAACGACTCGAGCCACCTCGACGAGGCGGTCGACTCGCGCGCCCGCAACGCCCTCTACCAGGAGCGCCTGCTCAAGGTGAAGGCGTTGCGCCTCCACTACACGACGCTCAAGGCCAAGCCGCAGAAGTCCGACGAGGACGTGCGCACCATGGCACGCCTCGCCACCGAGGTGACGGCGGCGCTCACCGACGCCGTGTTCTTTGCCAACGAGGTGTACGCGACCGAGGGCGCCACCCTGCATGCGACGCAGGGCATCCAGACCGTCAACAAGGCCAAGGAGAAGTTCGGCGCGGACGTGGGCGTCACCGTCCACCTCACCGACGCCCACTACATGCAGTCGTTCCACGAGAACGTGGGCGACTCGCTGCACAGCCTCGGTCACTTCGAGAACGATCCGAAGTACGCCGCGTACCGCGCCGGCAAGTACATCGAGCGCATGATCCTCGCGGCGGCGGCCCTGGCCGGCGAGGAGCACGCGCAGGTGCTCACCGGCCATGGCCACTACGAAGCGTTGCACGCGCTCGGCGTGAAGGCGGCGGCGGTGAAGGGCAGCGCCGACGGCGACGACCCCGAGAAGATCAACGAGCACTTCGCGCAGCACGACGGCGCGTCGGTCGCGGGCCTGCGCGCGGCGGTGATCTCGATGGGCGGCGAGTTCCCGGGCCAGCTCGCGCGCGCCAAGGCCGCGGCGGCCCAGCGGCAGCAGCCGCAGGCGCAGGCGGCGCAACCCGCGCAGCCCGAGGCGCAGCCGGCGCGCGTCGCGCAGGCGGTGCAGGTCGAGCAAGCGCAGCAGCAGGTGCCCGCGCCGCCGCAGGGACCGGCGCCCGCGCCGCCGCAGCAGCAGGCGCCCGCGCCGCCGCAGCAGCAGGCGCCCGCGCCGCCGCAGCAGCAGGCCGCGCGCGGCCTCCTCGCGCGCGCGCTGGAGGCACTGGCGGCACTCGTCGAGGGTTTCGTGTCACGATTCAGGCGCTAGATGAGCTCCCTCGATCCCGTCTCGCTCGCCGCGCTGCTCCGCTCGGACGTCGCGGCCTACAACGCCGCCGTCGCCGGCGCCGGCCGCGTCTCGCTGCGCGGCGCCGATCTCGGCGGCCTCGATCTACGCGCCGCGAACATCGAGGGCGCCGATCTCACCGGCGCCGACCTGTCGAACAGCCAGGTCGAGGGCTCGTTCCTCGCGCGCTGCCGCCTCGAGGGCACCAAGCTCGACGGCGTCGTCGTCGACGACTACTGGCGGCCGATCATCGCCAAGCTCCAGGCCTTGTGGGCCGGCGCCGCGATCTGGAACGGGCAGCGCGTCCCCGGCGAGCCGGTGATGCTCGCCAGCGCCGACCTCACCGGCGCGCGCCTGGCCGGCGTCGATCTGAGCGACGCGTTCCTCTCCGGCGCGCGCCTCGACGGCGCCGACCTGCGCGGCGCGACCCTCAAGAACGTCGTCCTCGAGGACGCGAGCCTGCGCGGCGCGGTCCTCGAGAGCGCGAACCTCCGCTTCACCAAGATGCCCGGCGCCACCCTCGACGGCGCCCGCTTCGACGGCGCGACCCTGCGCCACGTGGACCTCATCGACGCCGACGCCCGCGGGACCTCCTTCGCGCGCGCGACGATCACGGGCGGCCAGTGGCAGGGGAGCGACCTCACCGACGCCACCTTCGAGGCCGCGACCATCACCAAGGTCATGCTCAACTCCGCGAAGCTCGCAGGCACGAGCTTCCGCGGCGCCACCCTCACCGAGGTCTCCTTCGTCTCGACCGAGACCTCCGCCGCCTCCTTCGAGGGCGCCACCTGCGTCGGCTGCCTGGACATGGCCACCCTGGAGGGCGGTCCCCCCTTCGTCCCGCACCCGAACTGAGGCGGAAAACCGCAACGATCGAATCATCTTCGCGGCCACGGGCGTCTTGACGATGGCCCCGCCTTGATGCACATCTACGGGCTCGTAGATCTTCCGGAGTAGCTCAGTGGTAGAGCAGGCGGCTGTTAACCGCCTGGTCGGGGGTTCGAACCCCTCCTCCGGAGCCCAGCCCCCACATAAGTGGGAGAATCCTCCAAGCGCGCGAGATTGATCAGGATTCGGGCGTTTTCTCGACGGGGTTACATTAAGGGGCCGGTTGGGCTTTCTTTTCTCCCACCGCCCCGTTGGTTAACAGCTCGCGTCGCGCCGAAGCGACGAAAGCGGAATTCCACGTCTCCGGAGAACGTCCGGAGAACAGCTCATGCGCGCCTGGCTTCGATTAGGGTCCTCGTCGGCGACACGTCGATGCGATCGATGAGGTGCCGCGCGTACGTTCGCTTGACGAGAGGATCGTGAAGCAGCAGCGAGCGCCAGATCTCGCCGACGCGCTCCACGGAGACCGCGTGGGCGGCGCGGACGCGGGCCCGCAGATCGGCGGCGCGCTCGTCGGTGCACACGATGTCGGCGAGGTGGTGAAACACCGCCGCGTGGAGGTCGCCGGTGCGAACGCGGAACCCGGGGCACAACTCGCTGCCCACGCGGCATGCGGAGCGGCAGTTGTAGTAGGTGTACCGGTACACGTCCCCGTCGACGCGCTTGCCGGACGTTTCGAGCTGGTAGCTCGCGCCACACTGCCCGCAGCGGAGGAGACCCGAGGGCACGTGAACCGGTGCCGGGGGACGTCCCGGGTTCCGCCGAGGACAGCGTCGTTCGCGGAGCGTCATCGCGAGTGCGAGGACGCTCGGGTCGACGATCGGCTCCACTTGGAGGCACGTCCACTCGGAGCGGGGTCGCGCTTGCTTGGATCGCGTCGCGCAGCGGCCCCAGTAATAGGTGCCCGCGGCGGTCGTGTCATCGAGCACGCGGAGGATCGCCGCGCCACTCCACAGCCGGCCCGAGCGCACGCGGAACCCTCGGTGGTTCAATCGCCTGGCCACCGTCTTGGCGCCGTTCTCGGCGATGTACAGCCGATAAATCTCCCGCACGATCTCGGCTTCGACGTCGTCGGGCACGAGCCGGTGACGGACGACGCCGGATCTGATCGCGATCGGCTCGCTCCGGTAGCCGTACGGCGGAGTCGATCCCGGGAAGTACCCCTGGCGGACCGCCTCGCGCATCGCGCTTGCCGTGCGGACGCCGTTGATCGCCGACTCGTACTCGTCGATGCACTCGAAGAATCCCTCCATGAGCTTGCCCATCGGGTCGTCGTGCAGATCCTGGCACACCGACACGACGTTGACGCCGATCTTGGCGAGCTTGCTCTTCACGACCCGGGCCTCGGTGGCGTCGCGGGTGAAACGCGAGGTGTGATGCACGACGATCGTCTTGATGTCGCTGCCCGGCGCGTAGACATCCTCGAGCATGCGGCGGTATTCGCGCCGGCGAGGGTCGGTTCCCGAGACGCCGACATCGGCGTACTCGCGCGCGATGGTGACGGCCCGGCGCGCAGCGAACTCGGCGATCGCGGCGCACTGCGCGGGCAACGATAGCTCGCGCTCGGCCTGCCCCGGCGTGCTCACGCGCAGGTAGCCGACCCACGCCGCGCGCTCACGACCGCGGGTCACGTGACGCCTCCTTCCCGTCAGCGGTCTCACGCAGCACCTTGCCCAACAGGCGCGCCATCAGATCGACCTCCCATTTGGCGACCGTCGGTGTTAGCCGCAGGTCGCTCTCGATGCGGATTGGTTGATGGGGCCGTGGCGTCTTGCGGTTGCCCATAGCGCCTCCTTTGTTGGCAAGGTGGCGGCTGGAACCGGCGGGAGGCGGCGCTCGGTGGAAGCTCGTGTGTCGTCGCGCACATACGAGATTCTTGGCGACGACACGCAACCGCGGCGATGGGCGCACGACAAGAGGCACCGAGGTGGCCGAGTTGGCCAGCTCGCGGTGACGAAATCACCGCCTCTCCGATTGATCCCTATCCCTCACGAAGGCAGGTTACCTCCGATGGCATCCGAGGCACTCAGCATCCCGATCGACATCGCGTGGCAACGACTCGCGTGGAGCCGCGACATGCTCGACCGCAGCTTCGGCGGCGGGCTCCCGCCGAAGTGGCGAAGCTCGCTGGCGATCCACGCCAGCCCGATTCCTCTCGAAGAAACGCAAGAGGAATACCCCGACTCTCGGATCATCTACCTCAAGGTATCCGCCAGCATCTCGGGCTGGTCGCCGCGCGAGGTGCTCGAGGGGCACCTGTTGCCGAATCCGGCATGGGATCCGTTCCAGCGCGCGGCGTGGGAGGCGATCGCCGCCTCGCCTGTGCTCACGCGGACCTACTGGGCATGCGTCTCCGCCATCCTCCAGATCGCGATCTATCCTCGGCCCGAAGCCGGGGTGGCCGACGATGACTATCCCAATATTCTCGACTTCGAGCCGAAGAAGCGCGAGCTGTACGTGGGGACGCCAGGAGACGACCGAGGTCCACGAGGATGCCTCGACGGAGCGCCGCGAAACTGCGGGGCGCTCGACGCAGCTGTCGCAGATGTATCAGCTGTTCAACGGGTATCACGTCGGGACGAACCGCGCCGTCTTCGCGATGTTTCCGCGGCCTCACATCGTGGCGCAGTCCACACAGATCGAGAACAACTTGATCAACGGCGAGCGTCGGCTCGAGGGTATCCAGGACGTCTTCCTCGTCGTCGAGGTGCCGCGGCGGATCCCGGGGATCTGCGTGCGCGCGTTCCTCGACACCGGCCACAAGCTCAACCCGGGCACCGAGCACCTGAGCGACCAGGTGCCGGCGCTGGTCGTCACGCGCCGCAATGTCGGCGGCTGCGGGGAGTTCGAGGGAGACCGCCTACGTCCGGTTCCTCCGCCGATCGACGAGACGCCGAAGCTCCCGCCGATCGTTGGCGAGCACGAGGTCGC
Source organism: Myxococcales bacterium UBA2376 (assembly GCA_002344285.1). Classification (GTDB taxonomy): domain Bacteria; phylum Myxococcota_A; class Polyangia; order Haliangiales; family Haliangiaceae; genus UBA2376. The sequence goes on from DDTA01000134.1 coordinate 15,199, forward strand.
TGGCGGTGTGCCCAACCACCGGCGTCGGGTGAAGGAGGGGCGTGACTGGCGGGCCAAGGTGGCCGACGACCTGAACTTCGGCCTGGCCGACACGCGCGAGGCCGTGCTGGCGAACGCGACGAGCGGCGCGTACGAGCCGCGCGACTTCGTGAACACCGACTCGTTCAAGCGTCTGGTCGTCCTTGACCTGCGCCGCACGTCGCTCGAGCTCGCGACGCTGACCAATCTCGGCTACCTGTCGGCGGACGAGGAGACGGCGCTTCGCCGGCTCGGCCTGCGCAACAGCGGCGACGTCTTCGACCCGCCGGCGCGAGGCGACGTGACGCCGCTGGTGCTGTCGATCCGCACCCGCATGATCGAGGCCGTCATCAAGGCGGCGGCCCCGGGGACCTGATGGGCGAGACGCTCGCATCGGTTCCCAAAGACCTCACGCTCAACGAGGCCGCGGCGTTGACGCGAGCGTACGCCAACGCCGGCTCGGAGAAGCAGGCGAAGGCGGACGAGGCGGCACGCACGCTTGCCGCGCTCGTTTATCAGAACCAACCTGCGTTGCGAGGCCTAGACGCCGATGGCGTCGCTGAACAACTCGCACGCGACCATCTCAAGGGTGTCGGCCTCTTCCAGGCCGCGCGACTTCGCGCTGTCATGGAGCAGCAGCTGAAAGCACAGCAGGCCGCCCGCCACGGAGGGAACGGCGGTGCACCGCAATCGGCCGACAGTGGCGGCACCGATCCGGTGGAACTCTTCCGTGGCGAGTTCACGCACGAGGCCACGGATCTCGTGGTTCGCGGCGCTGGCATCGACTTCGCCTTCCATCGCACCTACCGCCACCAAACGGTCTACGACGGCCCGCTCGGTCACCGATGGGACCACGGGTACAACCTCTCGCTGCAGGTGAACGACGTCTCGGCGTACCTGTGGACCGGCACCGGACGCGCCGAGAACTACCAGCGCCATGGTCGCTGGGACCAGGCCGGCTTCTACTTCTATCTCCCGCCGGACGGCGTCCACACGACGCTGGAGCCAATCGGCCCCGACCCCAACGCGCCCGTCGGGTGGGCGCGCCGCGCGCCTGATGGCACGCGCCACATCTTCCTGCCCGAGCCCGGCTGGTCGGGCACGCATCGCCTGTCGCGCATCGAGGATCGGTGGGGCAACTACCTCGCGTTCACATACCGGGACAGCCGCCTCTTCGAGTGCCGCGTGAACAACGACAGCCGCTGGGTGCGGTTCTCGTACGACGAGCTCGGCCGCATCACGCGCATCGAGGACTTCAAGCGCCGCGTGTGGCGTTATGTCTACGACAGCCACGGTGACCTCATCTACGTCATCACGCCGTCGACGCCGTCGCGCAAGAAGGGCTGCGTCACCGAGTACCGCTACTCGACGCACGAACACCCGACGGGGCCACTCGCCCACAACCTGACCGACATCTTCGACGCGTCCGGCCGGCACTACCTGCGAAACAAGTACGGCACGAGCGTCGGGATGGAGGACTACAACCGCGTCGTCTACCAGCGCCTCGCCCATGGCGACTTCTGGTTCCGCTATGGCGCCGTGGATCCGGTCTTCGCCGGGGAGTTGCCGGTCCAAGATCGACCGACCATGCGCGTCTGGGTGAAAGAGCGGAACGGCTACCAGACCCTGTCGATCTACAATGCCTGGGGTGGTCTCCTGCGCAAGGAGGAGACGCACACGGTCGGCGGCGGGAAGCGCGGCACGCGCGTCGTCTGGCGGTATCGCTACAACCGCGATGGTCAGCTCGTCGCCAGCCGCTCGCCCGAGGGCGTGGTGACCCACGTGCTCACCGGGCGAGATCACTTCTATCGCGTTCACGACATCGATCTGAACGAGCCCGGCGCGGAGGACAGGCTGTGGGATGACGCGCGCCTCACCGCCGATGCGCGTCGCGGATTCGGGCAGGTCCTCGCGACGGTCAACCGTGCCCGCCACCGTGCCGGAACCGAGTTCGACTGGAACGACCGCTGGGGCGACGTCTACCAGGTCGACCCTGACGACATCATCGTCAAGCACGAGTACGAGCCGACGTTCGGCCAGTTGCTCATGACCTCGGACCCGCGCGCGACGACGAGGTCCGACCCGCGGTCGACCGAGCCGCCCGAGTACCATCGCCTGCTCACGCGCTTCGAGTACGCGAGCGACGCAACGCGCGGCCTGCTGCGGGTCATCACGCCGACGCCGACTCTCCCCGACGGGACGCCGAGCGCGCCGACAATCACGGAGGTGCTCGAGCGGGATCTACAGGGTCGCGTGATCCGCGCGCGCGACGCCGCCGGGACCGAGACCCGCACCGACTACTTCGGCACAGCCGACGGCGTCAAGGAGGGATTCGTCCGGCGGCTCATCGTCGATGATGGTGATTCGGCTGCCGGCCACCTGAATCTCACCACTGCGTTCGAGGTCGACGACCTCGGTCGCGTGACCGCGACGACGCTGCCGCGCCATGTCGAAGACACCGCGGGCCATGGTCGATTCATCACGACGGCCGCGTACGACGACATGGACCGGGTGACGTTGGCGCGCGGCCCGACCCCGCTCGACTTCGAGACGCGGACCCGCTACGAACCGGCGGGCAAGCCCGACCGGGTCGAGCAAGACTGGTACGACCCACGCGATGGAGGCGGCCAGTCGCGCGGGCTGCTCCTGCGCCGTTACAAGTACAACGAGGAGCACAGCCTCGTGCGCGAGGATTGGGGCGGCGAGGACATCGGCCGCCACTTCCGCATCGCGCACAAGTACGACGCCGCCGGCACGCTGCGCTTCACCCTGGCGGCGAACGACACCTCCATCCACTTCCGCTACGACGCCCGCGACCAGCTCGTGAAGACGATCCGGTCGTACGGTGTGTCGGGCGAGTCGATCGAGGTCGTGACCCGCGACAAGGACGGCCGTGTAGTCGCCAAGACGTCTGGCGAGGGCCGCAAGGAGACCTACGAGCTCGACGTGTTCGGCCGCATGGTCGCCGTGACCGACCCGCTCGGCAACGTGACGCGGACTTCGTACGACAAGGGCGGTCGGCCGACGGTCGTGCGCCACTTCGAGCGCCGCGGCGACGGCACCTACTGGCTGCTCGCGCGCACCGAGACGGTTTACGACGAGCTCGGTCGTGCCGTTCGCGCCATCGCCAACCGCTTCGATGAGCCGTTGCTCGCGACGGATCTGACGACCGATTTCGAGGCAGCGCCGGGACCAGGCCGGCGCATCGAGACACAGACCTTCGTCGATGCGGCTGGGCGCGTGGTGGCGGTCGTCGATCCGCTCGGCAATCGGACGGCGACCGACTACGACGCCGTTGGTCGCGTCATCCGGATCACCGACGCGATGGGGAACCGCATCGAGACCCGGTACGACGCGCACGGGAACGTCGTGCGCAAGGACCGGCTCGATGTCGTTCGCGACGTCGCCGACAACGTCCTCGGCCAGGAGGTGCTCACCTGGACCGGGACCTACGACGAGCGCGATCGGCTCGTCACCGAGACCGACGGCCTGGGCAACACGACTGAGTACCTCTACGACAGCCTCGACCGCCGCGTACTCACCAAGGACCCGCTCGGCAACCTCGCCGAGGTCGAATACGACCTCTACGGTCGGTTGATCTCGACGACCGAGCGCCGCACCGACAACGGGCTCGGCACCGGGACCCCACTCGAGCCAGCGATCGTCCGCTACGAGCGTGACCGCAGCGGCAACCTGCTCGCACAGATCGACGCGCGCGGCCGTCGCACCCAGTACCGCTACGACCGCTCGAACCGCGTCATCGAGCAGACCTTCCCGGACGGCGCGCGCGTGGTCACGCGCTACGACCGCGATGATCTGGTGACTGCGGTCCGCGACGCCCACGGTGTGGTCCTTCGCCACGAGTACGATAGCGCTAGGCGCCTGCGCCGGACCGTCGTCGACGCCGCCGAGATCGACGCCGACGTGCAGCTTGACGGCGCGCGCTTGGTCGAGCACGAGTATGACGGCGCTGACCGTGTGACCCTCGCGCGCAACGAGGCGGCGACGATCTCGACCCGTTACGACTCGATTGGCCATCCGGTCCGCGAGGACACCATCCTGCACGAGGCCGCCGACCTCGCCCTCACCCTCGAGCGTGCCTTCGATGACGCCGGACGCATCACGGACGTCACCTATCCCGGCGGGCGCCGGGTGCGCCACGACCGCGACGCGCTCGGCCGGCTGAGCGAGCTCCTCCACGAGGTCGACGGCAGCGGTTACCCGGGCGCCGCGAGCCCCGGTCCGCGGTCGCTGGCTTCCTTCGCATACGCCGGCGCGCGTCTCCGCCAGATCGCCCGCCCCAACGATGTCACGACGGACATCTTGCACGATGCGGCCGGCCGCCGCGTTGAGCTCCATCACCGCGGGCCGACCGGAACGATCTTGCGCGTCCAGCGGCTCCACGACGCCGCCCGCAACCCGCGCCTGCGGCTCGAGACTGCGGCGCTGCCGACCCAGCCAGCCCCCACCGACGCACGCCCCGATCGTTTCGGCTACGACGCACAGTATCAGCTCGCCGCCCGCGCAGACGCCGCCCGCCGGCCGTTCGAAGACTTGGCACCGTATGCGCCACCCGCCGCGCCGCAGGTACCGGTGCCTCACCGGCAACCGATGATCGACGCGGCCCTCGGACCCCTCCTGCCGCCGGCGCCCGCCGAGCCAGCCGATACGTGGACGTACGACCTGGCCGGCAACCGCACGGCGGTCGTCACCGACGGAACGACGCACGACTACGGCGAGGCCAACGAGCGGGACCAGTACCAGGCGGTCGATGGCGTCCCCAGAACGTACGACGCAGCCGGCAATCTGGTCCGCGATGGTCGCTTCCAGTATCGCTACGACGCCTGGAGGAGGCTGTGCCGTGTCACCGCTCTCAGCGGCGCCGACGTTGCGAGGTACTGGTACGACGCGTTAGGCCGTCGCGTCGCGGAGCAACTCGATGCGGGAATGATCGCGATCGCCAATGACGGGGTAGATCGGGTGGCCGACTACCGCGTCGGTGCTTGCGTCGCGCAGTACGTGCACGGCGACGCCGTCGACGATCCGCTCCACCTTGCGACCGGTGGCGTCGAGGCCTGGTACCACTTGGATCACCAGGGCTCGGTGCGATCGCTCACCGACGACACGGGGGCCGTCGCCGGCAGCCATCGCTTCGATCCATTCGGCAATATGGTCGAGTCGGAGGGGATCGCGCTCGGCCCTCCGGTCGCTGGTGGAGCCGCGCAGCCGTTCGGCTTCGGCGGGCGGCCGTTCGAGCCCGCAGTGGGGCTCTACGACCAGCGCGCACGTGCGTACGATCCCGCCGTTGCAAGGTTCCTTCAGCGTGATCCAGCCGGGGCGGTCGATGGGACGAATCTGTACTCGTACGCGGGAAATCATCCGATGGCCTTTGGCGACCCGGGCGGATTCTCGCGAGAAGCGCGCTCGGACGCATCGGCAACCATGAAGGCCTTGAGGACCGCCTGGCACGGGATTGTCGAGCGCGCACACGATCCATGGAACTCGCCGAGCTCACCGGAAATACCCGAGGACTTCTCACACTCCGATCCATGGGTGTCTCGGGAAGAGGCATGGCGGAACCAAGTCCGAAGCTGGACACCAACGCGGGCCTCCGGGCCGACCTTCATAGGCGACTTCTTCATGCGTCTGCAACTGCCGTCGATGCAGCGGCAGTACATGTATCAGCCCACTCCCTTCGAGATGCAACGGGCGTCCATGGAGGGAGATGACAGCGCGTACATGGCGGCGCGCGATCGGTATGTGGCCGGACGCTGGCAGCATGGCGGAGGTGTTACCGTCAACACCGCCATCGCGTACCTGGACCTCGCGAGCGTCGTGAGCATACCGGGTGCGTTCGGCAAGCTGGCGGGAAGACCGGCAGGGAGTCTGCTGCGTGGTCTACTGGGCAAGGAGACCCCAGCGGCCCGCGCTCCTCTTCTGTCGGGAGTGCGAAATCGAGTGCTGAGAACGCCAAGCCGGTGGAGCTACGGCAACGTAGTCGGCGCGCTTGGGGAAACCGACCCGTTTGGCAATATCACTATCCGACGCAATCTTTCATTGTTCGACCAGTTGGAAACACTGGGACACGAGGGTGTGCATCAATGGCTGTCTCCAAGTCGCGGAACCGTCACATATGCAACAGCGAGCCTCCTGCAGCGTGCACGGGCACATGTCTCACAGGCACTCTACGATCATTCGCACTTCTTCAGGTTCACGGAGGAGTTTCTCGCTGAGAGAGCAGGCACTGGTAGCACCAGAAAGGCATTGAGTCTCGCGTACGGAAGTTATGGAATCCGCTTGAGCCGCCTGGTTGCCGAAACGGCCGGCATCGCCGCGGGCTATTTGGGGGCCTTTGGGGGTGGCGCTTCTCTCTCCGGGGCTGACTAGGCAGGAACGCCGAACAGGCACCAGAAGGAACTGTCGTGTACCGACTCCTGCGTAGGGTTCTTGGAATCAAAGTCGACGTGACACGCGAGATCGCAGCGGAACGGGCACGGCTCTATTGCCGCGAGCGCGGCTGGCCGTGGGCGGAACCTGTACACTGGGTTCTCCGCGTCAGTCGGTATCACTTTATCACGCACTATGGATACAAGGGCGCGAATATCTACGGAACGGTTGACTGCAGAACTGGCGAGGTGGTTGCCTTTCCTCCAACGGGGACACACTGGACAAGCGACGTGACAATGGAGAGCTTCACGAAGCAAGCATTCGTCGCTGCCCGCGCGGGGGAGCGCGAAGAGCTCAGCACCTCACTAGGTGAGGTGCTCACGGCGCGCATTAAGGCGTCCGGCGATTTTCACACCACCGTCCATCGACTGGTGGCCGAGTTGAGGGAGCTTGGCCACGATCTCTGGAGTTTCGACGAGACCGACGATAGCCAGACGTGGTGCCCGAACTGGGAACGCCAGAGCGGGCCGGGCATCGTCGTTGTGTTCTCGCCCAACGCCGTGAGTGTGGAGTGGTCCTCTGAGGCGGAAGGGGCGCGGAAGAGCGACATGGACGAGGCGTAAGAGGGACCAACACTGGGCTTATCCCCGACGCCGAATGAATGGTCGGACCTTGATGTCTCTCCAAGTATTCCAGTAGAATCAATGTCCTGCGTTATGGATGTCAACCACTGGGGCGTCCAATCGTTTAAGCTGACCGCCGCGAGATTGTTCGAGCTGGGGTACTTCTTGCGCGAAGGATACTGGTGGCGTGCCGACGACGTTCACCTGTTCGAAAGCCCCGCCCACTTCGACCTTCCGGTTGGGCGGCGACGTCGCGATGGTAGCGAGACCCGCTCGATGTTCGATCCGCACGACCTGACGGTCGTGCAGATCGCGCCGGCGATCGGCCCGCCCACGGTGGCCGAGCTCGACTGGCACGTGCTCGCACCGTTCCGCGTCACCGATCCGAACGGCGCCGTGACCGAAGTCCGGTACGACCCCCTTGGCGTCGTCGTTGCTGCCTCCCGGTATGGGCAGGTCGCATGTCGCCCATGGGGACACGCCTCGCTCTCGGTCCACGCACCGAGAACCCCGAGCAGTCTCGCCGACGTGTTCGCATCCCCGGAGCACTTCCTGCAAGACGCGAGCGAGTTCGTCTTCTATGACATCGATGCATGGTTGCGCGAACAGTCTCCAGTGGCGGTCGCCCGCCTGGCCCGGGAGTCGCTATTGCACGACGGCTTTGGAAGCGTCCCTTCCGGGGAGGGCGCGGGCGCCAGGGGGCTGGGCTTCGAGGCCATGAAGTGGGGAATCCAGGTCGGTGAAGCCAGATCCATGGCCGAGTGGGTGCACGGGCGGCTGTCGGCAGTCGTCGGCAGCGCAGGTGTCACGTCTAGGCGAGCTGCGCCGTCTATCTTGCCTTGGACGCCATGACGCCTCTCGATCGGTTTCAAGAGCACCGCCGCACCCTGGTAGCGATCGCTTACAGGATGCTCGGCTCGTCGGCCGAGGCCGAGGATGCGGTCCAGGACGCATGGATTCGCTGGCAGTCCACTGACCACGCGGCGATCTTGAACGAGCTCGCTTGGCTCTCGACGGCGCTGGTCAGGATCTGCATCGATCGGCTGACGTCGGCTCAGGCGCGTCGGGAAACGTACCCCGGAACATGGCTGCCCGAGCCGGTCCTGACAACGTCGCCGGTCGATCTCGAGTCGATCTCGTTGGGATTCCTCGTCCTTCTCGAGCGCCTCACTCCCGTCGAGCGCGCCGTGTTCTTGCTGCATCAAGTGTTCGACTACTCACACGCAGAGATCGGAGAGATTCTGGGCACGAACGAGACGGCTAGCCGGCAGTCGCTTCATCGCGCGAGGCAGCATGTCGCCGCGGGCAGGCCACGCTTCGATTCGAGCCGCGAGACGCACGAGCACCTCTTGCACGCGTTCATGGGTTGTCTGTCGCGCGGCGATGTCGCATCGTTCGCCAGCGTGCTCGCGGAGGACGCGACGCTCTACGGCGATGGAGGCGGAAAGGTGCGCGGCGCGATCATGCGTCCCCTTTCCGGCGGCGACAGGGTCGCACGCTTCTTCACCGGCCTCCTCGCCAAAACGCCCACGGAACCCGATCTCGTCGTCGAGGTGAAGGACGTGAACGGCTGGCCAGCGTTGGTCGGGCGGACCAGCGCCGGCATCAGCTTTGTCATCACCATCGAGACGGACGGCACGCATATCACGACAATTCGCAACGTCGTCAATCCAGAGAAGCTCGTGCTGCGTCACGTCGACTGAACCCGTCACGTTCGGCGGTGCGGCGTCGTCTTGCTCGCTGAGGCCGCGTGAGAGCCGGCCCAGGAGACGCTGAACCATGAACATCGCGCTGTGGACCGCACAATGCCTGCTTGCGATCGTCTTCACCGTTTCGGCGGTCATGAAGGGGACGTGGGATCTCGACAGGCTTGTGAAGAGTGGGCAGACCGGTGTGCAGGGCTTACCGGTTCCACTGATCCGGTTTATTGCATTCGCAGAGATCTGTGGCGCGCTTGGGCTCATCCTGCCGTGGGCCACCGGCATCGTACCCGCGCTCACGGTGGCCGCCGCAATCGGTCTGGGTGTGATCATGATCCTCGCCGCGATGGTGCACACGCGTCTTCACGAACCGAAGAACGTGGCGACGAACATGGTGTTGCTCGCGATCTGTGCGTTCGTCGCGGTGGGCCGAAGTTGATCCCGCGCCCGGGAGGGAAGCGCTGAGCCGTCGACTGACGAAACGATTCCAATTGCCGCGCGGCTGGCTGGGGCGTAGAGGTAGTCGCAGGATGACCCGATTCACTGGGGGCTGCCTCTGCAACAACGTCCGAATCACGGCAACAGGAATGCCGTACCGGGTTGGCCTGTGTCACTGCCTCGATTGCCGCAAGCACCACGGCGCGTTGTTTCACGCCTCGGCGGTGTTTCCCCAGGATGCGGTGAGCATCGATGGCGAGACGGGCAACTACGCCGGACGGTTCTTCTGTCGCCGCTGCGGATCGTCGGTCTTCTCGCGCACGAGGGACGAGATCGAGGTGAACCTGGGATCTCTGGATGCGCCTGATCAGCTGATGCCGAGCTACGAACTGTGGACCATCCGTCGCGAGGCTTGGCTGCCGCCGTTTCCACTCACGAAGCGATACGAGCGCGACCGCGACGCCACGACGCGATCCGAGAACGCATGATCTGTCGAGGCGAGGCGACGACGAACTGCCGGGTGCGGCGACTTCGGTGCCGGTTGCCGTTCGCGGTCCGCCCGGGCAGCATCGATGGATGCCATGTCGCTTGACGGCCACCGTTCCCATCATTCCCGCGCGCGACGTCGCCACGAGCGCGGCGTTCTATCGCGACATGCTTCAGTTCGCGGTGAAACACATCGAGGACGAATACGGGATCGTCGAACGTGACGACATCCAGATCCACTTCTGGGGGCCGAGCGGGATCGCGCCGACCGCAAGTAACACCATGATCCGGATCGAGGTCACAGAGATCGAAACTCTGTACGCCGAGTGCGCTGAACGGGGGATCGTTCATCCCAACGCGCCGTTGAGAGAGCAGCCCTGGGGCCTGAGGGAGTTCGCTATCGGTGACCTGGACGGAAACCTCGTGACGTTCTTCGAGAGCCTCGGACGGGGTTGATGCCGGGCAACGGCGAAACTTCTCGTGCCCGGATTTCCGGCGGCGGCGCTGGAGAAGTCTGGCGGCTGCTTGCTTGCGCAGACGCTCGAGCTGCAGCGCGGCGGCGTCGCCGTCGAGGTATTTCTCCTCCCCGTCGGCGACCTCGGGTTCGTGCTCCCTCCGACCCTCATCATCAATCGCCCGGTCCGGATCTTCTCCGCTCAGGGTTCGATGCCCTGATGTTTCATCGCAGCAACGACGCCTGGGTCAGAGATGATCGCCTCGTACAGGCGGGCAGCGTTGGCATAGGCGGCGAAGTCGACCCCGTCGATATTCTTGGCCCACCGCAGCATCGGCACCGAGTAGGCGTCCACCACTGTCTTCGAGCCACCGACGAAGTTCTCCCGCCCCTCAAGGTGTGCGTCGATCTTCGCCAGACCGCTTCGCACCAGCTTGATGCCGGCGCGCTTCACCGCCGGATACTGCTCCTCCACCGAGCCCGAGATGTACATCCTCGGCGCGAAATAGGGCCAGAAGCTCGGGTGGAAGTCGCCGGTGAAGAACGACAGCCATACGGCGACCTCGTCCTGCGCGGTCGGATCGTCGGCGCCCAGGAGGTCTTCGCGCCGGGCGCGCCGGGCGATGTGCTGCATGATCGCGGCAGCCTGCGTCAGCCCATGGCCATCCGCGGTGCGGAAGGCGGGGACGGCCCCGCTGGGGTTGATCGCGAGCAGTTCGGGATCGTTCCGTTCGGCCCGCCTGGCGACATGCTCCACTCCGACCCAATGGAGCAGGATATGCGGGGCCAGCGCGCAGGCGCCTGGCCGATAATAAAGGGTCGGGATGCCAGTCGCCTCCTGGTGGTTTCTCTCGGAATGCATCTTCTCTCTCTTTCCGCTGTCGGTGGAATTCGATGACCTTGCCGGCCGGGCCGACCACGCCATGTCGTCGGCCGATCACCGCCCCGCGACGGCTCAGGCACCGAGCCCCGGCTGGCGGCGGGCCCAATCCTCGAACGAGGTCCAGGCCACGCCGGGGAAGACGCTGGCGAGCCTCGCGCGATCGACGTCATAGCCGGTGCGCTCGAACCACTCGTACATGAGCGCCCCGTCCTCGCCCATGCCCTTGCGGATCATCTCCATCGGGACCTGGAAGTAGCTGAACGGTCGGCCGGTGACGCGGGTCAGAGTGGCGACTGCGTCCTCTCCGCTCACCTCGTCTCCCGCCAGGTCAAAGCGCGTGCCCGCGAATCGCGCCGGATCCTCGAGGGCGACGATCGCGCACTGGGCGATGTCGTCGACAGCGATCTGCGCGAGCTTGCGGCCCGGCGTCAGGGGCGTCGCATACACGCCGGCCCGGAGCTGGTCGGCCGCGAAGTACACGTTCTCCATGAAGTACACCGGCGCGATGATCGCCGCCTTCGCCCCGCTCGACCGGATGTGCTGCTCGACGCGGTACTTGCTCTCGAAGTGCGGGACGCCGGTGGCGCGGTCGGCCGAGGCGACAGACGTGTAGACGAGGTACGCGCCGGCGGCCTTCGCCGCGTCGGCGACGGTGACTCCCTGCTGAACCTCGACGTCGGGGCCCTGTTCGAATGGCGTGCCCATCGCGAAGACGGCGTCGGTGCCGGTGACCGCTCGATCGAGCGACGCGCGGTCCTCGAGGGCGCCGACCACGATCCGGGCGCCCGCATCCGCGAGCGCCTTCGCAGCGGCTCCGTCGGGCTTGCGCGTCAACGCGCGGACCGTGTGGCCGCGCTCGATGAGGCCGCGCGCGACCGCGCCGCCCTGCTTGCCTGTTGCTCCGGTGACGAGGATGGTGCTCATGTGTGTTCTCCTTGTGGGGGGGGGGCCGCGTGGTCGATCGCCCCGAACGGGACCGTGTCTCCGGCGCCCAGCACGGCGAACTGCCCCGCTTGGAGGTACTCGACCGGTCCCATCTCGTCGAGCAACCGGAATGGGTCGGCGTGCGCGAACCCTCTCGTCGGGAACGGTCGCCGCACCACGAACCCTCCACCCTCCGTCTGCCGGTGGGAGGTGATGACCTGGACGACCTCACGGAACATCGCTGGCTCCTCTCAGCTGCTCCTCGGCGGTGGTGCCGAGCTTCTTCACGAGGGCGATCAAGCTGGCCCGCTCGCCGCTGGTCAGGCCGGACGCGGCCCGGTTCATCGAGCGCTTGTGCTGCTCGAACGCGGCGGTGATCTGGCTCTGCCCCTCCTTGGTCAGCGACACCGTGCGAACCCGCCGGTCCTGAGCGTCGTGCGTCCGCTCGACCAGTCCGCGCGCCTCGAGCCGGTCCACCGCGGTCGTGATCGCGCCGCTGGTCAGCTCGATGCGCCTGCCGATCGCGTTCACCGGCTGAGGCCCCCGGTGGAGCAGCAGCTCGAGGATGACGAAGTCCGAGAAGCAAAGCTCGAGCCCCTCGATGCTCCGCTTCGCGTGCCGCGCCAGCGTGCGTTGGGCTTTCATCAGCACAAGCCAGAGGTGGGTGCCGGATGTGTCGCTCACGCATTTATCTTAACATCAAGATGCTTCATGTCAAGCCAGTGTCGCGTGTTCGCTTCCCGAACGCGGGGCTTCGCCCCGCCGCTCGCCATCGAGAGAAGGCGGGTCGCGACTCGCTGCGGACAACCGTCACCGCGTCCGTCGACTCCGGCCGGCAGCCCGCGTAGCCGGTCGCGCGCAAGCGCATGGGAACACTCGGCGCGATGTTCGGCCCGGCGCTTGCTGAGGTTCCGGGCGTGACCCGGTACTTCACGATCCTCGGACCGCCGACCGACGGCATGACCGCGCGGAGGCGTTATCTGCGTCTGTTGGTGCTCGCGGTCGGTTCGCGGCCGCTCTAACGAGACGCCCCTCCGCGCCGTAGCATCGGATCGTCGTCATGAACGTGTGCTGGCTCGCGGCGGGTACGATCGCAACGCTCACCATGCTCGTCCACCTGATCGCCGGGAGCCGGGCGCCGCTCGGCGTGATGCTCGCCGCCGACTTCGACGACGTCTCGAAGCGCACGATGCACGTGGTCTGGCACATGGTCACGATCGATCTGGCGCTTTCGGGGGCGGTGCTGCTCGCCGCCGGCGCCTGGCCCGAGCGCGTTTCGGCGCAGCTCCCCGGCGTCATCGCCGTGCAGCACGGGCTCTTCGCCATCGCGTTCGTGACGATCCCACTCGTCTCGCGGCTGCCCCGGGGGCTGTGGAAGCTCCCGCAATGGACGCTCTTCGTGCCCATCGTCGGGCTGACGCTTGCCGGCTACGCGTGAGGTGCGCAGAGCTCCGGAGCCAGTTCGTCCCGCGAAGGTCGACCGAGGGCTACAGCCCGGACTTCCCGCGGACCTCCAGGCCCATCTGCGACTTGAGCGAGCCGATGAACGTCGCGTCGTCTTGCGCCTTCCTGTCCGCCAGCAGTGCCTCGGCATCCGCGCCGGCGCGGAACCTCAAGGTGCTTGTTTCGTCGTGGGCGGCCGCCCAGATCGTCTCGGCAACGACACGCGGGTCCGATGGGTTGGCCCCCACCTTGCCCCAATGCGCGAAGAGCTTTCGAACCGTGCCCTGGTACTCGACGAGCGAAACGTCGTTGCAGAAGTCGAACGACCGGCCGCCGAAGTCGGTCTTGATCATTCCCGGCTGAACGATCTTGACCCGGACCCCGAAGGCCTCGAGCTCGTAGTGGAGCGCCTCGGACAGGCCTTCGACCGCGAACTTCGTACCGTGGTAGAGGGTGCCCAGCGGAAAGGTCATCTGACCGCCGATCGACGAGATGTTCACGATGACGCCGGCCTTGTGCGCGCGGAAGTCGGGGAGGAAGGCCTTCGTCACCGCGAGCAGTCCGGTGACGTTGGTTGCGAACTGGCGCTCGATGCGCTCCATCGAGAACGCCTCCAGCGGTCCATAGGCGCCATAGCCAGCGTTGTTCAGCAGCACATCGACGCGTCCGAATCGCTGCAGCGCCGCGTCGCGGGCACTCCCGATGGAGTCGCCGTCGAGGACGTCGAGGCGAGTCACGAGCGTGCGGTCCATGCCGGCGAGGTCGCCCGCCTTGTCCGGCGAGCGCATGGTGGCCACGACGTTCCAGCCGCGCTCGTGGAAGTGGTGGGCGGTGGCCTTGCCGATGCCGCTCGAGGCACCGGTGATGAAGACGGTCTTGGTCATACGTTCCTCCAGGCGACCGCGAATCAGGTCGGGCCCGAGTTCGAGCCCAGCATCTCTTCCATGCCGTTGGCGGAGTAGATGCCGCGCGTGACCTGGCCCAGGACTTCGTTGTACCGCACGATGTTCTCGCCCATCCCCGAGCGATCGGCGACGATGCGGAACGGCTTCTTTCCCGGCGGCAGGTCGATGGCGTCGGCGACGATGCTCGCCACCATCTGCGGGCGCTGGTCCGCGTTGGTCCGCAACCACTCGATCATCCGCGTCAAGGAGGGTTCAAGCGCCGCCGTCTCCGGCGCGTAGTCGTCGCTGTGGTCGCGCGGCCTGAGCATGCCGTCGAGGAACGCGGTGGGCAGCGCGCCTGGCTCGACGATGAAGGAGTCGATCCCGAAGCGGGCAAGCTCAGCGCGGTAGGACTGGGCGATGGCCTCCAACGCCCACTTGGAGGCGCAGTACGTCGCGTAGAACGGAATGGAGACCCGACCGATCAAGCTCGATGTATAGACGATGGTGCCGGAGCCCTGCGCCCGCAGGAGGGGCAAGGCCGCCCGCATCACGCGCTGTACGCCGTAGACGTTGACGTCGAAGACTCGGTGCATCTCGTCGGCCCTGAACAGCTCCTGGATGCCGTAGGAACCAATTCCGGCGTTGTTGAAGACCACGTCGAGCCCGCCAAGCGCCTCGACCGTGGCCGCCACGCCGGCCTCGACGCTCGCGTCGCTCGTGACGTCCATCTCGACGACGGCAGCGCCGAGAACTTCCAGCGAGCTGGTGTGCTTCGCGTTCTTTCCCCCACGCGATCGCATCGAGCCCGCGACCCGGTGGCCTCGAGCAACGAGCGTCTCGCAGGTGGCATGACCTACGGCACCGCTCGCGCCGGTAACGAGGATTCGCTTCGGCGATCCAGCATCGGCCGTCTGCGTTCGACCCTTCATTCGCTGCTCCTTTGCGCCCGTAACGAACGCAGCCTACCCACCCGGCCCGATCCCCGCGTGCCGTTTCTTCCGAGCTTCTTGCCTATTCCTCCACGCTGCGGGAGAACTCGGCCCGGGCAGGACCAAGCTCGTCTAGGATGAGTGCAGGAGGCCGAGGACGCCCATGGAAGGACTCATCCGGCGAGCCCATCGCCACCTTCAGACCGCAGGCAACGGGGAGCAAGTCGCTCGGCTGATGCCGGGGCTCCTCCTCCTGGCCCAGGAGTCTCCGACCTCGTTCGAGGCCACGGTGTACGACCCCGTTCTGTGCCTGATCCTCCAGGGTCGGAAACAGGTGTCCATTGGAGGACAGCGCCTGTCGTTCGGGCCCGGGGAGTACCTCCTCGTCAGTCACGACCTGCCCGTGCGCTCGAGGATCACGCGAGCGCCGTATACGGCCCTCGTCCTCGAGGTGGACATCGAGATCGTCCGCAAGCTCTACGACCAGCTCGAGGACGCCGTGCTCGATGACGATCCCGCGCGCGCAGCGGAGACCCATCGTGCGGAACCAGCGCTGCTCGACGCCATGCGTCGCTATCTGGAGCTCGCCGACGCGCCTGGCGACGCCAAGGTCTTGGGACCTCTCATCACCAGGGAGATCCATTACCGGCTCCTGGTCGCGCCCAGTGGCGGCATGCTTCGACGTCTGATTCGTCGCGACAGCATCGCGAGTGCCGTCGCTCGCGCGATCGCGCATCTCCGTGATGACCTCCGCGCGCCCATCGCGATCCCGGACCTGGCGAGGCGTGTGGGGATGAGCACGTCGTCATTCCACAAGCACTTCAAGACGATCACCTCGACGACACCGCTCCAGTACCAGAAGGAGCTTCGACTACTCGAGGCGCGACGCCTCTTGCGGACCAACGGCGCTTCCGTGACGACGGCCGCCTTCGATGTCGGCTACGAGAGCCCGAGCCAGTTCAGCCGCGAGTACGCACGCAAGTTCGGGATGCCGCCTAGCCGCGATTCCATGGGTGAGCGTGAGCTGCGTGGCGAACGGTACCTCCTCCATCAAGATCGAGGGCACGGCGCAAGGTCGTTCGCTCGCGGTCGGTGAGCCCTTCCTGATCGAAGCCGGCAACGACCTCCTCGAGTTGGTGACGCAGCGAGGAAGAACGCGCGCGACTGGACTGATTCGCCAGTCTGCCGAGGATGTCGATGAGGTAGAGGCTGACGTGGAGATCCGATCTGGCCGCTCTGCGAAGCTGAGCGAAACACGCTTCCACGTAGTCAGCGAAGGTGGGGGTCCGGAAGAGGACGCGCGCTCCGTTCGACAGGACGCGCATCGGGGACGGGAGGTCGCGGTGAACGAGCATGGTCAGCGCGCCACCCAGGTGGTCGAGCGCGTGTTCGGCCGTCGTCGGGTCGTTGATCCCGGGCGACAGCGCCTTGACTCCGATGTCGACGATCTGCCGGATCCCGAACAGCGGATCTTGCTGGAGAGAACGATCTCGATCGAGCTGAAAGGCTCCTCGCATACGCTCGGTCAACTCTTCTCCCGGAGGCGGGTCCGACCACACCCGCACCACGACATCGCCCGGTCGCACGTACTGGCCGATCCTGACGTCGACGATCGCGAAGTTCGCTTCGTCCGGGAGAGCAGCCGCTAGCTCTGCGTCATTGATGCGTCGAAGGAAGCCCTCCGCGTCGCACGTTACCGCCGCGTGAGGTCCGTCGCACGAAGAGGCCCATGTCGACATGAGCGCGTCGAAGTCCGCTGGTTCGCCCGCATCGTGCCCCACGGAGCCCGGGAACATCCTCATCAGCTCGTGGTCCAGATCGCGACGGATGGAGGAGAGGACCGCGCTGACCTGTAGCGCTTCGGACACATGGTGAATGAAGTAGACGAGCAGCCCCAGGCTGACGAGCGCCAGCAACATGGCCGTCGAGATCGCGACCGAGGGCACGAAGCCCTCGACGTCACCGCCGGCCTCGCGGACGCGACGCAGCACCAGCAGCGAGTACGCGAAGGTCGCGATGTACGTGCCGAGCACGATCTGATTCCCGCGGTCGCGCGTGAAGTTTCGCAGCACGCGGGGGGTGAACTGGGTGGATGCTTGCTGGATCGCGATGATGGTCACGGAGAACGCGACCGCGATGACGGTGATGAGCGAGCCCGCGATGACGGACAGCACGGTGCGCGCGCCGTCAGCATTGCCGGTGAAGAGCCACCATCCACCGGCGTCGAAGGGCCCAAGGGCAGCATCGATCTCGAGCGCCGCGGTCGACATTCCTCCGGCGATCAAGACGAACAGCGCCGGGATGAACCACAAGCTCGAGTGCGCCCGCTGCCACGCGAGGAGCGCCTTTCCGGTCCAGCGCGCCGTGGTCATGCTGCACCTGCCGCGGAACTCGGAGGCCAGATCGAGCGCTCGAACGCCGATCGCGGAGCCTGGCGTCGATCCCAGATGGCCCCGTGGGAGTCATGCCATCCTTCGCCCATGGTGAACGAGCGCGGTGCCGTCAGGCTGGAGATCGAAGACACGCCCAGGACGGATGCACGCGTCGAGCCATGTCGCCTGGAGCGGCGCGCAAGCCGGTGAGAACCGCTCGACAGGAGAGAACATGACCGAGCCCGAGCCACCCGAGCATCGCTGGCATGTGATCGACGAACTCGACGAGTGGCTGCGCGTGCCGATGCTCCTGCTGAGCCTCGTCTGGGTAGGGGTGGTGGCTTATGAGCTGATTCTGGGACAGTCGCGACTGCTCGAGGTGGTGGGAGCCGTCATCTGGGCCGTGTTCATCCTCGAGTTTGCGGTGCGTCTGTTCATCGCTCCCGAGAAGAAGCGGTTTCTTGCTTCGAACTGGCTGACCGTGATCGCGCTTGTCGTTCCTGCGTTCCGGCTGCTCCGAGCGCTCTCCGTTCTCCGTGCCGCGCGCGCGCTTCGGGCCTTCCGTCTGGTCCGCATCGTCGGCTCCACGAACCGCTCGATGCGAGCGCTGCGCGCGGCCTTGAAGCGGCGCAGCTTCGGCTACGTCACCGTGCTCACCTTGCTGATCGCCCTGGTCGGAGCCGCGGGGATGTGGTCGTTCGAGAGGAGCGAGGCGGTGGCAGGCGGCTTCTCGTCGTACTGGGACGCCCTGTGGTGGACGGCCATGCTTCTGACCACGATCGGCTCGCAGTACTGGCCCGTGACCACCGAAGGCAGGGTGCTCACCTTGTTCCTGTCGATCTATGGTCTTGGCGTGCTGGGCTACGTGACCGCAACGCTGGCCAGCTTCTTCATCGGCCGCGATGCCGAGGAACCGAGCGCGCCCGTCGCCGGCGCCGCCGAGCTCGCCCGGCTGCGCGAGGAGATCAGGCTGTTGCGTGAGGCGTTCACTCGGTCGCCACCGGCGGTGCCGGCAGCCGGAGCGCGGGAGTAGTCACCTTCCGGATCAGCGGGATCCGAACGCACGCTCAGCGGACGACGACGACCATCTTGCCGTTCGCCCGGTTCTCGTCCATGGCTCGATGAGCCTCGGGAAGCTGGTCGAAGCGCCACACGGGGCCGCGTCGAAGGTCGAGCTGCCCGCGCTCCACCATCGCGACGTACGCTTGTAGCTGCGCACGGGAGATGTCGCCGGCGCCGCCCGAGTACGAGGTCAGCCGCACGGCCGTCGGGATGTCGCCCATCGGGCGGAACACGGGCAGCTCCCACGCTCCTCCGAGCATGCCCGTCATGCAGACCACGCCGCCCGGACGAGCACACGCCAGCGAGTCGAGCAACGTCGTCGTCCCGACCAGCTCGAGGACGCGATCGACCCCGTCAGGATGCGCGGCACGGAGCTGATCCGCCACCCGACCTGCGTCGATGAGGACGTCGTCGGCGCCTGCCGCTCTGAGCACGTCCGCCTTGCCCTCGCTGCGAGAGGTCGAGATGACGGTGAGCCCGGCTTGTTTCGCCATCGCGAGGGACGCGAGGCCGATCGACGACGTGCCGCCGCGGATGAGCAGCGTCTCGCCGGCCTGCACCTCGAGGCCGGTGTGAAGCGAGCCGTGGCAGGTCTGCAACATCTCGGGGAGTGCGCCGAGCTCCTCCCAGGGAAGCTCGGTCTCGAGCGGGAACACGCTCGACGAGGGGACGCTGGTGTACTCGGCGTACGAGCCGTCGAACTGCCGCCCCATGCCGCCCATCATCGCCGCGACACGCTGACCGGCCGCGAGCTCGCCGCGAGGATCGTCGACCACGGTCCCGACGCACTCGATGCCCAGCACGCGGGGCAGCTTCACGGTCGGCGACTGACCGATCCGTGTGAACCACTCGGAGCGGTTCAGGCCGAACGCGCGAACCTCGATGAGCACGTTCCCTGGTGCTGGCTCGGGCCGCGGAACGTCCTCGAGGACGAAGGCGTCCGGTCCGCCAGGTTGATGGAGTCTCCAGGCTTTCATCGCATCACCCGCGTGGCTGCGTCGTCGAGAAGATGTAGCGGCCGATCTTCCAGTCGCCGTCCTCGGCCGGCCGGACGAGCACGAACAGCTCCTGGTTGGCCTCGGACACATGGGCGCCCGTGGCCAGGATGGTCGTCGTTCCGGCGCTGCGCGTCCGCGCGTACGCGACCGTCGGTGACACCACGACCACCTCATCGATCTCGAAGCGGATGTCGAGCCGGATCGCGCCGAAGATCTCCCGGTACGCCGTCTCGATCTCCTCGCGTCCGACGGCCGGGGTCCGGTGCTGCGCCATGAACACCGCACCGGGTGCATAGAGCGACAGGACGTCCGCGACGTCGCCTCGGTTGAGGGCGGCCTCGTAGCGCCGCAGCACCGCCGTGGCGGCGCGAGCCTGCTCCGCTCCGGCGAGCGTCTCGACCGCCCAGTCCTCGAAGCGCGTCATCGCTCCGAACTCGGCGTCGAGCGCGGCGATGTCGGCGCCATAGCCCTCGCGCTCGAACCATTCGAGCATCAAGGCCATGTCCTCGCTCTGTTGGCGAACCGCCGCGATGGGGTGCTCGACGTACCGGATGTCGCGCCGGAGCGACCTGCCGAGCGCCGCCGCGGCCTGTGCCATGGTGACCGCGTCGCCGGCGATCTCGATCGCGCGACCGTTCAGCTTGGCGGCGTCGGTGAACGCGCGCGCCCCCACGCGCCCGATATCGTCGACCGCCACCATCTGAAGCCTGGTGTTCGGCTTCAGCGCCGTCCCCAGCGTGTCGCCTTGCAGGAACCACGGCGAAGGCAGGTTCTCCATGAAGAAGACCGGGCGCAGGATCACGTACGACGAGAACCCGAGCGCCTTCACCTCGTTCTCGACCCGCCACTTGTTGTCGAAGTGAGGGATGCCGGTCTTGCGCTCGGCCGAGCCCACGGAGCTGTAGACGAAGTGCTGCACGCCGGCCTCCCGCGCGAGCCGCGCGAGCCGCTTGCCTTGTTGCTCTTCGCGCTCGACACCCGCCTCCCACGTGTTCTGCACCGCGAACACGCCCCACACATCCGCGAGCGCGGCCTTCAGCGACGCCGCGTCGTCGAGGTCTCCGTGGACGACGCGGATCCCCTGCGACGCCAGCGCTCGCGCTGCCTCGCTTTCGGGGTTCCGCGTCAACGCCCGCAGCTCGAAAGGGCCCCGGCGCAGATGCCGCAGGACCGCGCCGCCCTGCTTGCCCGTCGCCCCGGTGACCAGAATCGTCCTGCGTTCACTCATCGAAATCTCCCTGGTTGGCAGTTGCTTGCACCGGAAGGACGTCTCGTCGCCCGGTGATGGCGTCAGGATGGTCCTCTCTGTTGTGGTCCGGTAGATGGCAACATGAGATGCTTCCTCTCGAAATCGAGAGGCACCGCAGATGGACCTCAACGCCGTGAAGTTGTTCGTGCAGGCTGCCGAGGCGGGCAGCATCTCGGAGGCGGCTCGCCGGACCGGGACGCCGCTCCCGACCCTCAGCCGGCAGCTGCGCAAGCTCGAGGACGATCTGGGCATGCGCCTGTTCGAACGGGGCCCCAGAGGCCTCGTGCTGACGCCCGCGGGTGATCAGCTCGTGGTGGACGCGCAGCCGGCGCTCGCTGCGCTCGCGGAGGCGGAGCAACGGCTTCACGACGCCTCGGGTGTGGCGGGTCGGCTGCGCATCTCTATGCCGCCTCACCTCGAGCCGTTGTGGCAGGTCTTCCGCGCCTTCGCTCGTCGATACCCTGCCGTGACGTTCGATGTCTTCGTCACCGACCGACGTGTCGACCTGGTCGCCGACGGGATCGACGTCGCGCTGCGCGTGGGCGAGCCGGGCACCGCCGGCTACGTCGGCCGCACGCTGACCCGCTATCGGCACCGGCTCGTGGCTTCTCGGAAGTTCCTCGCCGCGCATCCGCTCGCGACTCCCCCGGATCTGCTCGGAGTTCCGACCGCGTGCTGGCGCGGTTCCGGCGGGAGCGTCTGGCACCTCGGCGACACCAGCGTCGAGCTCGAGCCCGTGCTCGTCACGAACGACTACCTCCACCTGCTGCGGCTCGCGGAAGCCGGCGATGTGGTGACCGAGGTCCCACCGTTCCTCGCGGCGCGAGGCCTCCAGCAAGGACGCCTGGTCGAGGCCCTACCAGGGCACCCGCTGCCCGAGCACCCGATGCGCGCGCTCGTCGTCGAGCGACGCTCGATGTCACCGCTCGTGCGGCAGTTTCTCGAGTACGCCAGCGAGACCGTGGCCCAGGCGCTGGCCGGGTGACGTGCGGTCCCGACGTACGACCGAGCGCTACTGGCCGGATTTCCGGCGGCGGCGCTTGAGGAGTCTGGCGGCTGCTTGCTTGCGCAGGCGCTCGAGCTGCTGCGCGGCGGCATCGAGGGTCTGGGTGACGGCCTTGCGCTTGACGAATCTACGTTTGCTCATGCGGCGCAAGGTACCAGATCGTCTCTCGGCGGAGTTGCCGCCAGGCTGCGCCCCTCACGCCGGGCGCAGCCGGAGCACGCGGAAGTACCCGCCCGTCGGGGCCTCGGTTCCCTCGTCCAGCTCGTAGCGATCCGCGAGCCGCGGCAGCGTGAAGACACGCTCGACCTCGCGCTCGGCACGCTCGAGGGGATAGGCCGCGTCGAGGAGCAGGAGCTCGTCGGCGTCGATCGCGCGGCCGAGCGGCCTGAACTGGATCGACGAGCGCGCCGCCCACAGCTCCTCCAGGTTCCCCTCGAGCGTCAGCCACAGCGCTCCGTCTTCGACCACCAGCGCGTCGACGGCATAGGTCGGCAGCACCGTGATGGAAGCGCCGTCCCGTGCGAGGACGCCATAGCCGCCGGGCGACCGGCAGGCGTCGTGGTAGTCACCTTCGGGAGCGCCGTCGGCGCGTGCGCCGGTCCACGAGCGGAACGCGCGGCGAGGGCCCAGGAGGATCGGCCCACCATCGGACGCGACCGAGCCAGCTCGGGGCAGGATCTCGCCGTCGTCCTCGTCGTCATCGTGCGGCGCTGCCATCGAGCTCCCCTTTCGCGAGGACGATCCTACTACGGTCACGTTCACCGGCGACCGGGTAGGATGGCGCCGATGTCTTCCGGAGCGCAGCACTTCGACGATCTGGTGATCGGCGCCGGCATGGCCGGGTTGACCATCGGGTCGCTCCTCGCCGCCGACGGCCGGCGCGTGCTCGTCGTCGACGCGCACGACACGCCCGGCGGCTACGCCCACACGTTCGCGATGGGTGACTACCGCTTCTGCGCGCAGGTCCACTACATCTTCAGCTGCGGCGAGGGCGAGTCGGTCCACCAGCTCCTGCGCCGGCTCGATCTCCACGACGAGGTGCGCTTCCACCGCCTCGATCCCGAGGGCTTCGATCACGTGGTCGTCGCCGGCGATCGCTACCGCATCCCCAACGGGCTCGAGAAGTACCGCGATCGCCTCATCCGCCAGTTTCCCGCGCACGCGCGGCCGCTCCACCGCTACTTCGACACGATCATGGCCATCGGGCGCGAGATGGATCGGCTGCCGCCGAAGATCGGCGTGCGCGCGCTGCTCACCGCGCCGCTGCGCTTCCCGCACCTCCTGCGTTACCAGCGCTGGACGCTGCAACGGCTCTACGATCACCTGCACATGCCGCCGCGCCTGCAGGCGGTGCTCGCCGGCCAGTCCGGCGACTACCTGTTGCCGCCGGAGGAGGTGTCGCTGCTCCTCCACGTCGCGCTGGTGCGCGGCTACGATCGCGGCGCCTACTACCCGCAGCGACACTTCCAGCACCTGGTCGGACGGATCGCCGACCGCATCCGCGAGCGCCCCGGGTGCGAGCTGCGGCTCGAGACCGCGATCGAGCGCTTCCTCGTCGAGGGCGACCGCGTCGTCGGCGTGCGCACGCGCGACGGGCAGGTGCTCACCGCCGACCGCTACATCTCCAACATCGATCCGCAGCGCACCGCGCGGATGATCGGGCACGACCGGCTGCCGCGCGACTACGTCGAGCGGCTCGACTACGCCTACTCGTCGGGGAACCTCACGCTCTACCTCGGCCTGCGCGGCCTCGACCTGCGCGAGCACGGGTTCGGGTCGTGGAACGTGTGGCACTACCCGCACGACGATCTGAACGCGATCTACCGGCGCCAGCTCGTCCATCAGGACTACGACGACCCGTGGTTGTTCATGTCCACGCCGACGCTCCACGGCGACGCGCCCGGGCTGTGTCCGCCGGGCACGCAGATCCTCGAGCTCGCGACCAGCGCGCCCTACGCGCCGTGGCGCGAGCTCCGCACCCGCGACCGCCGCGCGTACAACCAGGCGAAGAAGCGCGTCCGCGATCGCCTGCTCGAGATCGTGGAGGAGCGCTACGTGCCGGGGCTCCGTCGCCACCTCGACCTCATGGTGATGGGCACGCCCACGACCAACGAGCGCTACTGCGGCGCCCCCGACGGCAACGCCTACGGCGTCGCGCTCACGCCGCGCCACGTCGGACGCGGGCGCGTGCCGCACGAGACGCCGCTCGCCAACCTGTGGCTGGCCAACGCGACGGCCGGCTATCCCAGCGTCGCCGGGACGGTGAAGGCCGGGCTCGACCTGCACGCGCGGCTGTCATAGCCGGGCTCAGCTCACCCCGACGACGCGCGCGTCGGGGCCGCCGATCGCCCGGCCGCCGAGCGCGAGCACGTCGGCGGTGGTGTCGCGGAGCGCGTCGAGCGTCGCCGACATCACGCGCTCGTCGAGCGGGCCGGCGAGGTCGAGGTCCGCCCACACGGTGATCATCGTGTCGTCGGCGCCGATGCGCACGCGGCGCAAGACGCGGTTGAGCGCGAGCAGGTCGGCCGCCATCGCCGGGACCGGCAGGCCCTCGATCGTGGTGTGGACGAGCAGCACGTCGTCGAGTGACTCGAGCGTCACCGGGACGGCGACCCCGTCGACGTCGGTGACGAGGCGCCAGCGCGTGCCGTCGATCTTGGTGGCGCCGGCGGGGATGAGCTCCAGGAACTTGGTGTGCATGACAGGGCTCCTCTCGTGGTCACTGCGTGATCGACAGGGTCAGGATGGGATCGCCGACCTTGAAGTTGATGGTCGTCGTCGACCACGTGCTGGTCTTCTTCTTGCCGGCCGAGGTGTTGTTCTTCACCTCGTGCGAGTGCTGCTCCTCGTAGTAGGTCTTCACCATCTCGCTGACCTTGGTCATCACCTCGGTGCTCGAGTAGCTCTCGATGTTCGTGTTGACCGTCGACTCCCACGAGTTGACGACCTCGGTGGTCAGCTCGTCGAGGTGCTCGTGGGTGACGCCCTGGTTGAACTTGAGGTTGCCGTTCACCTTGCCCGAGATCTCGCCCGAGGCGCCGATGTCGGCCTTCACGCCGAGGAGGTACTTGGCGATCTTGCCCAGCTTGCCCGGTAGCGGCAGCTCGAAGTCCTTGAGCGCCGCCGACGCGCTCAGCTTGCCGGCGAGCTCGCCGCCGATCTGCTCCTCGGCGCTGGCGCTGATCGACGTCTTGCCCTGCGTGTGCTGCTTCTTGGCCTTGGACCACGCCGACTTGAGGGCGGTCGAGACCTGGGTCTTGATCGTCTCGACCGTCTTCTTCTCCTTCTCCTTCAGCTTGGTCTTCTCCTCGCTCTCCTTGCTGGAGTCGGCGGTCTTCTCCTCCTTGGCGTCCTCCTTGTGCTCCTCGGCGGAGCCGCCGGCCTGGCCGGTGAGCTTCTCGCTCGGGACGGTCACCTTGGCGTAGCAGCTCGCCTCCTTGGCGATGGCGCCGTAGTCGATGGTCTTGAGCGAGTGACCGTTGGCGCCCGCGTGCTCGTTGTACTGGGTGGTCACCGTGAAGTGATCGGCCTTGCCCCCCGAGCCGGCGGCGACGATCTTCTCGGCCTCGGCCTGGACCTTGGCCTGGATCGTCGCCGGGTCACCCTGATCGAAGGTCGCGTCGCCCATCATCGACTGGACCTTGGCGTCGACCTGCTTCTGCAGCTGGCCCTTCAGCTTGCCGTCGTCCTTGGCGCTGCCGGTCTCGCTGATGTTGACCGTGATCTTGGCGGTGGGCTTGCTGCCGTACTTGATCTCGGCCGAGAGCTTGCCGCCCTTGTCCTTGGGGTGCTCGAGCGACTTGAGGAAGACCTGCCCGTGGTTGGCCGCGTTGACGCCCTCGATCTTCTCGGCCGAGGTCGCGTCGGCGGGGAAGATCTTGAGCGTGGCGTAGAGCGCGTCCTTGGTGTCGCGTGACGGCACCTTGCTCTTGGTGCCGCCGCCCGCCGGCTTGTCCTCGAAGTCGAGGTACCAGCGGGTCGAGACCTTCTCGTCCTTCTTGGCGTCGGCGTCCTTGGCGTCGGCCGCGTCGGGGTTCTTGTCGCGGTGGACCTTGCGCGCGAGGCCGCTGGCGCCGGCGATCGCGAACGATTGGCCCGCGACCATGGCGTCGGCCGCGCGATCGGCCTCGAGCTCCGCGCCGTCGACCGGGGCGCTGACCTCGAGCTTGTGCTGGCGCGAGACCGTGCCCCCCGACTGCTGTACGGTGTGGGCGACCTCGTGCGCCAGGAGGTGCACGCCGAACGGATCGTCGGGCTGGTACTGGCCACCGGCGAAGTGGATGTCGTTGCCGACCGTGTACGCGCGCGCGCCCACGGCGTGCGACGCCTCCGCCGACGCCGGGCCCGTGTGCACGCGCACGCCCGATAGATCCGCGCCGAGCGAGGCCTCGAAGCGATCCTGGAGATCGGCGCGTAGCGGTGCGCCACCGCCGCTCCCCCCGGCGCGTGCCACCGCCTCCTCGGCGCCCGCGGCCACGCCGTTGTCGTCCCGACCGCGCAGCGACGCGCCGAGCGCGCGGGCGGTCTCGGGATCCGACACCCGGAACACGACCTGCGGCGCCGGCGTCAGGCGCGAGGTCAAGGTCGATCGCCCCGGCACACCGGCGGGCTCGGGCGCCCCCTGGTCCAGGTCGAGCGCGTTGTCGAGCAGTCGCTGCAGCTTCTTGTCCATCCGCTTCCCTCCGTGCAGAGGGAGCCGACGTCGCAGCGC
Organism: Myxococcales bacterium UBA2376; assembly: GCA_002344285.1. Lineage (GTDB taxonomy): Bacteria > Myxococcota_A > Polyangia > Haliangiales > Haliangiaceae > UBA2376. Next base: position 41,769 of record DDTA01000134.1, read on the forward strand.
CGTGACCGGCAGCCGTTGGCAACCGCTGGCGAAGATCGATCGGCCCGTCACCCCGTGAGGAGTCGCCAGAGCGTCTCGCTGACGCCGGGCGCGGCGCCCATGAGCACGGCGAGGATCGCGGAGGCGACCAGGAAGCAGGCGAGGGCCAGCACGTAGGGGCGCGTCACGTGCCCACGGCGCCGCGCGCGCACCAGGAGCACGATCATCACGACCAGCTCGACCGGGACACCCGCGCCGGGCGCGACGAGTCGGCCCAGGGTCGGGTTGAGAAACGGCAGGAGGGACATCATCATCAGCGGCCCGTGGTATTCGCGTCGCCGCCGGTAGAAGAGGCCCATGCCCGCCAGGAAGAAGAACATCCCGGCGTCGAAGCCCGTCGCCAGGATGAGCTCGGGTTCCTTGTGACGGAGCTGGCCGTCCCGGAGGATCATCGCGAAGCCCAGGGCGATGACGGGCAGGAGCAGGTAGGTCGCGCGGCCGAGCGCTCGGTGGAGCGCGACCTGGCGCCGGCTGATCAGGATCGGCTGGACGATGGTCAGCGCCATCCACGCGATCATCGTCGCCAGGTGGAAGTGGACCGCGCCCGACGTGCCGGCGAAGCCCGGCATCCGCCCGAAGTACGTGGGGAAGAAGGCGACGACGGAGACGGCGAGGAGCCCGACCGGCCACCAGACGACGGTGGGCAGGCGGCGAGCGGCGGGGGGCTGGTGAGCCGGGGCGGGGAGCGTCGCGTCCATAGATTCACTATACTCCAACTCTAGAGTCGAACTACAGTGAAGAAGAAGCCCCCCAGCGGCAAGGCCGCGCCCCGGCGATCCCGGCAGGACCGCGCGCTCGAGACCCGGCGGCGCATGCTCCGGGCGGCGTACGAGCTCGTGTGCGAGCAGGGTTACGAGCCGACGACGATGGCGGCGATCGCGGTGCGCGCGGGCGTCGCGGTCCAGACGCTCTACTTCACGTTCCGCAGCAAGCCGGCGATCCTCAGCGAGGTGCTGCACGCGACGGTGGCAGGGTTCGACCAGTGGTCGCCCACGCTCGACCGGGACGTCCACGCCGATCACCGCGCCACCGCCCGCGAGGTGATGCCGTGGTTCCGTGCGTTCGAGGAGGAGGCCGACCCGTACCGGGCGCTGGAGCTCTACGTCGAGGGCACCGCGGAGATCTTCGCGCGCGTCGGCCCGCTGCTCGCCAACCTCGGGCCGCAGCGCGGCACCGAGATCGAGGCGACGCTGGCCGCGTCCGAGGCGCTGCGCGCCGAGGCGTCGACCATGATCGTCGCCACGCTCGCCACCAAGGGCGCCGGGCTGCGGCCGACGCTCACGCGGCGGCAGGCCAGCGATCTCTTCTTCGTGCTGACGAGCGCCGAACTCTATCATGCGCTCGTCGCCGGCCGTGGCTGGCCGCCGGCGCGCGCCAACCGCTGGCTGACCGACCTGCTCGCGCACCAGCTCCTCGCCGGACGCTGACGAGCCCGCGGCGGTCAGGTCGCGCGGATCTCGTCGATGCGATCGGCAGGGAGGACGCGGACGCTGACCGTGGGAGCTCCGAGGAGGCGCGCCTTGAGCAGGCGATGGAGGCCGTCGAGGAGCACCAGCCGGCCCTCCATCATCGTGCCCACCAGCGGGTGAGCGAGATCCGCGGCGAGGGTGCGGGCGTGCTGCGCGGGGTCGGCGGCGACGTCGGCGGGGCGCACGGTGAAGTAGCGGTCGCCGTCGCGCCACCAGGGCAGCTCGAGCATCCACGCCAGCTCGTCGACGGCGACGTCGCGGACCGGGAGGTCGATCGACCAGAGCTTCTGCGGATCCCAGGTGACGTCCGGGAGCACCCAGCGGCGCAGCTCGGGCGGCAGGAGCGGGCGCAGCTCGTCCCACGTCGGCGGTCGTAGCGCCGCGCGCAGGAGCGCGCGGACGTCGTCGGCGATCTGCGGCGCGTGGCTCGCGCGCGGACCGGCCACGTTGAGGCGCGCGACCCGGTGCGACGCCAGCCACGCGCGCACGGCGGCGGCCGCCGCCGGCTGTGGTGTCTGCGCCAGGTCGACGTGGAGGCACGGTCGCCCGTGCCGGCGGGCGAGCGCGGCGGTCAGCGCGCTGCCGCCGGTCGGCGCGCCGCGGGTGACGAGCAGGGTGCCGTCGCTGTCGAGCACGTTCCGCTCGGTGCGCGCCGCGTAGTCGGTCGCCGTCGTCTCGCGCAGCTGGTAGCGCGCCGGGATGAGGCCGTCCTCGGCGCGCCGTCCGCGCGGGCACCAGCCGCCGTGCTCGAGCCCGAGCTCGATCGCGGCGTCGAGCGCGCCGCGATCGGCGCCCGTCTGCCCACCGCTGACGATCACGCGCACCATCGGGGCCATTGTGCCAGGCCCGGTCGCCGGTGCTACTCCACCGGCAGGGACGCGGCCTCGTCCAGGCACGCCTCGACACGGCGACCGAGATCGTCGACGTCGCCGTCGGTGCCGAGCCCGTCGCGCGCGGTGCGCTCGAGACGGTCGACCTCGTCGGGGGTATACCGGTTCACGACGTCGTCGACGCACGTCTGCGTGGGGCACGCGCAGAGCTCGTCGGTGAGCGCGCGCAGCTCGACGAGCGCGCGCCTGGCCGAGACGTGCTCCGTGTACAGCTTGTGGCCGACGACGCCGGCGAACGCCGGCCCGAGCGTGAGCACCAGGAGCCATCCGCGCCACGAGAGGTCGAGACGCCACCACGCGCGCTCGGCCTTGTTGCGCGCGATCTCGGCTCGCACCGCCGGGTTCGCGGGATCGTTGTCCCACGCCGTGCGGTTCGAGCCGCGCGCCGCCGCGAGGGCCTCGTCGAAGGCGCGGTTCTGCGCCTGCACCGCGCTCGCCGCCGCGGCCTCGAGGTCGTCGGGCGTCGCCCCGGCCGCTTGCCGCGCGCGGTAGGGCCCGCCCTCGCCGAGCGCGTCGGCGTCGCGATCGGTCAGGCGATCCAGCACGCGCTCGGAGGCCGCGCGTGCGCGCCGCGCGGTCTCGCCGCGCGCCGTCGCCGCCACCAGCCGCAACGACGCGTAGGCGAGCGCCCCCTCGAGCGGCGTGTCCGCGCCGAAGCGCGCCACGTCGTCGGGCGTGCGGCCCGCGCTCACCTCGGCGAAGCGCGCGTCGATCTCCGGCCGGAGCGCGGCGCACTCGTCGGGCTTCCGGATCGACGGATCACACGCGGTCTCGAAGGTGAGCTGGTTGAGCTGCGCGCGCCGGCGCTCGCGGCCTCGCCGGGTTCGCATCCAGGTCCAGCTCCAGGCCGAGAGCGCCAGGAGCGCCGCGGCGGCGGCGAACCCCCAGAGGGTCAGCGTGGCGCCCAGGCCGAGGGCGGCGAGCGGCGCCCAGAAGCGCAGGTACGTCGCGGCCACGCTCCGCCCCGAGAGCGGAACCTCCATCCCGAGGAGCTGATCGCCGATGCGGCGCGTGACCCAGCGCGACTCGAGCGGGAAGATCGGGAACCAGTAGAGGTGACCGAAGCGGGTGACCAGGTGCTCGTGGTCTCCGTGCCCGCCGATCTGGCCGTAGTGGTGGGTGCCCCAGATGATGATCATGCCGCCCTTATCGCGAGCGGCGTCCGCGGGTTGCGTCGTTGTCCTCGGCTTCGCGCAAGGGCGCGAGATTCCAGATCAACCGCTGGCCTCGGTGTACGGCGCGAGCAGGGCGCGGACCTCGTCGGACCAGCGCTGGGGCCGCAGCGACTGCGGGTCGACGTGGACGATCGTGCGGCGGCCGCGCGCGTGCTCGACGTCGCGGTCGGTGGGCAGGAGGCGGAACGCGAAGGTGAGCGACGACGAGCCGATGCGCTCGATCCACAGGCGCACGCGGACGCGGCCGACGCCACGCACCGGTTCGAGGTAGTCGATCTCGTTGCGCGCGACGAGGTGGAACTGCTCGGGACGATCGGACGCCTGGAACGGGCCGAGCCCGAGGTCCATCCAGAAGGCGCCGAGCGTGCGCTCGAAGAGCAGCACGTAGCGCGCGTTGTGCAGGATGTGCAACGGATCGAGGTCGTCGAAGTAGACGCCCTGGGCCTGCTCGTAGAAGCGCATGCCCCGGAGTCTAAGCGGACTTCGGCGTCCGCCGGGTCACGCCTGGCGCGCCTGCCACGCCTTGACGCCGGGGTGCTCGGCGACGGCGTCGAACAGCCGGCGCAGCCTGGGGAACCCGTCGAACACGGTCGTCGGCACCAGATCGACCGAGCCGCTCTTGAACCAGCGCATGACGATGTAGAGCTTGAGATCGACGACGTGGAGCTTGTCGCCGGCGACGAACGGGCCGTCGCCGAGCTGGCGCTCGACGAAGCCCGCCCACGTCGGGATGTACGTGGTCGCGAGCTCGGTGCGCTTGTTCGTGCGCTCGGGCTCCTCCTTGATGCGGAGCGCCGGGCTCACGTGATGGCGCAGCTCCTCGGCGAACGCCATGAGCGCCTCGTGCCGCGCGGCCACGAAGTCGTCGGTCGGGTGCAGGCCGTGCTTGCGGCCGACGAGCACGAGGATCGCATTCGACTGCGCGAAGACGCCCTTGCCCGGCAGCTCGAGCGTCGGCAGCGAGCCGAAGGGCGTGGTCGGCTTGAGCTCGGGCCAGGCGGGACCCTTGATCCGGTTGTCGACGAAGTCGACGCCGGCGAGGGCGAGCGCGAGGCGGCACTCCTCGCCGCGGCTCGCCGGGATGTCGAAGTACGTGAGCGTGGGCTTGGTCATCGCCGCGGAGGTTAGCCGACCGCCCGGCCGCGCGGACCTGCCCGAACGGTCAGCGGCGTGCGCCGGCGATTCCCGTCGGCCGTGACGCGCTCCGGGCGGGGCCGACGTGTACGCTCGCGCCACCATGAAGACGCTCTCGCGGATCCTCTTCGCCACGCCGTTCGTCGCCGCCGCGTGCGGCCCTTCCTCGCCGCCGCCCAGCGCGCCGTCGAACACCGGCGGGCCGACCGAGCCGCTGGCGGCGTCCGGCGCGCTCACCGTGACGTGCAGCTTCGCCGACGGCTGGGCGGCGGTCGTGCCCAAGGCGGTGTTCCAGCCGGATCAGGAGTACACGATGCAGGCGCTGATCGGGCTCAACGAGGAGCCCGACTTCTGGGGCAACGAGCCCGACTTCGCCGCGCTCAAGCCGTACGCGGCGCAGCGGTGCAGCGAGGGCGCGACGTTCGAGGCGGTCGGCGCCGACCACGTGCTGCTGATCGGCAAGGCCAACACCTTCAACGGCGAGTACGGCATCAACGGCGTCGTGCGCGAGCTCCCGGTCGGCGGCGGCAGCGTGACGATCACCGACCAGGATCTCGACATGACCTGGCCGTGCATCTCGTGCCCGCGCCTCTACGTGTGGACCGGCACGGCGTGGGAGCTGCGCGGCGAGGTGCTGATCGACGTGATCGGCGCCCGGGCGGAGCGGACGCAGCGCCGCGACATCGGCAAGGTCAAGGTCGTCGGCGGGCAGGTGCGCGTGAAGCTGGCCGAGGAGGAGGACGAGGTCTCGTACGTCGACGCGCTCGTGCTCGAGGTCGGCGGCGTCACCGCGTCGCCGGCGCACGCGGCGATGGCGGCGGTCGATCACACCCGCACCACGCTGCACAAGGGCGACGCGATCGAGCTGACCTACGCGGTCGCCTTGCCCGACGGCGAGTACCCGGCGGTCGCGGTGGCGACCGGCTACTACGTGCCGCTCGCCGGCGTGCGTTGAGCGGCGTCGCGCGCGCGCGGCTGGCGGCGACGGTCGCGGCGACGGCGGCGATCGCGACGTCGTCGTGTGACGCGCCGGCGGTGCGCGCGCCCGCGCCGGCGCCGGCGGCCGCGCCGGGCGTCGACGTGATCGATCTGCACGTCGACACGCTCTTCCAGATCCACTTCGCGGGGAAGCGCCTGGGCGAGACCCAGCTCGCGCTCGCGCCGCCGCCGGCGGGCGTGGTGCTCTCGCTGTACCTGCCGTCGGGGCTGCGGCCGGTGCCGGTGCCGGGGCACCTCTTGCCCGGGCTGCTCGCCGCCGCGGCCGAGCTGCGCGCGCGTGTCCCGGCGCCCACCTGGCTGTCGTACGAGGGGCCGCCGCCCGACGAGGCCGGCCTCGCCGCGCTGCTCGACGCCGGCGTGGTCATCGTCGGCCTCGCCCACGCCTGGCACTCGGACTTCGCCGACTCGGCGACCGATCCACATCCGCGTCGCGGCGGGCTGACCGCGGCCGGCGTCCAGGCGGTGCGCGCGATCCACTCGGCCGGCGCGGTCGTCGATCTCGCGCACCTGTCGCCCGACGCCGCCGCCGCCGTCGCGGCGCTCGCCGCCGAGGTCTGCGCGCCGTTGATCTCGACCCACACGTCGGCGCGCGCGATCCACGATCACCCGCGCGGGCTCGACGACGACCAGCTCCGCGCCGTGTCGGCGTCGGGCGGCCTCGTCGGCATCCTGGTGCACGCGCCGATCCTGGGTGGGCGCGACGCCGAGCGCTTCGCGGCGCACGTCGCGCACGCCGTCGCGGTGGCCGGCGTCGCGCACGTCGCGATCGGCAGCGACCTCGACGGCAACATCCGGCCGATCCGCGGCGTCGCCTCGACGGCGGACCTGCCCGCGCTGGCCGCGGCGCTCGCCGCGGCCGGGCTCGACGACGCCGCGATCGCCGCGGTCCTGGCCGGCAACGCGCGGCGCTTTCTCGCCCGCCTGCCGGGGCGCTGGTCGTGTTCGCCGGTGCCTGGTCACACTTCGCCGACCCCGATCGTCCAACGGGTATGGACACCAGAGCCCAGGTACTCTCCACGATCGAAGCCATGACCACCGCGTTCAACCGCGGCGACATCGACGGGGTCATGCGGACCTACGAGCCCGGCGCCGTCGTGGTCGGCCAGCCTGCGACGCCGGTGCACGGCGATGCGCCGCTGCGCGCGATGTTCGCCGAGTTCGTCGCCGCGAAGGCCAGCTTCACGTTCGACGGCCACGAGGTGATCGCGGCCGGTGATGTCGCGCTCCACCTCACGCCGTGGAAGATGACCGGCGTCGGCCCCGACGGGAGCCCGATCACCGCGTCCGGGCTGTCGATCGCGGTGCTCCGCCGCGGCGCCGACGGCCGCTGGCTCATGGTGATCGACAACCCGTACGGCGACGCCGCCCTGCGGGGCGGGCGATGATGGCGCCGACGCTCGAGGACCTCGCCCGCCGCGCGCTCGACGGCGATCGCGACGCGGTCGCCGCCGTGGTCCGCGAGCTCCAGCGGCCGGTCCACGCGCTGGCCTTGCGGATGCTGTGGCACCCGCAGGACGCCGAGGACGCGACCCAGGAGATCCTGGTGCGCGCGATCACGCGGCTCTCGCAGTTCGACTTCCGCAGCCGCCTGACGACCTGGGTGTACCGGGTCGCGTCGAACTACCTGCTCGACGTGAAGAAGAGCTGCGTCGAGCGCGAGAGGCTGCGCTTCGATTCGTTCGCGGAGGATCTGCTCGACGGGCTCTCCGACCGCGGTCCCGAGGACGCGGAGGAGAGCGTGCTCACCGAGGAGGTCAAGGTCGGCTGCACGCTCGCCATGCTCCAGTGCCTCGACCGCCCGCATCGCCTCGCCTACATCCTGGGCGAGATCTTCGATCTGCCGGCGCCGGACGCGGCGGCGGCGATGGAGCTCGAGCCCGCCGCGTTCCGCAAGCGCCTCGAGCGCGCGCGCCAGGCGATCGAGGCGTTCACACGGGCGCACTGTGGCCTCGTCGCCGACGCCGCGCCGTGCCGCTGCAACCGGCGAGTCTCGGCCGCGGTCGAGCTCGGCCGCGTCCAGCCGACGTCGCTGCTCTTCGCGGCGCGGCCAGGCTCGTTCGTCGAGGCGCGCGCGCTGATCGCCCGGGTCGAGGACACGCAGCGCGTGGTCGAGCTGCATCGCCGGACACACCCGCGGGGTCCGACGTCCGACGTCGCGCGCATGGTGATGGCCGCGCTCGAGGGCTAGCGAGCCGGGCTCGCGATAGCGCTCGTGCCACATCCTCCGTAGGATGGCGCATGGCGTCCTCGAAGCCGCACCCCGCCGACCGCCACGATCTCATCCGCGTGCAGGGCGCGCGCGAGAACAACCTGAAGGACGTCACCGTCGAGCTGCCCAAGCGGCGGCTGACCGTGTTCACGGGCGTCTCGGGCTCGGGCAAGTCGTCGCTCGTGTTCGGCACGATCGCGGCGGAGTCGCAGCGCCTCATCAACGAGACCTACAGCGCGTTCGTGCAGGGCTTCATGCCGTCGATGGCGCGGCCCGAGGTCGACGTGCTCGAGGGGCTGACGACGGCGATCCTCGTCGATCAGGAGCGGATGGGGGCCAACGCGCGCTCGACGGTCGGCACCGTGACCGACGCCAACGCGATGCTGCGCGTCCTGTTCAGCCGGCTGGGCAAGCCCTACGTCGGGCCGTCGAACGCGTTCTCGTTCAACGTGCCGACGGTGCGCGGCGCCGGCAAGCTCACGGTCGAGAAGGCCGGCAAGAAGACCGAGACCAAGACGTTCACCGTGAACGGCGGCATGTGCTCGCGCTGCGACGCTCACCGGCAAGCACCTGGCGGCCTTCGTCGGCGCCTGAGCCGCCGGATCGGGCCACCGCGTCAGGCGTCGAGCGCGGTGAGGAGCGCGGGGCCCCACGCCGAGACGCGCCAGCGGCGCACGCCGTCGACGGCGGCGAGCTCGTCGAGCGTCTCGGGGCCGGCGTCGGCGATGCGCTCGAGCAGGCGCTGCGGCATGACGATCGACACGTCGAGGCCGGAGCGCTCGGCCTCGGCGACGCGCCACGCGCGGAGGGCGTCGACGCGCTCGAGCGTGGCCTGTGACCGGCGCGGGCGTTCGTTCCGCGGCTTCACCGGGAGCTCGTTGTCGGGCAGGTCGAGGCCGCGCTCGATCGCGTCGAGCACGAGGTCGGCCTCGCGGGCGGCGCGCGGGTAGCGCGCCAGCACGCGCTCGACCTCGTCGAGGTGCTCGGGCAGGGCGTCGGCGAGCGCGAGCAGCACCTCGCTGCCCACGATCTTGAACGGCGGGCGGTCGGCCTCGGCGGCCCGCGCCTCGCGCCACTGGTGGAGCTCGCGCAGCACCGCCTGCTTGCGCGGCGACAGCGCCGACGAGCCCTTGATGCGGCGGAACTCGTCGGGGCCGGAGCGCTTCTCCGCCGGCGGCAGCTCGGCGAGCGCCGCGAACTCCTCGCGCGCCCACTCGGTGCGGCCGGCGGCGGCGAGGCGTGCGGTCAGGCGCGTCGCCAGCGCCATCAGGTGCGCGACGTCGCCGAGCGCGTACGCCTCCTGCTTCGCGGTCAGCGGCCGCCGCGACCAGTCGTCGCGCTGGCTGCCCTTGTCGAGCTCGAGGCCGAGCTCGTTGCGCACGAGCGCCTGCAACCCGACCTCGCGGTCGCCGAGGAGGCGGGCCGCGATCGCCGTGTCGAACAGGGTCTCGAACCCGAAGCCGAAGTCGCGGCGCAGCGACATGACGTCGTTCTCGCCGCCGTGCACGACCTTGACGATCGACGGGTCGGCCAGGAGCGGCGCGAGCGGCGTCAGGTCGGGGAGGGCGAGCGGATCGACGAGCCAGGACCCGCCGCCGTGGGCGCTCACCTGGATGAGGCAGACCTTCTCCGTGTAGTGGTGCAGGCTGTCGGCCTCGGTGTCGAGGCCGATGGCGCGGACGCGCGACAGCTCGTCGACGAGGTCGTCGAGCTGCGCCTCGGTGCGGATCCACGTGGCCATCGGCCCACCATACACGACGCGCGCGCGCCTGGACGGTTCAGCGCAGCTCGAGCGCCACGCCGAGCGACGCGGCGCGCTCGCCGAGCGCGGCGACGTCGAGCGTGAGCGAGAGTCGGCCGGCGGCGATGCTCGTGCCCGCGCCGAGCTGGTAGTGGTGGCGGTCGGCGCCGGTCACGTCCATGGCGTCACGGCGCCACATGACCGGCCCGCCGAAGCCGCGCACGAGGACGTACGGGCTGGCGCTGCCGAACGTGCGGCCGGCGATCGCGCCGAGGCGCGCGTCGTACGCCGAGAGCGTCTCGCGCGGGGCGGCGCTGCCGGTCTCACCCGTGGTCGTGCGCGACGCGCTGAAGCCGAACGAGCCGGTCACGAACCACGCGTCCCACGACCACATCTTGGCGACGCCGACCGAGCCGACCACGCCGGGACCGATATCGAAGCTGCGCGCGCCATCCTCGAGCGCGCCGTCGAGCACCGCGCCGAGCGCGAGGCGGACGCTCCAGCGCGCCGGGCGGACGTGGCCGATGGTCGCCAGGAGCGCGTACTGCGTGATGTCGACGCGATCGTCGCCGGTGAAGCTCAGCGTCGAGGCCATCGCCCCGGTCGAGGCGCCGGCCAGCCACCGTGATCGCGCGTGGGTCTTGCCTTCACAGCCCGTCGGACCGACGGGCGCGCCGATGCCTCAAGCCTCGGCGCGGCGCGCGAGCCCGGGCGAGCACACGACGACGACGGCGACGAGCGAGGCGATCGTGCGGCTCATGGTGGCGGCATCTTCTCGCCTGACGCGCCGGCGCGCAACGCCGGCTCGCAGTACGCTCCCGCGATGCGCGCGTCGTGCCTCGTCGCCTTCGTCGCCTTCGTCGTCCTCGCCGCTGTCGCCTGCGGCGCGCCGGCGCCGGCGCGGCCCGCGCTCGTGGCCGCCGACGCGGCGACGCCGTTGCCGCCGCTGTCGCTGCGCCTGCTCTCCGGTGAGCCGTGGTCGCCGGCGGCGTCGGCGGGGCGCGTGCTCGTCCTCGACGTGTGGGCGACCTACTGCGAGCCGTGCCGGGACTCCTTCCCCAAGCTCGATCGCCTGGCGACGACCTATCCCGACGTCGACGTGGTCGCGATCTCGGTCGACGAGGAGGACGCCGTGGTCCATCGCTTCCTCGCCGAGGTGCCCGCGCGGTTCACGATCGCCCGCGATCCCGAGATGACCGTCCGCGAGCCCCCGCTCGGCATCACGCGGCTGCCGACGGTGCTGGTCGTGGATCGGCGCGGCCGCGTGCGCTTCCGCGCCGAGGAGCTCCCCGAGGAGCGCTACGATGCCTTGCCGGCGCTGGTCGAGGAGCTGCGCGCGGAGTGAGTCGTGCCGTGACCGCGGGTCGCGGCGTACAATGGGAGGATGGCCGATCAGGACTCGACCGAGCCCGAGGACGGGTCGGCGCCGTCCTCGGCCTCGCAGGTCCGGGCGGCGGCCGAGCTCCTGCGGCGCGATGACACGCCGGCGACCGAGACGGTCACCTCTCCGCCGGCGCAGCGGCGGCGCGCGCGAAGGCTCCCGCGGCTCACGCGCGGCGGCGTCATCGGGCGCTACGTGATCATCGACCTGCTGGGCAAGGGCGGGATGGGCGACGTGTACGCCGCGTACGATCCCGAGCTCGATCGCCGCGTCGCGCTCAAGCTGGTGCGCGACGTGACCGGCGACGGGCGCGAGCACCTCATCGCCGAGGCCAAGACCATGGCCCGGGTCTCGCACCCCAACGTGTGCGCGGTCCATGACGCCGGCAGCTTCGACGAGGGCGTCTTCATCGCGATGGAGCTGGTCGACGGCCCCACGCTCGCCGAGTGGCGGCGCACACCGCGATCGTGGCGCGAGGTCCTCGCGGTCTTCACGGCGGCGGGCCGCGGGCTGTGCGCCGCACACGCGGCCGGCATCGTCCACCGCGACTTCAAGCCGGGCAACGTCATGATCGGGCGCGACGATCGGGTGCGCGTGCTCGACTTCGGGCTGGCGCGCGTCGGCGTCCCGTCGGGGTCGGTCGACAGCGTCGACAGCGAGACCTCGCCGGAGCCCGAGGAGGAGGCGAGCCCGCGCGTCGTGGTGAGCCGCGCGATGGGCACGCCGTCGTACATGGCGCCCGAGCAGCGGCGTCCCGGCGTCCACGATACGCGCGTCGATCAGTACTCGTTCGCGGTCGCGCTCTACGAGGCGCTGTACGGGGAGCGACCGTTCGCCGGCGACAACCCCGACGCCATCCTCGCCAACGCGCTGACTCACCGGGTCCGACCCGCGCCGCGTGATCGCGACGTCCCGGCGTGGATCCGCCGGCCGCTCCTGAAGGCGCTGTCGCCGGATCCGGTCGATCGCTTCGCGTCGCTCGAGCTGCTCCTGGCCGAGCTGGCGCGCGACCCGGCGCAGCGCCTGCGGCGGGTCGGGCTCGGCGTCGCGGTCCTGGGCCTCGGCGCGCTCGCCGTCGTCGGCCTGACGCGAAGCGCCGGCGAGGCGCCGCCTTGCCGGGGCGTGGATCAGCCGGCGCTGGCGCTGTGGAACCAGGACGCGCGGGCGCGGCTGATCGCCGCCTTCCGCGGCAGCGGGCGCGCCTACGCCGAGACGTGGGCGGCGCGCGTCGGGGACGAGCTCGACCGGCGGGCCCGCGCGCTGGGCGCGGCGCGCGTCGCCGCCTGCGAGGCGACCAGCGTCCGCCGCGAGCAGTCGCCGGCGCTGCTCGACCTGCGCCTGGCGTGCCTCGATCGCCGGGGCGCCGAGCTGCGCGCGCTCGTGACCCGGCTGGGCGCGGGTCGCGACGTGGCGCTGATGGACCGCGCGCTCGACGCGGTCGCCCGCCTGCCATCGCTCGAGGCGTGCAACGACGCCAGCGGGCTGCTCGCGGCGGTGCCGCGGCCGACCGATCCGGCGCGGCAGGACGATCTGGCGGCGGCGGAGGCGGCGGTCGCCGAGGTTCGCGCGGCCGCCTACGCCGCCGACACGCGCCGGACGCGCGAGCGGGCGCGAGAGGCCGTGCGCGTCGCCGAGCGCGCGGCGTGGGCGTCGCTGATCGCCGAGGCGCTCGTCGTCGAGGTCGACGCCGCGCTCGAGGCTGGCGAGTACGCTGGCCTCGAGGGTGAGGTCTTCCGCGCCGCGCGGCTGGCCGCCGAGGCCCGCGCCGAGCGCACCGTGGCCGACGCGTGGATCACGGCGGTGCGCGTCCTCACCGCGCTCGGGCGACCGCAGGAGGGGCTCGCCCTCGCGCATGCCGCCGACGCCGCGCTGGCGCGCATCGATCGCCCCGCCCGGATGCGGGCGGCCTTGCTCGAGGCCGAAGCGTCGGCGCTCGAGGCGACCGGCGACTTCGGGGCGGCGATCGCGAAGGACGACGAGGCGCTCGCGCTGCGCTCCGCCGCCGGCCCGGGCGACGCGCTGCCCATCGGCGACGTCCTCAACCATCGCGCGATCCTCGCCTCCCGGCAGGGCGATCACGTGACCGCCGAGGCGTTGCACCGGCAGGTCCTCGAGCTGCGCAAGGGCTTGCTGGGCGAGGGTCACCCCGACGTCGCCTCGTCGCTCGACAACCTCGGCGCCGTCATCTACCACCAGGATCGGCTCGACGAGGCGCTCGTCCTCTACGAGCAGGCGCTCGCCCTGCGGCTGGCGGCGCTCGGCGCCGACCACGAGGACGTCGGCACGTCGCTCAACAACCTGGGCGGCGTGTTCCTCGATCGCGGCGACCTCGCGCGGGCCGAGGATCACTTCGCGCGCGCGCTGGCGACCTGGGAGCGCACCCTCGGCGCCACGCACCCGACGCTCGCGATCCCGCTCGGCAACCTCGGCGACGTGGCGCTCGCGCGCGGCGACGCGGCGCGTGCGCTCGAGCTGTGCCGGCGGGCGTACGCGCTCGAGGAGCGGGCCTCGGGCGACCGCTCGCCCGAGCTCGCGTACAGCCTGACGTGCGAGGGCGAGGCGCTCCTCGCCGCCGGCCGCGTCGCCGAGGCGCGGGACGTCCTCGCGCGCGCGCTCGCGCTGCGCGAAGGCTCGCCGGTCGACGCCCAGGAGCTGGCGCGCACGCGCCGCGCGCTCGAGCGCGCCCGCGCCGCGCGACTCCGCTGACCGGCAGGACTTGCGCGAAAGATCCGCGCCGGGGCGCGAGATTCGCGGGCACGTTGCTCGCATCATCACCCGGCGATGCCCTGGCACGACCGCGGTCACGAGGCCGTCCTCGCCGAGCTCGGCTCGTCCGCGGCGTCGGGGCTCAGCGCCGGCGAGGTGACGGCGCGGCGGGCGCGCTTCGGGCCCAACGCGCAGCCCGAGCCGCCGGCGCGATCGCGATGGGCGCGCCTCCTCGGGCAGGTCGCGAACCCGCTCATCTACTTGCTCCTCGCCGCGGCGCTCGTCGCCTTCGTGCTGGGCATTCCGAGCGACGGGATCGTGATCCTCGTCGTGGTCGCGTTCAACGCGGTGATCGGCGCCTTCCAGGAGGGTCGGGCCGAGCAGGCGCTCGTCGCGCTACGCCGCATGACCGCGACCCAGGCACGCGTCGTGCGCGGGGGCGTGGAAGCGACCATCGACGCCCGCGAGCTCGTGCCTGGCGACGTGATGGTGATCGCGGCGGGCGACGCGATCGCGGCCGACGCGCGGATCGTCGAGGACGCCTCGCTCATGGTCGCGGAGGCGGCGCTGACCGGTGAGTCGGCCCCGGTCGCGAAGTCTCGCGCTCCGGTGCCGGGCGACACCCCGCTCGCCGATCGCAGCAGCGTGGTCCATGCGGGGACGCTCGTCACCGGCGGCCGCGCGCGCGCGGTCGTGGTCGCGACCGGCGGGAACAGCGAGATCGGTCGCATCGCCGCGCTGGCCGCCCGCACGCGCCCGCCGCCGACGCCGCTCGAGCGTCGCATCGAGCAGTTCGGCCGCTACGTGACGTACGCGGCGGTCGGCGTGCTGGTCCTGGTCGTCGCGCTGGGGCTGGCACGGGACATGCCGATCGCCGAGATCGCGATGCTCGGTGTCAGCCAGATGGTCGGCATGATCCCCGAGGGCCTGCCGGTGGCGATGACGATCGGCCTCGCCGTCGGCGTGCAGCGCATGGCCCGGCGCGGCGCGATCGTGCGCCGGCTCGCCGCGGTCGAGACGCTGGGCGCGACCACCGTGATCTGCAGCGACAAGACCGGGACGCTGACCCGGAACGAGATGACCGTGGCGGCGATCCAGCTGCCGGGCGTGGGTGAGGTCGCCGTGAGCGGCGGCGGCTACGCGCCGGTCGGGGAGCTCACGCCGGACGGTGGGCCCGCGCTCGTGCGCCTGCTCGAGGCCTGTGTCCTGTGCAGCGACGCCGACGTCGTCGAGCGCGAGGGGCAGTGGGTCGCGATCGGCGATCCGACGGAGGCCGCGCTCGTCACCGCCGCGCGCAAGGGCGGTGTCGATCCGGCCGCGCTGCGCGCCCGTCTGCCGCGGGAACGCGAGCTGCCGTTCGACTCGGCGACCAAGCTGATGGCGACGCAGCATCGCCGCGACGGGCGACCGTTCGTCGTCGTGAAGGGCGCGCCCGAGGTCGTGCGCGCGCTGTGCGTCGACGACGGCGGCGAGGTCCACGCGGCCGCCGAGGCGATGGCGAAGCGCGCGCTGCGCGTCCTCGCCGTGGCGGTCTTCGAGGACGCCGAGCTCGATGGCGACCGCGGGATCGATCCGCTGCGTGGGCGGGCGGTCCTGCTCGGCCTGGTCGGGCAGATCGATCCGCCTCGCGACGAGGTGATCGACGCGATCTCCACCTGCCGCACCGCCGGGATCCGGGTGATCATGCTGACCGGCGACCATGCCGCGACCGCGCTCGCGATCGCGCGTCGGCTCGGGCTGGCCGGCGAGGGCGACGAGGTGATCGACGGCCGCGAGCTCGCGGCGATGGACGACGCGGCGCTCGCCGAGGCGCTCGGGCGCGTGTCCGTCTTCGCGCGGGTGCAGCCCGATCAGAAGCTGCGAGTGGTCGAGGCCTGCCAGCGGCGTCACGACGTGGTCGCGGTCACCGGCGACGGCGTCAACGACGCGCCCGCGCTGGTCCGCGCCGACGTCGGCGTGGCGATGGGCGTGACCGGCACCGAGGTGGCCAAGGAGGCCGCCAAGATCGTCATCACCGACGACAACTTCGCGACGATCGGCGCGGCAGTCGAGGAGGGCCGCGTCGTCTACCGCAACATCAAGAAGGCGGTCCTGCTGCTGTGCACGACGTCGCTCGCCGAGGTCGTCGTCCTCGTGACCGCGATGGCGATCGGGCTGCCGGCGCCGTTCATGGCGGTGCAGATCCTGTGGAACAACCTGGTGACCGAGGGCGTGATCACGGTGAACCTGGTCATGGAGCCCGCCGAGGGCGACGAGATGCGCCGGCCTCCGGTCCCGGTCGACGAGCCGCTGCTCACGCGCGCCATGCTGGGGCGCCTCGCGCTCCTGACGCCGGTCATGGTCGCCGTCGTGCTCGGGTGGTTCGCGTGGCGGCTCGACGACGGCGTGCCGGTCGAGGTGGCGCGCACCGAGGCCTTCACGCTGCTCGTCGTGTGCGAGTGGTTCAACGTGCTCAACTGCCTCTCGGACCGGCGGAGCGCGCTGCGCCTGTCGGTGCTCCGCAATCGCTGGCTCCTGGGCGGTCTGGTCGTCGGCAACCTGCTCCAGGTGGCGATCGTGTTCACGCCGGCGCTCAATCCGATCTTCTACACCGTCCCGCTCGATCCCGGTGTGGTGGTCGGGATGGGCGTCGCCGGCAGCGCCGTGCTCTGGGCCGAGGAGCTACGCAAGCTGGTCGCGAGATCGCGGGCCACGTCGTCGGCGAAGCGTTCGACCTGAGCCCAGTCGGTGTACTCGTGATCGCGCGAGGTGTCGGTGCTGTGGCCGCCCCGCCAGCTCATGAACTTCATCACCAGCCGGAGGATCGGGTTGAACTTGCGATAGGGCAGGCCGCCCGCGATCGCGATCCGGCGCCCGGGTGTCCACCCGGTGGTCGCCACGAACTTCGCGATGTAGGCGTGTGGGTCGGGCCCCATGCTCGGCGTCGCGGCGCTCATGCTCACCGAGAAGAAGGCGGTCGGCCGGAGCGCGAGGAGCTCGCGGTGCAGCTGCGCGTACGTCACGAGCTCGGCGGCGTGCTTGCCGTTCTGCACCCGCGATCCGAGCACGACCGCGTCGTAGCCCTCGGGCGCGGGCGGGCGTCCGCGCACGTCGGCGAGCTCGACCGCGTGACCGGCGAGGCGGAGGCGCTCCGCCAGCCTAATGGCGATCGCCCGGGTCTGACCGAAGGCGCTTGCGTAGATGACGAGGATTCGGTTCATGACGGACCTCCGTTGCGAACGATGTGCCGACGACTCAGGCGATGAGCCAGCCGGCGCCCAGGCCGAGCGCCATCAGCATGAACGCGCCGAGCGTCCACGCCTGCGCGCGCACGAGCCGCGCAGGCTCGTCGGGGTACTGCGCCAGCCGGGACGCCGCCGCGATCGCGTGGGGCAGGCCGGCGAGCCCGAACCAGAGCGTGATGGGCATGTAGAAGAGCGGCAGGAGCGCGACGAGGACGTTGGCGGTGACGACGATGCCGAGGAACCAGCGCGCGGCGCGCACCCGGCCGAGGCGGACGACGAGCGTGCGCTTGCCGGCGGCGGCGTCGGCCCGCGCGTCGGGGAACTCGTTGATCCAGAGGAAGGCCCCGATCGCCAGGCCGAGCGGGATCGACGTCGCGACCAGCGCGCCGCTGACGTGCCCGCGCTGCACGAGGTACGTGCCGGCGGCGATGATCGGGCCGTACGACAGGGCCACGGCGAGCTCGCCGAGGCCGCGGTACGAGAGCTTGAGCGGTGGCGCGTGGTAGCCGAACGCGAGGATGGCCCCGGCGAACCCGAGCCACACGACGTCCGGCTCGCGCCAGACGATGATCGCGAGGCCGGCCAGACCGGCGAGCAGGTAGCCGAGCGCGGCGACCACCGCCGTCTGTCGGCGCGTCATGAGCCCGTCGACGATCACGCGCTTGCCGCCCGAGAACGGCGTGCGCTCCTCGTCGGTGATGCCCTGGTCGGCGCCCGAGTCCCAGTCGAAGATCTCGCCGGACGCGTTCTTGGCGGCCTCGACGCAGAAGATGCCGGCGACGGTGAGCGCCAGCCATCCCCACGCGATGGGGCCATCGTGGGCGGCGGCGGTCGCGCCGACGATCATCGACGCCACCGACGCGAGCGTGATCTTGGGATCGGCGACGCGCCAGATGCCCGACGCGATCGATCCGCGACCGCGCGGCCGCGCCGCGGCGCTGGGAGCAGGGAGCACGTGCGTGGTCATCGGAGCCTCCGTTCAGGTCAGGAGCCCGGCGGCGGTGGCGACCGCGGCCGGGACGAGCAGGTTGTCGGTGCCGCGCGGGGCCAGGCCCTCGGCGACCGCGGCGAGCGCGCCGAGCGCCAGCACGGCCGGGACGGCGATGGCGTGATCGAAGGCGCCGGCGGCGAGCGCGACGCCGGCGGACGCGGCGACGGCGACCGCGAGCGAGCCCTCGAGGGACTTGGTCTTGCCCATCGTGCGATAGCGCAGTCGCCCGAAGCGCCGCCCGACCGCGCCGCCGATCCCGTCGCCGAGCGACAGGGCGAGGAGGCCGGCGGCGGCCGCGAACGGCGCGATCGTGAGCCCGATCGCGGTGAGCACCGCGTAGGACGCGGTGTAGTGCACCAGGCCGTCCCAGCGCTCGTCGCCGCCGCTGACCGCGTCGCGCAGGCGCGCGGCGATGGGGACACGCTCGGCGATCGTCGGCACCAGGCCGACCACGACGACCGCGATGCAGGCGATGACGATCGGGATCGTCGGGTGGTCCCACGCCAGCCAGCCGGCGATCCAGATCCCGGCGCCGACGTGGAGGAGATCGCGGACGTAGGTCGTGGCGAGGCCGAGCGCCTTGAGCCCGACGCACGTGGCGAGGCCGGCGCCGGTGACGCCGAACCAGACGGCGGCCCAGGCGAGGTCGCTCACGCTGCCAGCCTTTCGTCGCGGCCGTGGTGGCGGTCGTCGGCACGGTCGCGCGCGCGCATGGCGCCGATCGCGCGGACGACCTCGAGCGCCGACGACGCGGCGAGCTCGGTGCCGATGCCGCGCCCGCCGGCCCCGTCACCGCAGAGGTAGAGCCCGGGGACGGGCGTCGCGACCGGCAGGCGATCGCGGCCGACCTGGCCGGGAAACTGCCCGTTGCAGATCGCGCCGCGGTTTCGCTTGCCCATCCACGCGGCGATCGCCGGGATCGGCGTCAGCTCGGCAAACACGAGCTCGTCCTCGAGCCCCGGGATGATCGAGGCCATCGCCGCCATCGCGCGCTCGTGCCAGCGGCTCGGCGGATCGATCGGGTCGACGCGCGTCGGCCCGTAGATGCTCGCGACGATGAGCTGACCGCCGTCGGGGGCGAGCGAGGGATCGTAGTTGGTCGGCACCGGCGCGTAGATCGCGAGCGGATCCGACACGCGGCCGGCGTCGATCGCGTCGACGGCGCGATGCATGAGCTCGAGGCTGAGATCGCCGAGCCCGAGGCCGCTCGCCGACACGCCGCCGATGAGGCAACCCTCGTCGACGAGGCGCCGGCGCAGGCCGAGCTTGAGCTGGTGCGCGTTGCCCGACGGCCGGATGAGCTCGACGCGCGCGCGGTAGTCGTCCGGAACGGCGGCGGGCTCGACCAGCGCGAGCGCGTCCGCGGGCGCCAGGTTGCACGCGACCGCGGGCGCCGAGTACTCGATGCCGTCCTCGGTCGCCACGAACAGGCGATCGCCCACGGCGCGGATCGCGATCACGCGCGCGCCGGTGACGACGTCCCCACCCGCTGGACCGACCAGTCCGAGCAGCGCGTGCGCGAAGCTGTCCATGCCACCCTCGACGTACGAGAGGCTGTACGAGCGGAGGACGTCGCGCAGGCTCCGGATCGCCTCGCCGGCGGAGACCTGCCACGGCGGCAGCACGAAGAAGATGCTGGCCAGGAAGCTGACGAGGAAATAGGCGCCCGGGTGCTCGGTGTGCTGGCGTACGAACTCGTCGAGCGTCCTGCGATCCCAGCGACGTAGCTCCCACTCGGTGAGCGTGAAGATCTGGAAGAACATGCGCGCAACCCCTACGCGATCGCGCCAGGGCAGGCGCAGAGTTCGCGCGGCCTCGAGCGCCGTGGCAACGAGACCGCTGCGGGTGGGGGGCGCGGTGATCGGGAAGATGCCGCGCGAGCGGACCGGGATGCGGTGGGTGAGGAAGCGCGGCTCGTGCAGGCCGGCCTCGCGCAGGACGGCGCCCAGCGGCCCGTGGACCCCGCGCGAGATGAGGTGGCTCCCGGTGTCGATCTTCCATCCGTCGCGCCGATACGCGGCGAGGATGCCGCCCAGGGCCTCGTTCTTCTCGAGGACGAGCACGCGCGCGCCGCGCCGGGCGAGCAGGCCGGCGGTGACGGCGCCGCCGACGCCGGTCCCGACGACGATCACGTCGTAACGTGAACGCCGTCCACGGGCTCGGGTGACGGGAACCGGGACCATCCGGGTCTGGCGATTGCACCCCACGTGCCACGCAATGCCTGCGCGACGCGCGCTCCATGTCGTCACCGGCAAGGGTGGCGTCGGCAAGTCGACCGTCGCGGCCGCGATCGCGCTGGCGCTCGCGGCGCGCGGCGCGCGCGTGCTGGCGGTCGAGCTGGGCGGCGCCGGTGGGCTCGGCCGCGTGCTCGGCGTGCCGTCGCCGGTGCCGGTGATGGCGGTCGACGGCGCGGCGGCGCTCGCCGAGTACCTGACGCGCAAGGTGCGGCTCGGGCGGCTCGGCCCGCGGCTCCTCGCGCATCCGCTCTATCGCGCGTTCGCCGCGGCGGCGCCGGGCGTGCGCGAGCTGCTCGCGATGGGCAAGGTGCGCGACGAGCTCGTGCTGCAGGATCGCTGGGACGCCGTCGTCGTCGACGCGGGCGCGAGCGGCCACGCGCTCGAGCACCTGCGTATGCCGGCGGCGGCGGCGCGCGCGTTCGGCGCCGGGCTCGTGCACCGCGAGGCGGCGGTCAACGCGGCGCTCCTGCGCGACCGCGCGATCTGCCGCGTGCACGTCGTCGCGACGCCGGAGGAGATGCCCGTGCGCGAGGCGCTGCAGGTCGTCGCCGCCCTCGCCGCGCTCGATGTCCCGCTCGGCGCGGTGATCGTCAACCAGTGCCGGCCGGTCGCGCCCGCCGGGATCGATGCGGCGATCGCGCGACTCGAGGGCGAGCTGGCGGCGATCGCGCGGCGGGCGCGGGGATGGGAGCGGATCCAGGAGCGCGGCGTCGCGGTGCTCGAGGCGGAGAGCGGGTGCCGCGCGCTGCGGCTGCCGCGGGTGTGGACCGGCGACGTCGCGCGCGTCCTCGCCGGACCGTGCGAGGAGGTGCTGTCATGACGATCGGCCCGGTGCTCGACCGGCACCGCGTCGTCGTGTGCGTCGGGACGGGCGGCGTGGGCAAGACGACGATCGCCGCCGCGATCGCGCTGCGGGCGGCGCAGCGAGGCCGACGCGCGATGGTCCTGACGATCGATCCCGCGCGCGCCCTCGCGCGTTCGTTCGGGCTGGCCGGCCTGGCGCCGGGCGGCGAGCGGGTGGCGCTCGAGGCCCTCGGCGGGGACGGGTGTGCGCCCGGCGGCTGGCTCGAGGCCGGGATGCTCGACCAGCGCGAGGCGTGGGACGCGTTCATCCGCCGTCACGCCCCGGATCCTGGCGTCGCCGACCGGATCCTGGCCAACCCGTTCTACCGCGAGCTCTCGACCTCGTTCGCCGGCTCGACGGAGTACATGGCGATCGAGGAGCTGTGCCGCCTCGCCGAGACCGGACGCCACGACCTGATCGTGCTCGACACCCCGCCGGCGCGGCACGCGCTCGACTTCCTCACCGCGCCCACCCGGATCGATCCGCTGCTCGATCGCGGCCTCGTCGGCGCCGTCACGCGCCCGGCGGGTGCGCTCGCCCGCTTCGTCGTGCGCCGCCTCGAGCGCGCGGCCGGACGCGGCGCCGTGCGCGACGTCGTCGCGTTCTTCGTCGCGGTCGAGGCGCTCGTCGAGACCGCCGCGGCGCGTGCCCGCGGCGCCCGCGCGCTCCTCGACAACGAGACCACGGCGCTGGTGCTGGTCGCCGGCCCGCGCCAGCTCGTCCTCGATCAGACCGTCGCGCTCGCCGCGCGGCTCCCGCGCCTGGGCGCGGTGGTGATCAACCGCGCCCACCGGGCGCCGGCGCTCGACCTCCCCGCGGTCGAGCGCGCGCTCGCGCCGTTGCCCCCGTCCGCGGCCGCGTGGCTGCGCGCGGCGTACGTCGACGCCGCCGGCGAGGCCGCGCGCGAGGCCGAGCACGTGACGCGCTTCCGCGCGACGTTGCCAGCCGGGCTCGCCATCGCCGAGATCCCGGAGGCCGAGCACGACGTGCACGCCCTCGCCGATCTCGCGCTCATCGCCGAGTGGCTCTGATCCGGCGGAGGCGCGCGTGCTCCTCGCGCTCGCGCTCGTCGAGCGCGGTCGCGATCGCGGCGATGCGCGCGCGCAGGCCGGGGGCGACGCGTTGCTCGAGCGTCTGCAGCTGGCGCGACGTGCGGGCGAGCGCCTCGCCGAGCGAGCGCACGTGCAGCTCGCGCGAGGCGGCGTCGACCAGCACCTCGGCGAGACGCTCGAAGCGGTTCGCCGCCTCGAACAGCGCGGGGCCGGTGGGGCCGGGCGCCGTCGCGCGCGCGGCGAGCCCGCGATCGAAGTCGGGGAGCTGCTCGAGGCGCGGGGCGGCGACGCCCCACACGCGCTGGATGGTGACCTCCGCCGACAGCGCGCGCGGGGGCCATGCCGTCGCGGCGACGCCACCCTCGCCGTGGATCGCCAGCGCCTCGAGCTCCGCGCGGTAGGCCGCCATCGCCGCGTCGGCGATCTCGCGGCGGGCCTGCGCCGCCGGGCGCGCCAGCGGGAAGAGCTCGCGCACCAGCGCCTCGCGCTTGCGGCGGAGCAGCGCGGCGCCGCGTTCGACACGGGCGAGCAGGCGACGGCTGCGCAGGAGCTCGGCGCGGATCGGCGCGGCGGCGCTCACGAAGCGCCTTCCGTCGTCGCGCCGGGGCGCGCGGCCCAGGTCGCGTCGTCGATGCGCTCGAGATCGTCGCGGGGCAGGCTCTCGAGCAGGCGCCAGCCGAGGGCGATGGTCTCGTCGAGGCCGCGCCGCGTCGTGCCCTGCGCGATCAGCTCGCGCTCGAAGCGATCGGCGAACCGCAGCGCGCGTCGATCGCCGTCGCCGAGGCCGGCCTCCCCGACGATCGTCGCCATCATCCGCGCCTCGCGGCCGCGCGCGTAGCTCGCGTAGAGCTGGTCCGCCCAGCGGCGATGGGTGGCGACCGTCTTGCCCGCCCCGATGCCGGCGTTCATGAGCCGCGACAAGGACGGCAGGACGTCGATCGGCGGGAACACGCCCTGTCCGTGCAGCTCGCGGCCGAGCACGATCTGTCCCTCGGTGATGTAGCCGGTGAGATCAGGGATCGGGTGCGTGATGTCGTCGTCGGGCATGGTGAGGATCGGCAGCTGGGTCAGCGAGCCGGGGCGGCCCTCCAGGATCCCGGCGCGCTCGAAGAGCGTCGCGAGGTCGGTGTACATGTAACCGGGGTAGCCCCGGCGCCCGGGCACCTCGTCGCGCGCGGCGGCGACCTGGCGCAGCGTCTCGCAGTAGTGGGCGACGTCGGCCATGACGACGAGCACGTGCATCCCGCACGCGAAGGCGAGGTGCTCGGCCTGGGCGAGGGCGTAGCGCGGCGCGAGCAGCTGCTCGATCGTCGGATCGCAGGCCTCGTTCAGGTAGAAGACGGTGCGCGCGAGCGCCGGCTTGTCGCGGAAGCGCTCGACGAACATGCGGGTCTCGCGCGCGGTGATGCCCATGGCCGCGAAGACCACGGCGAACGGCTCGTCGCCCGCGGCGCGCGCGTGCTCGACGATCAGCGCGGCGAGCTCGAGCGCGGGCAGGCCGGCGCCGGAGAAGATCGGGAGCTTCTGGCCGCGCACCAGCGTGTCGAGGCCGTCGATCGCCGAGATGCCGGTCTCGATGAAGTCGCGCGGCGGGCTGCGGCGTGACGGGTTCATCGGCGCGCCCCACACCGGGCGCAGCGCCTCGCCGATCGGCGGCGGCAGGCCGTCGAGCGGTGCGCCGGCGCCGCTCAAGGTCCGGCCCAGCAGCTCCTTGCCGACGGGCGCCTCCGCGGTCGCGCCGGTGAGCGTGATCGCCACGCGCGCGGGCGCGAGGCCGATCGGGTCCTCGAGGATCTGGATGACGGTGACCGCCTCGCCGGCGTCGATCACCTGGCCGCGTCGCGCCGGCTGCCCGGGCTGGCGCAGCTCGACGATCTCGCCCATCGCGGCGCCGCGCGCGTCGTCGAGGTAGAGGAGCGCGCCGGCGAGGCCGCGCGCGCCGTGGTGGGTGCGGGCGACGATCATGATCGCGCCTCCCCGCCGAGCGCGGCGATCGCGCGCTCGAGCGCCGCGACGGGTCCGGCGATCGCGTCCTCGGGTGCGGCGCGGACGCCGGCGTAGGCGCGGCGCACGGCGGCGAGATCGAGGTCGTCGATCGCGCGACCGCGCTCGAGCGCGCCGAGCGCCGCGTCGAGCGCCCGCACCGCCAGCGCCGCCATCGCGCCGGTCTTGGCGATCGAGCATGCGGCGTCGATCGGGTCGTACGCGCTCTGGCCGAGCAGGTGCTCGCGCACCGCGCGCGCGATCTCGA
This sequence comes from Myxococcales bacterium UBA2376, assembly GCA_002344285.1. Taxonomy (GTDB): domain Bacteria; phylum Myxococcota_A; class Polyangia; order Haliangiales; family Haliangiaceae; genus UBA2376. The sequence continues at coordinate 66,111 of DDTA01000134.1, forward strand.
TGGTCGCGCGGTCCGGATCCTGCAGCGTCTCGTGTCCGACGAGGCCGGCGATCTCGCGCAGCTCCGCGTCGCGGCGGAGGAGCGCCAGGACGCGCGCGCGTGTCGCGCTCCAGTCGATCCCGCTCTCGCGCGTGAGCCACGCGGCCGTGGCATCGGCGTGGAGCGAGTAACTCGTCGCCCAGTCGACCGCCGGGAACTGCCGCTTGCGGGCGAGCGCGGGATCGAGCGCCCACAGCGCGCCGGCGACGCGCAAGGAGGCCTGGGTCACCGGCTCGGAGAAGTCGCCGCCGGGCGGCGAGACCGCGCACACGAGGGAGACCGAGCCGGTGCGCGCCGGTGCGCCAAGGGCGCGCGCGCGGCCGGCGCGCTCGTAGAGCTGGCCGAGCCGGCTCGCGAGGTACGTGGGGTAGCCCTCCTCGCCGGGCATCTCCTGCAGGCGCGCCGCGATGTCGCGCAGCGCCTCGGCCCAGCGCGAGAGGCTGTCGACCATGACGGCGACGCGATAGCCCATGTCCCGGTAGTACTCGGCGATCGAGACGCCGAGGTAGACCGAGGCCTCGCGCGCGACGACCGGCATGTTCGACGTGTTGACCACGAGCACCGTGCGCTCCATCACCGGGCGGCCGGTGCGCGGATCCACGAGCTTCGGAAACTCCTGCACCACCTCGGCGATCTCGTTGCCGCGCTCGCCGCAGCCGACGAAGACGACGACCTCGGCGCTGGCGTGGCGCGCGAGGCCGTGCTCGATGACGGTCTTGCCGGTGCCGAAGCCGCCGGGCACCGCGACGGCGCCGCCCTCGGCCAGCGGGAAGAGCAGGTCGAGCACGCGCTGGCCGGTGACGAGCGGTCGGTCCGACGGCAGGCGCTCGGCGATGGGGCGGGCGGTGCGCAGGGGCCAGCGCTGCGCGAGGCGGAGCTCGGTGCCGTCGGCGAGGCGCGCGAGGGGCTCGTCGACGGTGCAGGCGGCGGTCGCGACCTCGACGAGCTCGCCCGCGACGCCCGGCGGCACGAGCACGCGGTGTTCGAAGCCGGGTTGCTCCTCGACGGTGGCGATCACGTCGCCGGCGGTCACGCGATCGCCGGGCCGCACGCGCGGCACGATCGGCCAGCGCCGCGTCCGGTCGAGCGTCGGCGCGGCGGCGCCGGGCGCGATGAAGTCGCCGGTCGCGGCCGCGAGCCGCGCGAGCGGGCGCCCGACGCCGTCGAGGATCGAGCCGAGCAACCCGGGGCCGAGCTCGACGGTGAGCGGCGCGCCCGTCGGCGCGACCTCCGCGCCGAGCGCGAGCCCGGTGGTTTCCTCGTAGACCTGCAAGGTCGCCGTGTCCTGGTGGAAGCGGATGACCTCGGCGAGCAAGCCGCGTGGGCCGACGCGCACGAGGTCGTAGAGGCCGGCGTCACGCAGCGGCCGCGCCTCGGCGAGGGTCCCCGTGACCCGGGTGACGACCGCGTCACCGGATGGGACCCGCGGGCTCATCGCAACCTCAGGCGGTAGCCGATCGAGCGGCGCAGGAGCTCGAGCAGCTCCTCCTCGGGCGGCGGCCCGGCGGCGTCGAGCGCCGGCGGCGGGAAGGGCATGAGGATCGGTACGCCGTCGCGGCGCACCTGGCGGTGCAGCGGCGCCGGCAGCCCGTCGAAGAGCGGTTGCTCGATGAGGATGACGCCGCCGGCCGCCGGTCCACTCGCGAGCGCCGCCAGCGCGGCGGCGGCCCCGCCCGCGTCGTCGACGACGAGGCACGGGATGCCCGCGAGGCCGAGGCCGAGCGCGGCCGGGCGGCGGGCGATCGCCCGGACCGGCGCGGTCACGGTCTCGCGGCCGGAGCTCATGGGCGCCCTCCGAGGATCGCGCGCCACTGCGAACGTCGGGCGATGCGGCGATCCCGGCGGCGCGAGAGGACGAGCAGGAGGACCGGCGCGAGGCCGATCGGTTCGAGCCGGCGCAGGCGCGTCTGGGTGTCGAGGTGCCAGGTCAGCGCGGCGTCCTCGATCCCGCCGGTCTCGAGCGCGCGCGCCAGCGGTGTGCCCCCGAGGGCTCGCGCGAGCTCGGTCGTCGCGCCGCCGCTCGCCGCCGCGGCGGAGTCGACCCTCCCGCCTCACCTGCCGCTCACGCCGGCCGGGGTGCATGCGTATCCGCTCGAGCATTCCGTCGCGCCCGGCCAGACCCTGGAGCTCTGCGTCAGCGCCACGGAACCGTACCAGCTTTCCTTCTGCCGACTCGGCCCGCAGGTCGACGACCCCGCCGGCGACACCGTGCTCCTGCGCCTGGACCCCTCGCCCGCACGACCCCAGCCGATTCATCCCGGCTCCTACGTGCACGTGGCCGCGGGGCTCCGCGGCCGTCTCCAGGCCCTGACCCTGGAATGCTGGGTCCGGCCCTGGCGGCTCGGGCGGTTGCAGGGCGTGATCAGCCAGGAGGACAAGGATGCGGACGATGGCTTTGCGCTGGGACTGGGAGCCGACGGCTACGTCGGGTTCTTCCTGGGTGACGGCGTCTCGCCGGAGGAGCAGGTCGTGCATCGCACGCGGCCCGGGCTGGTGCGGACGCAGAGCTGGCACCACCTCGTCGCGACCTGGGACGGATGGAAGAAACGGGTTTACGTCGACGGGATCGAGGCGGGCGCCTGGGATTTCACCGGCCCGCTGCTGGCCGGGACGCATCCGCTGCGGCTGGGCGCCATGGGCCAGGCGGGACTGGCGCGGCATTTCCTCGACGGCGATCTCGCCCAGCCGGCCGTGTATACGCGCGCCCTGTCGGCGACCGAGGTGCGCGAGCGCCACGCCGCGCGCGCCCTGCAGCCGCCGGCGCCGGCGGACCTTGCCGCCTGCTGGCTGCTGGCGGAGGAACGGGGCGAGCAGGTTGCCGATTGCTCGCCCGCCAGGCGCCACGGCCGGATCGTCAATCTCGGCACCTGGATGATTGGCGGCCCCTCCTTCGCGGCCGACGTGCCGCGGTTCGGCGGCTACGATCCGGCGCGCGACCCGCGCCGCGGCCACGGCCTGCGCCTCGCCGCGGACGATCTCCACGACTGCCGCTGGGAGGTGACGCACCGCTGGCGCGTGCCGGAGGACGCGCGCTCCGGCCTCTACGTGGCGCGGTTTGACTACGTCGCCGAGGGTGTGCCGCGGCAGTACCACTGCACCTTCGTCGTGCGCCGCGCGGCTCATCGACCGAAGGCGCCCCTGCTCGTGCTCGCCGCCACCAACACGTGGCGCGCCTACAGCGGGACGCCATTCGCGCTCAACCCCGCGGAACGCCATGTCGTCTGGGGCACCGGCGGCATCGAGCGCGACCCGCGCGGACTGCCGGCCTTCAATTTCTACCGCGACCATGCCGCCGGCCAGGGCACGTACCAGATGGGCCTGCGCCTGCCGTGGCCGGCGGCGGCGCCCTATGTGCTCTACGGCGGGCCGACCCGCTACAGCCACCTCGCCCGCGCGGAAAGGTTCACCCACATCTGGCTCGAGGAGCAGGGCTACGCGTATGACCTGGCGAGCGACCTCGATCTGCACCGCGATCCCGGTCTGCTGCGGGGGTACCAGGCGGTGATCGTCGCGGGCCACAACGAATACTGGTCCGTGCCGATGTACCAGGGGACGGACGACTACCTGAGGGCCGGGGGAAACCTGGTCGTGCTCAGCGGCAATTCCGTCTTCTGGCGCGTCTCCTTCGACGCGGCGGGCACGGTGATGGAATGCCGCAAGGCGGATGCACCCGGCGCGCGGGTGCCATCCGACCGGCGCGGCGAGGCCTGGCACAGCCACGACGGGCGCCGCGGCGGCATGCTCCGCGACTGCGGGTGGCCGGGCGTCGAGCTGATCGGCGTCGACCTGCTCGGATTCAACAGTCCCGCCGTCGCCGCCCAGTTCGGCCCCTACGTGGTCGAGGATCCGGACCACCCGCTCTTCCGGGAGCCGGAGGATCTCGGGTTGAAGCGCGGCGACCGGTTCGGTGCCGGGCCCGACGGTATCCGGATTGCGAATGCACACGAGTTCGACATCCGTCCGTCGACCTTCGTGCGCCTGCAGGAGCAGCCGGCGCCGGCGGGAGGAATCGTGCCGCCCGATCCCGCCGGCATCACCCTGCTCGCCCGCGGCGAAGTCTATTGGAAGAAGGGCGGCTCCGCGTTCGACTACTTCGGACGGAAGATTTCCCCCCGGACGGACCAGGGAGGCGAGATGATCTACTGGGAGCGACCGGGCGGCGGGCGGGTGTTCAACGCGGCCACGATCGCGTCGGGCTGGGTGCTGGAGGTCGATCCCAGGATGGCGGGCCTCCTGCGCAACGTGCTCGCACGATTCGGCGTGAAGCGCTGACGCCGGCCGCGCCACGGCAGCCGAATCCGGCGAAGGGCCGCATGGAAAGGTGGAGCGGCTTGTCCTCAAGCCGCTGCGCACCGGTCCGTCGCACGTCAGCCGCCTGGGGACAGGCGGCTCCACCTCAGCGGCACGAGTCCGGCTCAGCGCGGGGGCGGAGCGTCGGGACCGGAGGCGGAAGGCGCGGCGAGCACCTCGGCCAGCGGTGGCGCGGCGCGCGGGTGTTCCGCCGCGTAGTCCTCTCCGAGCAGGGCGGCGATGGTGGCGGCCACCTGCGCCTGCGTGACCGGTGCGACGTTCGTGCGCACGCCCCGCGCGGGAGTGTCGGGCCCAAGCACGGCGCACCAGATGTTCTCCGAGCCGGAGATGGCGGCGCCGTGGGCCTTCCACTCGACCGGCGCTCGGCCGCGCCCGTGGTCCGTCGTCAGGACGAAGGTCGTGGCGCCCGCGTAATCGGGCTGCGACTGCACGAGCTCCCAGAGGCGGCGGACGTAGTCATCGAATCGGCGCGCGGCATCGAGGAGAAAGTCGTAGCGTCCCTGATGTCCCCAGTAGTCGGTCTCGAGGAAACTGCCCAACATGACCCGCGGACGCTGGACATGAAACTGCTCGATCGCGGCGTGGAAAACGAAGGAATCCCACACTTCGTTGGCGTGGCCCGCCCGCGTGGTGTCCGCGATGAGCGCGTTGAGCAGCTCCTCGCGGGGATTGCGCGGCGGAAACGGCAGCGGCCTCCAGCCGGCCATGACGGGAAACCCGGCGCGCTCGGCGTTGACGATGCCGCGCATCACGCTCCAGGCGCTGTAGGCGGAAACGCGGCCCCGGAACGCCGGCTTGGCATGCAGCCATTCGAGGACCGTGACGTTCCGATTGGGCACCTCCGCATTGGACATGATGCCGGGATCGGGCCAGCCCACGAGCATCTCGTTGTAGCCAGGATAGGAGAAGTTCTTGCCGTTGCTCACGCGCGCCGTGCTGCCGCGCGCCGCGTCGCCAAACACCTGCCCGTCCCGCGCGATCACGCTCCAGAAGAAGGGCATCAACGCGGCGCGGCGCTCCTCCGGGGTGTCCCGCCAATATGTCTCGCGTGCCCGGGCGACGGCGCGGTCGTCCTTGAAACCGCCGTGCTCCCGGTTCAAGAGCGCCGGATCGGCGCCGGTGAAGACTTCCTCCGGACGGAGTCCGTCGGTGGTGAGCAGGAAGACGTGGCGAGTCCTGCCCGCGGACCAGAGCGCCGGCGACGCGGCAAGGAGGACGAGACATAGCGCGGTCCACCGCGGGAGGCGGCCGGAGGGATCCGCCCGACGGAAGTCCGCCGGGGCGCACTTTTTGCCGTCATCGCAAGGAGAGTTCATGGGAGCGGGACGAGAGGAGTGGGCACGGGTGCGTTCAGTCAGTGCGGTCGATTTCAAAGGCGGGCAAGTCTCCGTGGTGGTCGTGGCGCATGGGTCGCTGCGGCTGGATCCGGGCGCGGCCCCGCCGGCATCTGTCGTCACCTGCCTGCCGCGCCGCCGTCGGCCGCCCGGCGGTCGAGCCCTCCTTCGAGCTCGCCGGTTTTCGGATTCAGCACGATCACCTCGGCCACACCCTGGGAGGCGACCTCATGGAGACGGTGGCCGCGAGCCTCCAGCGCCTGCCAGGTGTCGGGCGACAGCCCGAAGCGTTCGACGTTGATCCGGTCCGGCAGCCACTGGTGGTGAAACCGGCCCGCGTCGACCGCCTCCTGCGCGTTCATGCCGAAGTCGACCACGTTGAGGATCGTGAGGAGCACCGTATTGATGATCGTGCGTCCACCGGGCGAACCGGTGACCATGAAGAGGCGTCCGTCCTTCGCCAGGATCGTCGGCGACATGCTCGACAACATCCGCTTGCCCGGCGCCGCGAGATTGGGCGCGGTGCCGATGAGCCCGTCGGCGTCCGTGAGCCCGGGCCCCGCGTTGAAGTCGCCCATTTCGTTGTTGAGCAGAAAACCCGCGCCCGGGACGACGATGCGCGAACCGTAGCCGCCCTCGAGCGTGGTGGTGAGCGCGACGGCGTTGCGCCGCGCGTCGACCACGGAAAGGTGCGTCGTCTCCAACGCTTCGCCGGTCCACGGCAGCGTCGTGGGCGAGGAGACGGACGCCCGTTCGGGATCGATCGTCCGCCGCAGCTCCGCCGCGTACGCCTTGCTCGTGAGCCGCGCGACCGGCAGGGCCGGCAGGAAATCGGGATCGCCCAGGTGACGGGCGCGGTCGGCAAAGGCGCGCCGCATCGTCTCGGCGATGAGGTGCACGTTCCGCGCCGAGCCGGACCCGTGGGCCCGCAGGTCCCAGCCCTCGAGCGTATTCAACATCTGGATCAGAGCGATCCCGCCGGAGCTCGGCGGCGACATGCTGTACACGTCGTAGCCGCGGTAGGTGCCGCGGACCACCGGCCGGCGCTTCGCGGCGTAGGCGGCGAGATCGGCACGGGTGACGAGCCCGCCGTGCGCCAGCATTTCCTGCTCGAGCAGGCGCGCCGTCTCGCCGGCGTAGAAACCCGCGGGGCCCTCCGCCGCGATCCGCTCGAGCGTGCGCGCCAGGTCCGGCTGCCGGAGCACGTCGCCAGGCGTGTAGGGCGCGCCGTCCTTCGTGAATTGCGCCAGCGAAGCGGGGTAGCGACGGAAGTGCGGGATCTGACCCGCGAGGGAGCGCGCGAGGGCGTGGGAAACCTCGAACCCTTCGCGGGCCAGCCGGATTGCGGGCGCCACCAGTGCCGCCCACGGCTGCGAACCGTGCTCACGCCAGGCGAGATGCAAGCCCGCGACGGAGCCCGGCACGCCCACGGCCCGGTGCCCCTGGTGGTGCGCCTCGCGATCGTAGCGGCCGTCACGCAGCCACATCTCCGGGTGCGAGCCGGCGGGTGCCGTCTCGCGAAAATCATAGGCCACCGGTTCGCCCCCGGACGGGCGATACACGAGAAACCCGCCGCCACCGATATTGCCGGCCGTCGGATGCGTCACGGCCAGGGCGAACGCCGTGGCGACAGCGGCGTCGATCGCGTTGCCGCCGGCGCGGATCACCTCGAAGCCTGCCGCCGAGGCGAGATCGCTCTGCGAGATCACCAGGCCGACGGAGGCGCGGACGGGAGCGGAACCGGCGAACGCGGAAGGCAGCGCCGCCACGAGCAGGCTCACCGGCAGGACCAGGACGCTGGGGACAAGGCGGAGGGGGCGAGGCATCGGGGGAGGACGGCGGAACGGACCATCCAGCCCGCCGCGGCCAGCGTGGCCGCCGGACGCGGCCGAGGCCAGCCTGAGTTTGCCGGCGGTGCCGCCCGGAGCCCGCCGGCGTATCCAGTTTCCCACGATGCCGGCCAACGGATGCGCGGTGTTGGTCAAACCGCGCACAGCCAGCGCGCGCCGGCCGCGCTATGGTGGCGGCGTTACGGACGCGGCCCGATCGGGCCGCTCCGCTCATCGCTCCCTCCTCCTCCATGAAGCAACTCCTGCTCAAGTCCTGCGCCGCCCTCGCGGCGCTCGCCCTCGCTCACGTCGCGCCGCCCGCGCACGCCGCCGGTCCCTGGACCGCCCGCATCCGGGCCACCTACCTCGAGATGGCGGACAAGTCCGACGCGTTCAGCGCGCTGGGCATCAACTTCGGGGCCGACGCCGTCGACATCAACAGCAAGTGGATTCCGGAATTCGACTTCACGTATGCGTTCACGCGCAACCTGTCCGCGGAACTCGTGCTGACGATTCCACAAAAGCAGGAGGTGCGGCTTGCGGGCGTCGGCGGCCTCGGATCGTTCAAGCACCTGCCGCCGACCCTGCTCGCGCTCTACAATTTCGCGCCCGCGGGCAAGGTGCAGCCGTATGTCGGCGCCGGCCTCAACTTCACGCTGATCTTCGACAAGGATCTCAAGGTCGCCAACGTGCCGCTCGACCTCGAGGACTACAGCGTCGGACTCGCCGCCCAGGCGGGCGTGAACTTCGATCTCGGCAACGGCATGCACCTCAACGTCGACGTGAAGCGCGCCCAGCTGCGCAGCGACGTGCTGGTCAAGGGCGGTCCCAAGCTCACCACCGCCAAGCTGGATCCGTGGCTGTTCTCGGTGGGCATGGGCTGGAACTTCTAGCCGGGAGGCGGCAGCGGCCGCCAGCGCGGGCGGCCCGGTGAAGACCGGGACCGCTCGAGCGTTTCGAGGGGCGCAGCCGCCGGCCCGCAACACGCGGCGTGCGGCGACGACGGGGCTGCGCCCCCCGAAACTGACCCATCAAGAAAGTGCCGGAACCGGCGCGCGACGCGCCGGCTCCCTTTCAACCGCCCAGGGCGGCATTGGCCGCGTCGAACGCTTCCTCCGCGGCGACCACGGCCGGGCCGAAATCGTCCTCGGTGAGGCGCGCGGCCCGCAGTTTGTCCGCGTTGATTTCCCACCACGACTCCTCGCCGCGGAAAGTGCGGCAGACGTGCTGCGCGAGCCCGTTGGCGACATTGAGCAGCGCGGCGAGCGGCTGCTCCAGGTCGGCCGGCTGGGTGAGATGATGAGCGCGCACCGATGCCGTCACTTCGCCGGGAAAGCCCCACTCCTCGAGGACCAGGGCGGTGACCTCCGTATTGGTCACTCCGAACACGTTCGCCTCCCAGACCTCGAAGTCCGGCCAGCGGGCGGGCGAATAGAGCGGCGTCGTCGCGGCGTCCTTCCGTCCCGCCCGATCCAGGATCATCATGCCAACCGCACGGACGAGTCCGGCGTTGTACGCCACCCGCGGATCGATTCCCGCCGGCCGCGCCAGCGCCTCGGCCGCGAACGCGGCATAAAGCATGTTGTCGCGCAGGAGCTTTGCGCCGAGGTCGTAGCAGACCAGCGCCGATTCGCTCAGGCGTCCGGCCGACGCCGTGCCGACCAGTCGCAGGACTTCGCCAAAGCCCACGCGGTTCACCGCGTCCTCGATCGAGGAGACACTGCGGCCGCCGCCGTAGGCCGCACTGTTGCTGATCCGTACGATCTGCGTCGCAAGCGCGACGTCCCGGCGCAGGAGCGCGGCGATGTCGTCGAGCTCGCTGTTGGGGTCCTTTAGAATCTCGGCGAGTTTGGAAAGCACGCGCAGATCGGCCGGAAGCGTGGCGGCGATCGCGAGCAGCTTTTCCCGCGTCAAAGCGATAGCGGAAGTTGGGGCAGCCAGCATGCACCGCTCATCGTCCCACCCGGGTGCGCCTTAAGGAGAAACACACAGGCTTCACCTGGGAGACGCCCAGTTCTGTCCGGGAATCCACTGATTTTACGGTTCGAAAACATCCAGCGGGAGACCGGTCGCCCCGTCATCAGCTCCGATTCACCGCCCGCAGCGAACGGGCCTTGTCGCAGAGCCGGGCACCGCCCACAGATGCGCCGTGCTCGCTCCGGCGCACCGTTCCGACCTGACCTCCCGGCGTCGCTTTGCCCTCGCCTGGACGTTCCTCCTCGCGGCCGCCGCGCTCGGCGTGCTGCTGCGCTGGCACCTGGTGTCGCCGCTGCCGGCGTTCCACTACGCGCACCTGCTGCACACGCACTCGCATCTCGCCTTCCTCGGCTGGGTGGGCAACGCGTTCTTCGTGGCGGCGCTGCGGCACTTCGTGCCTGCCCGCGAGGCGGCCGGCTACGACCGGATCTGGTGGGCCCTGCAGGCGGGCGTGGTGGGCATGGCGGCCACGTTCCCCTTCCAGGGCTACGGGGCCGCCAGCATCGCGTTCGCGGCCCTTCACACCGCCGCGTCCGCTGTGTTCGCCCTCAAGCTGTGGCGCGGTCATCGGGCCGCACCCGCCGCGGCGCCGCACCTGCGCGCAGCCCTGGGCTTCCTGCTGGTGTCGGGCGCGGGACCGCTCGCGCTGGGTCCGCTGGCGGCCACCGGCCTGCGGGAGACGCCGGCCTACACGCTGGCAATCTACTTCTACCTCCACTGCCAGTACAACGGCTGGTTCCTGTTTTTCCTCCAGGCGCTGGTGTTGCAACGGCGGGCAGACGCGGGCGTGCCGGTGACAACGTCCGCGGCCGTACGCGCCGCGCACTGGCTGCTCGCCGGCACGGTGCTCACGTACGCCCATTCGGCACTCTGGCTCGAACCCGCCGGCTGGGTGTACGCCGCCGCGGGTGCGGGCGCGTTCGCCCAGGTGATCGGCTGCGCGCACCTCTGGCGCAGCGGCCGGGCACCCGCCGACGGCCGCGGCGGACTCCGCCCGCTCGAGCGCCTGGCCCTCGGTTGCTTTCTCGCCAAACATGCCCTGCAGGCCGCCGTGCTCCTGCCGGGTTGCTCCGCACTCGCGCAGGAGCGCTGGGTGGCGATCGCGTTCCTGCACCTGGTCTTTCTCGGCGTCGTCACGCCGGCGCTGATCGCCTGGGCCCAGGCGCAAGGCTGGTGGCGCGACGGCATGCGCGAACGCGCAGCGATCGCCGTGCACCTCGCCGGCGTGGCCGGGACCGAAGGGCTGCTGATCCTGCCCGGCCTGTCGGCGCTCACCGGCATGGTGCCCGCGGTGCCGCTGCTCCCCGCACTGCTGGCGAGCGCCGGGGTCACGTTGCTCGGGCTGCTCGCGCTGGGAAGACCGGGGCGGCGGTGAAGCAATCGGACGGAAAAAGGCGCGCGTCCGTCTGCGTGCGCCCCGGCAGCGAGCTGGATTTTCGCCGAAGGGCGATCACGTGGCCCAACTCTCCGGATAACTCACGAGACCCTGGGCATCGATTGCTATACCATAGCGGGAAACGAGCACCTTCATCTCCCTTTCGACGACGTCGTCCGATATTTCGGGACCGAGATGCGATTTCAGATGGGAGCGCAATGCGCTTTCCTTCTTCGGCCGATTGCCAGGCGCCTTCCTAAGATTCTCCACGAAGATCTTCGATTTATTCTGCGCCGAAGGCACCCGAGGAGGGAGTGGCGTCTTAGCCGGCAAGGGCGCCGCCGACAGGAACGGAAGGTCCTCCCAGCTCTCCCAGCGCGCGAGCGCCTTGCCCAATCGGTTTAGGTGGCGGACGAGCGCATCGTAGTCCTTGTCCTCGGAAACTATGTGGAAGGAGGCCATCGGATGAGCACCGACGAGGCGTCCGAGGTGGTAGGCAAGGGTGAGATCGAGCGCATTGCGGCTCGAGGCGTCCACGCGCACGAATTCCACCTGCCCGGCTCGCGCCAGCAACTGCTCCACCAAGTCCGACTTGAGGCTCTTCTGCTTTTGCCCGACGAGCAGCACCAGGCTCATCGCCACGCCGTCGGCACGAGGCAGATCAATCTGAGCTACATTCTCGAAATCGACGAATATGATGTGCATGAGAGCTGAATGAGGTCATCGCGGCACCGGATGGTCGCACGTCCGCTGCAGCGGGAGTGTTGTCGACGGTCGCGGGCTGCATTGCGCCTTCAGTTCCGCCTTGGGCCGAGACAAACGCTCCGGCGCTTCAACTGGCAGGCGGCAACGATTCGATAGCTGGTAGCTGATCCGCTGCACTTGAGCCGGCGACAAGCTCACGGTCCGAATCGACGTCAGATACGGAACCAGCGCCCGGGTGGCAATCACGGCCACAGCCGCTGGATTGCGGGTGGAACGCTCGATCCACCATCCCGGAAACGTCAACACGGCCCGGCACGCGACCGATTCACCCGCGGCCTGCGCCAGCCATGCACCGAGGGAGCGCGCGTTGCGGCGGGCCTGATCCAGTCCAAGATGGTTTCTCATTCCCGACGGCCACGTCAGCACCGACCCATCGTAATTCACCACGTGCGCACGGGTCGCCGACGCCGCAGTGCGTCGCTTTCGCCGCGTCTTGGTTTCGATCGCAAACACCCCGGGGGCTCCGACGACGACGTGGTCGATGTTGAAGCCATCGAACGGCACGTCATGGAACACGTGGAATCCGCGGGCTAGAAGCTGATTCAACTGCTCACCGACCAGGCGCTCGCCGCGGAAACCAAGCTGCAGGTTCTGGTAGTCTTTCAGCAATCGGGTCACACGAGGGGCGACCCAGAACGACACGAGCAGCACGATCGCTCCCCACCCGCACGCGATCACCCCCTGGAACCGACTGGCAGCGCTCACCGAGACTCCTGCGACGCCACACATTCCCACCATGAACAGGAGCCGTTCCGTTAACTTCTCGAACACCGCCTCGGCGGCGACGCGCGTGGATTCACCGGGCGGCCGCAGCGGCGCGTCACGAAAGGGAAAGGCGGCCTCCATCCGGTAAGTACGCTTCTTCCAGGCGAGCCACAATCCCAGCGCAAGGACGGGCAGCATGAAGAGCAGAACCCAGAGGACGTCCACGAACGGCTTCGCCAGAACGGACGCCCACGAACGCGCTGCCATTGCGACCAGCATAAGGCTGCGAATATCGTCGGCTCTGCCGGCGACTTGAGTCCGATTGTCCCTGCCACTCCTACTTCACGTCGCGGTCGCGCGCGTCCGCCTTCAAGATTCCGGAGATGAACGGAGCGACGTATCCGCAAATACACGGAGCGGCGGCCGAAATCGTCGGTTGGTCGCGAATAGCGCACCGGTATCGAGCAGGATCCTCGGTGGGAGGTCGCTGTTCCGCTAGCGCCGCGACTGAAGGGGACCAGGCGCGGCAATGCGCCGGCCCCTCCCGCTCACGGATCCGCGGTGAAGAGCGCGGAGTTGCGGCTGTCCTCGATCACCTCTACCGCCTTCACGAACGCCCGGCCTTCCGTGTGCGTCCGGACGAGCGGGTCGAACACGGCGAACAGGTGCCGCGCCATGCCCTCACACGAGCATGATTCGACGACATACACCTTCCAGACTTCCGGCCCGCCGACCGCCGCCAGCGCCTCGCGCAGGGGATCGTCGGCGTTGAACACGCACGCGTGGTC
>DDTA01000242.1 GCA_002344285.1 Myxococcales bacterium UBA2376
CGTCCCCGTCTGCGTCCCCGTCTGCGCCCCCGCTCACCCGAACGGCAACTCGACCACGACCGCCTTCCGCCCCTCCACCTCGACCTCACCCCCGACCTCCCACACCGTCCGGTGCAGGTACGCCATCGCGATCGCCCCGAACGTCGGCGACACCACCGACGACGTCACCACGCCCGCCTTCTCCCGCGCCGCATGTTTCACCGGCGCGCCGCGCGCGACGGCGCCGTCGCCCTCGACCCGCAGCCCGCGCAGCACGCGCGCGCCCTGTCCCTGCGCGTGCACGCGGAACACCGGCTCCTGCCCGACGTAGCAGCCCTTCTCGTAGTCGAGCCACGCCGCGAGCGGCGTCTCGAACGGGAACGTGTCCTCGTCGACGTCCTGGCCGTAGACCAGCATCCCCGCCTCGACGCGCGCGATCTCCAGCGCCTCCGGCGACGACACCGCGCCCGCGCCCGCGCCCGCCGCAGACACCGGCGCGAACACGTACGGCGTTTTCCAGGCCTCCGCTGGCGTCGTCCACGCCTTGTGCGCCACGAGCGTCACCGGCGTCGTCACCACGTCGTCCATGACCGCGTACTTCTCGAGCAGCCCGACCGTCTTCTCGACCAGCGCCGGCTCGCAGTGCAGGAGCACCCGCTCGGCCTCCATCGTCGCTTCCACCACCGTCAGGACGCGACCCTTGGGCGAGAGGATCGCGCCCCACGCGTGCGCGCCCGGCGCCATCGCCGCGACGTTCACCGTCGTCAGCCCCTGAAGGAAGCGGACCCGATCGGCGCCGGTGACGGCGAGGTGACCCCAGTGGCTGTAGTCGGCGAGCGGCACCCCGTCACCTTGCCCCGCGCCCGGCCGCGCGCAAGCGATCCTCGCGCCGGGCCTGCGCCTGCGCGTAGCGCCGCCGGTCGTCGGCGGTCTCCAGCACGAGCGGCGGGAGCTGGCGCGGCGCGCCCACCTCGTCGACCGCGACGAAGGTGAGGTACGCCTTGGTCGTGTAGCGCCGGGTCCGCGTGAGCATGTCCTCGGTCTCGACGCGGCAGCCGACCTCCATCGAGGTCCGGCCCGTGTAGTTGACCTGGGCCTGCAGCACCACGACGTCCGAGACCCGGACCGGGTGCAGGAAGTCCAGGCGATCGATCGACGCGGTGACCACGCGGCCCCCGCAGTGGCGCATGGCGGCGACGCCCGCGCACACGTCGATCCATTGCATCATGACGCCGCCGAACATCACCCCGGCGGCGCCGTTGGTGTGCGTCGGCATCACGATCTGAGTCATCACGCAGCGCGACGCCGTCGGCGTGAGCGCTGTGCCCGCCATCGCTTACTTCTTCTTCGAAGGCGCGGGCGCCGGCTTCTTGGCGGCCTTGGCGGCGGCGATGGCGCGCTTCGTGCGGGCCTTCAGCTTCACCTGGCTCTTGCGACGGCGCATCTTCTTCGAACGGCGGCTGTCTCTGCGTCCCATAAGGGGCGCGAGTATTCGCACCCGCTCCCGCCGGTGTCAACCGGCGATCACGCCAAGCCCGCGTGGGCCGGGCACGCGTCCGCCCAGGGCACCTCGAGCATCGCGACCGCGCCGCCGAGGTCGGTGCCGCACGCGTGGCACCGGCCGTAGGCGTCGTCGCCGGCCTCGACCTGCTTGCGCAGCCGCTCCACGTGGTCGAGGGCCGCGCGCAGCACCTCCTCCGGCCGCAACCCCGGCTTCGCGTCGAGCCCGATCGCCGCCAGCTCGCGCACCTTGTCCTTGCCGGCGAGCACCGCGGCGAGCAGCGTCGCCAGCACCTGGCCACGATCGAGCAGGCGTCGGCGCAGGCGGGCGCGCGTCTCGTCGTCGAACCGGACGCCGGTCACAGGCGCCCCAGCACGCGCGAGCTCTTCCGGCGCCACCAGCGGAAGCCGTCGGCGATGTCGGAGAGGATGAGGTAGAAGCACGGCACCACCACCAGCGTGACCATCGTCGACACGATGATGCCGAACCCGAGCGAGATGGTCATCGGGATGAGGAAGCGCGCCTGCATCTCGGTCTCGAGGATCATGGGCGCGAGGCCGATGAAGCTGGTCACCGCCGTGAGGATGATCGGGCGCGCGCGGATCGAGCCGGCGTCGATCGCCGCCCGCCGCGCGCTCACGCCCTGGGCGCGCCGCCGGTTGATCGCGTCGACGTAGACCAGCGAATCGTTGATGGCGACGCCGGCCAGCGCCACCACGCCCATCCAGCTCATGAGGTTGAACGAGTACCCCATGATCATGTGGCCGAGCATCGCGCCGACGATCCCGAACGGGATCGCGATGAGGACCGCGAGCGGCTGGAAGTAGCTGCGGAACACGATGCACAGGAGCACGTAGATCGCGCCGATCGCCATGCCGAAGCCGCGCATGAGCTTGCCCATGATCTCGTCCTGCTCCTTCTGCTCGCCGCCGACCGTCCACGTCAGCTGCGGGTAATCGAGGACCAGCGCGGGCAGGACCTTGTCGCGGAGCTCCTTCATGATGTCGCCCGGGTTGCCGACCGCCTCGTCCACGTCGGCGGTGACGTCGACCGCGCGCCGGCCGTCGACGCGCGTGATCGCCGTGTAGCTCTTGCCGCGCTCGATCTGCGCCACGGCGCCCAGCGGCATCTCGCTCGAGCCCATGCCGGGCAGCCCCGGCGTGCGCACGATGAGCGCGTCGAGCGCGTGCTCGCTCCGCCGCTCGTCCTCGGGCAGCCGCACGTACACGCGCACCTCGTCGCGGCCCTTCTGCATGCGCATCGCCTCGGCGCCGAAGAACGCGGCGCGCAGGGTCGACGCCAGGTCGAGCGCGGTGATCCCGGCGGCGCGCGCCTGGGGCGCGAGCGTCAGGTCGAGCTGTGGCTTGCCCTCGGTGAAGCCGTCGTCGATGTCCTTCACGCCCTTGAACTGCTTCAGGCGCTCGGCCAGGTCCCGGGCCGCGGCCTGCAGGACGTCGAGCTCGGGGTGCGAGAGCTGGACGTCGAGCGCGGCGCCGGCGTCGGGACCGGTCTGCCACTGCAGCTTGACCTTGTCGACGCCGGGATAGTCCTCGAGCTTCTCGCGCCACATCCGGGCCAGGTCGGCGGCGCGGATCGTGCGCTGGTCGATCGGCGTCATGTAGAGGAACACCCGCACGAGGTGCGCGCCGCCCTCGCTGAACAGGTCCTGCTGGTCGGGCACGCCGACCATCGAGAAGATGCCGCGGACGTTGCGGTCGCGGCCGCCGTGCGCCGCGATCACCTCCTCGAGCGCGACCACCATCGCGTGCTCGAGCTCCTCGCTGCGCTGGACCGACGTGCCGTACGGCAGCCGCGCCTCGAACTCGACGAAGTCGCTCTCGATCTCGGGCATGAACGAGCGCTTGACGCGGCCGCCGGCGAAGAGCCCGAGCGCGAGGATGAGGACGGCCAGCGCCGAGCAGAAGGTGACGTAGCGGAACCGGGTCGCCCGCTTGATGAAGGGGACGTAGGTGCGGGCGATCAACCACTCGAGCCCGCGCGCCAGCTTGCCTTGCTGGCGGTCGATCCAGCGCAACGCCCGGCCCTTGCTCTCCTTCGAGTGCGCCAGGTGCGCCGGCAGGATGAACAGGGACTCCATCAGCGAGATGAAGAGGACGCCGAGGACGACGACCGGGATCTGGTAGAAGAACTTCCCCGGGATGCCGGGCATGAACAGCATCGGCACGTACGCGAGCATGATCGTACCGATCGCGAACGTCACCGGGACCGCGACCTCGCGCACGCCGAGGATCGCCGCGTCCTTGGTGCTCTTGCCCTCGGCCTTGTAGCGCGACACCGCCTCGCCGATGTTGATCGCGTCGTCGACGACCGAGCCCAGCGCCAGGATGAAGGCGAAGAGCGACAGCATGTTGATCGACACGCCGGCGGGGCCGAGGAAGATCGCGGAGCCGAGGAACGAGACCGGGATGCCCAGCGTGACCCAGAAGGCGAGCCGGATCTCGAGGAAGAGGCCGATGACGATGATGACCAGGATGAGGCCCTGGAGCGCGTTCTCGCGCAGGAGGTTCATGCGCCCGGCGTAGAGCTCCGACGTGTCGAGCCAGGTCGCGGCCTCGACGCCGGGCGGCAGGTCGCCCTTCACCTTCGCGGCGTACTCCTTGACCGCGGCGGCGACCTCGAGCGGCTTCTGGTCGCCGACGCGGAAGACGTTGATCATGACCGCGGGCTTGCCGTCGTAGTACGCGGTCTCGTCGGTCTCGGCGAAGCCGTCGACGATCTTCGCGATGTCGCCGAGGGCGACGCGCGTGCCGTCCGGCTGCGCCACCACGGTGACGTCCTCGAGCTCGGCCTTGTCGTCCTTGCGCTCGGTGGTGCGGATGAGGACCTCGCCCGCGTCGGTCTTGATGCGCCCGGCGGGCAGGTCGATCGAGCCCATGCGGACGATGCCGGCGACCTGATCGAGGGTGAGGCGGTACCGCCGCAGCGTCTCCTGCGGGATCTCGATCGAGATCTCGCGCTGGCGCACGCCCGCGAGCGCGACGTTGGTGATGCGCGGATCGGCGAGCAGGTCCTCGCGGGCGCGCTCGGCGACCTCCTTGAGCGTCTTCTGCGGCTGGTCGCCGTAGACGACGAGCGAGATGACCTGGAAGCGGTTGGTCAGCTCGAAGACCTGCGGCTTCTCGGCGCGCTCGGGGAAGGTCGAGACGCGGTCGATCGCGGCCTGGATGCGGCTGCGCACCTCGTCGGTGTTGGCGTCGAGGAGGAGCTCGATGACCAGGAGCGCGCCGCCTTCCCCCGACTGCGAGGTGATCCGCTTGATGCCGTCGACCTCGCGGATCGCCTCCTCGGCGGGCAGGGTGACGCCTTGCTCGACCTCGTCGGGGCTGGCGCCGGGGTAGGTGAGGGTGACGATGACGATGTCGAGGCGGACCTCGGGGAAGACCTCCTGCTTGGCGCCCTTCAGGCTGAAGAAGCCGACGAGCACCACCAGGAGCATCAGCATGTTGGCGGCGACCGGGTTGTTGCAGAACCACGCGAAGATGCCCTTCGACGTGTCCTCGTTGCCCGTCGCCAGCGTGCGCGGCGCGCGGTCCTCGGGCGGATCGCGGTCGACGTCGCTCATGGCGTCGCCGCCGCCTTCTGATCCTGGCCGCGCCTGCCGGGCTCGACGACACGGACGGCGAGGCCCTCGGTCGCGCCGGGCACGGGCGAGGTGATGAGCTGCACGCTCCCCTTCAGGCCGCGCACGACGACGGACGCCGGCCGGCGCCAGATGAGGTCGACCTCCTGCATGTGCAGCTTGCCGTCGACCACCAGCCAGACGCGGCCGTCATCGCGCAGCGCCGTGCGCGGGATTTCGTAGATCTCGTCGACCTGATCGCCCGCGAGGTGGACCTCGACGAACGCGTTGAGCAGGAGCGGTGGCTGGTCGGCGGCGAGCGGATCGGGGATCTCGACGAGGAGCCGGGCCATGCGCCCGACCGGGTCGACCTCGCCGGCGAGGCGCACGATCTTGCCGGCGCGCTCGACCGTCTTGTCGCCGAGCGCGTAGACGACGCGAGCGATCGAACCCTCGGTGGCGCCGTCGATGCCGGGCACGTCCAGCCAGGTGAGCCGGTCGACGGGAATGGCGACCTCGACCCAGTAGGCGTCGGTGCCGGCGAGGGTGGCGAGCGGCGCGCCGGGCGCGACGATGTGGCCGACGTCGACGGCGCGCTGGAGCACCATCGCGTTCCACGGCGCCACCAGCCCGGTACGCGCCAGCGCGAGCTCGGTGCGGCGCATGTTGCTCTGCGCGGCCTTCACGCTCGCCTTGGCCGTCTCGAGCTGCGGATCGCGCAGGGCGAGCGAGCCGGGCTCGGGCGGCTTCTCGCCGAGGAGCTGCCACTCTCTCTCGGCCAGGCGCTTGCGGCTCTCCTCGACGGCGAGCTCGGTCTGCGCCATGCGTACGGCGGCGGCCTGCTGTTCGAGCGCGAGCCGATAGTCGCGACCGTCGAGGCGGATGACCGGCTGTCCAGCCTTGAAGCGGCCGCCGGGCTCGAGCTCGGGCGACATCCACAGCACCTTGCCGCCGACCTCGGAGGCGACGACGACCTGGCGCGCGGGGCGCACGGTGCCGGAGGCGACGACGTCCATGCGGTCCTTGCGGGGCGCGACGACGATCGCCTCGACCGGGGTCGCCGTCTTCGTCAGGTTCTCCTTCTCGGGACCTGGCTTGGTCGCGACCAGCCACTGGAAGATGCCGATGGCCGCGAAGAGCACGAGGAGCGCGATGACGGCGGCGAGCACGATGCCCATCGGGTGGGCGCGCTCCGTCGTCGGCGGCGGCGGCGTCGTCGAGGTGAGCTCTCCTCGCGAGGGCTGATCGCTCATGGCTACTTCTCCTCCGGTCTCGGCGACGATCTCAGGGGCAGCGGCGCGGGCGCGGCCAGCTCGGCGGTCCAGGTGCCGCCGAGCGCGCGATAGAGCTGGACTCGCAACGCGAGGTGCGCCCGGCGCGCATCGAGCACGGCGAGGCCGAGCCGCTGCTCGGTCTGCACCGCCGAGAGCACCGGCAGGTAGTCGATCTGGCCGTCGCGGTAGCGATCGAGGGCGACGCCGACGGTGGCGGCCGCGAGCTCGCGCTGCGCCTCGAGCTCGGCGGCGAGCTCGACCGCGTGGCGCTCGCCGGCGAGCGCGCTCTCGACCTCGATCGCCGCGGTGACCAGCGCCCTGGCGTAGCCGGCGAGGCGCTCCTCGACCACGGCCCGCTGCTCGGCGACCTTGGCCTTGCGCCGGCCGCTGTCGAACAGCGGCTGGGTGAGCGACGCGAGCACGCTGTAGACCGGCGTCTCGATGAGCTGGCGCACGGTGAAGCCGGCGATCCCCGCCGAGCCGGAGAGGCGCAGCGTGGGGAGGCGATCGGCGACCGCCGAGGCCACGCGCCAGTCCGCGGCCTCGACGCGGCGGCGCGCGGCGCGGACGTCCGGACGCCGGACGAGCAGGTCGGCCGGTACGCCGACCGCGGGCACCGGCGGCACGTCGGGCAACGACGGCGGCGCGGCCGCGAGCTCGGTGGCGAGCTCGCCGGGCGTCACCCCGACCAGCGCCGCGAGCCGGGCGCGAACGGCGATCTCGGCCGAGGTGATCTGGACGCGCTGGGCGCGGAGCTGGGCGAGCAGCGAGCGCTGCTGGAAGATGTCGAGCGCGGTGACGCCGAGGCCGGCGCGCAGGCGGCCCTCGAGGAGCTCGAGCTGCGCCTGGGTGAGCCGGAGCTGCTCGTCGACGAGCGCGGCCTGGGCGTGCGCGGTGCGCAGGTCGAGCCACGCGACCGTGACCTCGGCGGCGATGGTCATCGCGATCGCGGCCGTGTCGTCCCGCACCGCGAGCAGGTCCTGTGCCATCGCGGCGCGCTGCGAGCCCATGCGCCGCCACACGTCGACCTCGTAGCCGGCCTGGAGCGAGACCGAGCCGCGCGTCGCGGTGCTGGTTTCGTCGACGTCGATGCCCGGCGGTAGATCGATCGTGAGCGGTGGCGAGACCGACCGCGACCGCGCGACGTCGGCGGCGAGGGAGAGCTCCGGCAGGCGCGTGTCGAGCTGGCCGGCGAGGGCGCGCACCTGCGCCACGCGCGCCCACGCCGCGCGCAGATCGAAGTTGCCGCCGAGCGCGCGCGCGACCAGCGCGTCGAGCGCCGGATCGCCGAACACCGTCCACCAGCGCTCGGGCATCACGGGCGCCGCCGCCTCGCTCGCGCCGGCGTACGTCGCCGGCGGGTCGATCGGCGGCGCCGGCGCGCGCGTCACCTGGTGCGGCGTGCACGCGGCCAGCGCGAAGGCGAGCGCCGGGCCGAGCAACGAGAGCAGCGTGGACGACGCGCGGCGCACGGCCGTGGGATGCCTCGGGCCGTGGGCAGGTTGCGCGTACATCGGACGCTAGAGGCTACTCTCGTGCCGACGGCGATCAACAGCGCCGGGATCACGAAACCTGTCGGGGCGCTTTGCCACGGGGGCGGGGCGAACCGCCACGGCAGCGGAGCAGACACGCGGTGTACGGCACGCGCAGGTGGCCGCGCACGATCTCGGGTTCGACCTCTGCAAAGCCGGCGCGCGCGAGGCGCGCGTAGCCGTGCGCGTCCCGCACGTTCTGCCCGCGGTCGCGGGCGACGAGGGCGCGGGCGACGAGCCCCTGGTCGGCGGCCCAGCACGGATCGTACGTGACGAGCATCCCGCCCGGCGCCAGCGCCTGCGCCGCGAGCGCGACCAGCGACCGCGCCGCGTCGTCGTCGAGGTGGTGCAGGACGCCGATCGCGATCACGCGATCGAAGGCGCCCAGTTCGGCGAGGGTCGCTTCCTCGACGCGCGCCTGCCAGAAGTGACCCCGCTCGCCCCAGCGCGCACGCGCCGACGCGATGTAGTCCGCGCTGTCGTCGAAGCCGTGGTAGTCCACGCCCGCGGGCAGGTGGCCGAGGATCGCCGCCGGGCCGCAGCCGATGTCGAGCACGCGCTGTCCCGGCGCGACGTCGATCCACCCGGCGAGGCGGCGGCGGAACGGCTCGGCCCCGAGCACGTCCTGGAACGCCTGGTAGACCTTGCTCGCGCCCAGCAGGCGGAAGAGGCCGGTCTCGCGCTGGGCCATGCTACGCGGCCGAGTCGGCGCCGGACTTGGCCTGCGGCTGAGCTTGCGCCGACGCCGGCGCCTGCGCGCCGACCGCCTCCAGGCGCTTGCTGCTCTCGAAGCCCCACCGCCCGCCGACGACGTAGAGCGGCCGCCCCTTCACCTCCTCGAAGATGCGGGCCAGGTACTCGCCCTGGATCCCGTTCGAGATGATCGAGAGGCCGTTGAAGAAGAGCAGCACCGACAGCACCGACGCGTAGCCGGGGACGTCGACGCCGAACCAGAGCACCTGGATGATCGTGACGAGCAGGTAGACGAACGAGCCGGCCGCGCACAGGAGGCCGACGTAGGTCCAGACCTTGAGCGGCATCGTCGAGAACGAGAAGATGCCGTCGAGCGCGAAGCGCCAGAGCTTGAAGAAGCCCCACTTGCTGCCGCCGCCGTCGTTGCGCTGCGCCGCCTGGAACTCGATCGTGGCGGTCTTGAAGCCTGGCCACGCGTAGATGCCCTTCATGAAGCGGTGGCGCTCCGGCATCTGGTTGAGGACGTCGACCACCTTGCGCGAGATGAGGCGGAAGTCGCCGGCGTGGGCCGGGATGTCGACGCTCGTGAGCCAGCGCAGCACGCGGTAGTAGAGCCCCGACGCCGTTCGCCGCGGCCACGACTCCTCGGTGCGCTTGCTGCGGACCGCGAGCACCATGTCGGCGCCCTTCCGCCACTGGGCGACCATCTCCGCGATGAGCGCGGGCGGGTGCTGGAGATCGCAGTCGATCGGGATCACCGCGTCGCCCGACGCGTGGGCGAGGCCGGCCGCGAGCGCCGTCTCCTTGCCGAAGTTGCGCGCGAAGCTCACCACCCGGACGCGCGCGTCGGTGGTGGTGGCCGCGACCAGGAGGCCGAGCGAGCCGTCCTTGGAACCGTCGTCGACGAAGACGATCTCGAAGCTCTCGCCGAGCGCCTCGAGCGCGCGCGTGGCCTCGGTGAGGAACGCGTGGATGTTGCGCTCCTCGTTGTACACGGGGACGACGAGTGACAGGACCGGTGGCATCGTCAGGCTAGACCCCACGTGTACCACCAGCCCGAGGCCCTCGCGACCATCGTCTTCGGCAAGTTCCGCTCAACCCCTGGCACTCCGTGGGGTGGGTCACGTAGAACCCAGTTCGTGTCCGATCCGGCTCCGTCTCGCCTGCGCGTCGCGCTCCTGTGGGCGCTGCGGCTCGGCGGCACGGCGGCGGGCATCGCGTACACGCTCACGCTGGTCGACGCCGGCAAGCTCGGCGGCGCGCTGGGCGCGATCCCGCTCGGCGCGCTGGCGCTCGCGATCGCGCTCGTGGCCGCGAACGTCGTCGCCGGCGCGCTGCGCTGGCGCGTGCTCCTCGATGCCTACGGCGCCACGTCGCCGCCGGCGACGCCCCGCCTCGTGCGGCTGTCGTTCGTCGGCTTCTTCTACAACAACTACCTGCCGGGCGCGGTCGCCGGCGATGTCGTGCGCGGCGTCGCCACCCGCGAGGCGTTCGGCGACCACGGCCTGACCGGCAACCTCGCGGTCGTGCTCGTCGAGCGCGCGCTCGGCCTCTTCGCGCTCTTCGCGCTCCTCGCCGGCGGGCTCGCGCTGGCCGGCGACGACCTCGACACCGGGACGCTGTGGCTGTGGACCGCCGCCGGCGTGGGCGGCGCGTCGGCGATCGTGATGGGCCTCGTCGTCGCGCGCTGGCTGGCGCCGCGGTTGCCGGCGGCGCTCGGTCGCGTCGCCGCGCGCGTGCCGGCCATCACGCGGCGCGGCGCCTTCGCGCGCGGCGTCCTCTACTCGGTCGCCACCCAGAGCCTGATCGCGCTGGCCGGCTGGGCCCTCCTCCACGCCGGCCACCCCGAGGTCGACCTCGCCGGCGCGCTCCTCGTCGTGCCGCTCGCCGCGGCCACGGCGTTCCTGCCCATCACCGTCGGCGGCGCCGGCGCGCGCGAGGCGGTCTTCGTGTCGCTGTGCGGCGGCCTCTTCGGCATCCCCGCCGAGGACGCGCTCGCCGCCTCGCTCGCGCTCTGGTTCGCGCACCTGGCGGTCGGCGCGGCGGGCGGCCTCCTGGTCGCCTTGCGCGGCACGCGATAGGCTCGGGCGATCGTGCAGAACGTGCTCGTCACCGGCGGCGCCGGCTTCATCGGCTCGAACTTCGTGCGTCACCTCCTGGCCGCGCGAGGGGACGTGAAGGTGGTCACGTACGACCTGCTCACCTACGCCGGCAGCCTCGAGAACCTGCGCGAGCTGCCTCACCCGGCGCGGCACGCCTTCGTGCAGGGCGACATCTGCGACCGCGCCGCCGTCGACGCCGTGCTCGCGGCCCACGCGATCGACACGATCGTCCACTTCGCCGCCGAGTCCCACGTCGACCGCTCGATCGCCGCGCCCGGCGACTTCATCCGCACCAACGTCATCGGCACGTTCACGCTGCTCGAGGCCGCGCGCGCCGCGTGGCGGGGGAAGGACGGCGTGCGCTTCCACCACGTCTCGACCGACGAGGTCTACGGCTCGCTCGCCCCCGACGAGCCGCCGGTGGTCGAGTCGGCGGCGTACGCGCCGCGCTCGCCCTACGCGGCGTCCAAGGCGGCCAGCGACCACCTCGTGCGCGCGTACGCGACGACGTACGGGCTCGCGATCACGATCTCGAACTGCTCGAACAACTACGGGCCGTACCAGTTCCCCGAGAAGCTCATCCCGCTGATGATCGTCAACGGCGCGCTGGGCAAGCCGCTGCCGGTCTACGGCGACGGCAAGCAGGTGCGGGACTGGCTCCACGTCGACGATCACTGCACGGCGATCCTCGCGATCCTCGAGCGCGGCCGCCCCGGCGAGACCTACCACGTCGGCGGCGGCAACCAGCCCACCAACCTCGAGGTCGTCGAGGCGATCTGCCAGCTCCTCGACGTCCGGTACCCGGACGCGCCGCACGCGCCTCACCGCTCGCTCGTCACCCACGTCACCGACCGCCCCGGTCACGACCGCCGCTACGATCTCGACTGCACCAAGCTCGAGCGCGAGCTCGGCTGGCGCCGCCGCCACGGCCTCGCCGACGGGCTGGCCGCCACCGTCGCCTGGTACGCGCAGAGCGGCGCCTGGCTCGCCGCCATCCGCGACACCGACGACTACCGCCGCTGGATCGCGCTCAACTACGGCGCGCGCTGACCGGCGGCTTCGCGTATCGTCGGCGGGTGAAGGGCATCATCCTCGCCGGCGGCCGCGGCACGCGCCTCTACCCGATCACGCGCGCGGTCTCGAAGCAGCTCCTGCCGGTCTACGACAAGCCGATGATCTACTACCCGCTGTCGGTGCTCATGCTCGCCGGCATCCGCGAGGTGCTGGTCATCTCGACGCCCGAGGACCTGCCCGCGTACCGCCGGCTCCTGCGCGACGGGTCGCAGTGGGGCCTCACCTTCGCCTACGCCGAGCAGGCGGCGCCGCGCGGCCTGGCCGAGGCGTTCCTCATCGGCGAGGACTTCGTCGCCGGTGATCGCTGCGCCCTCGTCCTCGGCGACAACGTCTTCTACGGGTCGGGGCTGCAGGAGACCGTCGAGCGCGCCGCCGCGATGGAGCGGGGTGCGGTCGTGTTCGCGTACCCGGTGCGCGATCCCGAGCGCTACGGCATCGTCGAGCTCGGGCCCGAGCGCCAGGTGCTCTCGCTCGAGGAGAAGCCGGCCCGGCCGCGCTCGAACCTCGCCGTGCCCGGCATCTACTTCTACGACGAGCAGGTCTCGGCGCTGGCGCGGCAGGTGCGGCCGAGCGCGCGCGGCGAGCTCGAGATCACCGACCTCAACCGCCTGTACCTCGAGCGCGGGCAGCTCGCGGTCGAGGTGATGAGCCGCGGCATGGCCTGGCTCGACGCCGGCACCCACGAGTCGCTGCTCGACGCGTCGAGCTTCGTGCACGCGATCCAGCGCCGCACGGGCCTCATGATCGCGTGCCCCGAGGAGATCGCGTGGCGCATGGGCTTCATCGACAAGGCGCAGCTCGCGGCGCTCGCCGCCGAGCTCCCCGACGAGTACGGCGCCTACGTGCGCGCGCTCGCTACGGCGTGAAGCTGGTCACGGCGGCCAGCACGCGGTCCTGGTCGGCGTCCCCGAGGTCGGCGTAGAGCGGCAGGCGCACGAGGGTGTCGGCGACCAGCTCGCTCACCGGACAGTCGCCGGGGCGACCGCCCGCGCGCGCCCCGACCTCGGAGAGGTGCAGCGGCTGGTAGTGGAACGTGGCCTGGATCCCGGCCGCGGCGACGTGGGCGATGAGCGCCTGGCGGGTCGCGAGGTCCCGCACCCGCAGCCAGTAGAGGTGCGCGGCGTGGGCGGCGGCGACCGGGACGTGCGGCTGCTGCACCTCGTGGCGCGCGGCCCAGCCGGCGAGCTCGGCGTGGTACCGCGCCCACGCGCGGTGACGTGCCGCCTGGATCGCCTTCACCTGCTCGAGCTGGGCGACGAGGATCGCGGCGAGGATGTCGCTCGGCAGGTAGCTCGAGCCGAGGTCGACCCAGGTGTACTTGTCGATCTCGCCGCGGAAGAAGCGGGCGCGGTTGGTCCCCTTCTCGCGGAGGATCTCGGCGCGCTCGTGGAGCGCGGGGTCGTTGAGGACCAGCGCGCCGCCCTCGCCGCACGACAGGTTCTTGGTGTCGTGGAAGCTCTGCGTCGCCATCACGCCGAAGCCACCGAGGGGGCGGTCGCGCCAGGCGCCGCCCAGGCTGTGGGCGTTGTCCTCGACCAGCGCCGCGCCGCCGGCGGCCGCGGCGAGGCCGTCGAGGTCGGCGGCGACGCCGGCGTAGTGCACGGCGACGACCGCCCGGGTGCGCGCCGTCACCTTGCGCGCCACGTCGGCGGGATCGAGGCAGAGCGTGCGGGGGTCGACGTCGGCGAAGACGATCGAGGCGCCGCGCAGCGCGTACGCGCTCGCCGTCGAGACGAACGTGAACGACGGCACGATGACCTCGTCGCCGGGCCCGACGCCGAGCAGCATCGCGGTCAGCTCGAGCGCGTGTGTGCACGAGGTCGTGAGCAGGACCTTGCCGCCGCCGACGAGCGGGGAGAGCATGGCGGCGGCGCGCGTGGTGTACGGCCCGTCGCCGCGCCAGTGATCGCCGCCGAGCGCGTCGCCGACGAGCGCCGCCTCACGGCCCGTGCGATGGGGGCGGGTGAACGGGATCGCGTACCGGGTCATGGGCCGCGATCCTCGGTGACGCGCTCCCGCACCACGTAGGGTGGTCGGTCGAGGAGCCGGAAGTGGGCGCGCCCCAGGTACTCGCCGATGATGCCCAGGCACAGGAGCTGGGCACCGCTGAAGATCGACACGATGCACGCGAGGAACGGGAAGCCGGGCGCGCTGCCGCCGTCGATCGCGTAGCGGACGAGCACGAAGGCGAGCACCAGGAAGCCGAAGCCCGTGAGCAGGAAGCCGATGAGGCTCGCGAGCTGGAGCGGGAGCGTCGAGAACCCGGTCATCATGTTGATGGCGTGGGTGAGGAGCTTGCGCAGCGTGTAGCTCGACTGCCCGATCGTGCGCGCGTCGTGCCGGACGATCACGTGGGTGAAGCGCTGGGTGCCCCAGGTGAGGAGCACGTCGATCGACACGAACGAGCCGCGGAAGCTCTCGAAGGCGTCGCGCAGGTGGGTGCGGAACACGCGCCACGCGCTCGCGCGCGCCGCGGTCTCCGCGCCCATCGAGCCCACGAGGACGCGCTTGGTGATCCGCGAGGCGAGGCCGCGGAAGAGGCCGTGTGGCTGCTTCTCGGGGGCGCCGTAGACGACGTCGATGTCGTCGGTGAGCGCGGCGAGCAGCCGGGGCAGCTCCTCGGGCGGGTGCTGGAGGTCGTCGTCCGTCGTGACGATCGTGTCGAAGCGGGCGGCGCGGATGCCGCAGAGCAGCGCCGGGTGCTGGCCGTAGTTGCGCATGAGCGCGATCGCGCTCACCCCCGGCTGGCTCCGCGCCAGCCGCGCCACCTCCTTGCCCGTGCCGTCCGGGCTCGCGTCGTCGACGAGCAGGATCTCCCACGCGCCCGGCGCCTGCGCCTCGAGCACCGGCAATAGCCGCTCGACGAGCGGTCCGATCGATCCCTCGCTGCGATAGCAGGGGATGACGACCGAGATCCCGCGGGGCAACACGCTCCCCTGTGTACCACTCGGTGAGGTCGCCGTGAGGGCTCTCCGACCTCGGGGGCGATCTGACGACACTCTCGCCCATGCGACACGTCGTGACGATCCTCCTGGCCCTCGCGGGCTGCGCGTTCGACCCGCAGGGGCCCGGCGTCACGCCCGTCGACGACACCGATGCGCCGCCGGCGGCCGACGTCGACGCCGCGAGCGCCGCCGACCCCGACGCCGCGGACCCCGACGCCGCGGACCCCGACGCCTCCCCGTCGACCACCACCGACGCCGCCGTCTCGCTGCCCGACGCGAGCCTGCCGCTGCCCGACGCCGCGTCGCCACCCGACGCCGCGCCTCCCGCCGATGCCGGCCCGCTCGTCGAGATGGCGTGCACCAACGGTCAGGACGACGATCAGGACGGCAAGGTCGACTGCCGCGACGACGACTGCCCGAGCTGCGGCGGCCTCTCGTCGTGCTGCCCGAGCGGCGCCTGCGCGCTCCTCTGTCTCTGACAGGTCGCGGGCGCCGGCGGTGGTCGCCGACGACCAAGATCACGTGCGACGGCGCGGCGATCACAGCTCCGAGCAGACGATCGAGCCGCTGCTGGCCCGCACCTTCGCCTTGATCTGCTGCCCGTCCTTGTACTTCTTCCAGGTCCCCTCGCTCACGTCACACGTGCGGTTGTTCTTCCCGTCGTTGAGCTCGATCGTGTAGACGCCCTCCTTCTTGCCCGCGCGTCGCGCGCCCACGCCGTCCTTCACCGGCGACGGCGGCACCGCCGGCCACGCCACCTCGAGGCCCTGACCGGCCGCCTTCAGCTCCTCGACCTTGGTCCACCGGTCGATGCGGAAGCTGCACCAGTCGTCGTCGATGCCCTCGCTCTTCATGCGCGGCTTGCACTGCTTCACCTCCTCGAAGGTGCCGTCGCCCTTGTCCTGCTTCACCACGGTGCAGTCCTCGCCGTCCTGTACCTGCTTGGTCGAGCGCTGCTTGCGCGTGCACGAGATCTGGCGCGCGCCGGTCGGCACCTCGTTCTTCCACGCCTCCTCGCCGACCTCCCGGTACTCCTCGATCTCCTGCACCGCGGCCCAGCGATGGCCGGTCACGGTCATCGCGACCTCCTTCTTGCGGATGCACATGAACCAGATGAGGACGCCGAAGACGACGACGCCGAGGAGGATGTACCAGAGCAGGTTGGACTTCTTCTTCACCGGCTTGGGCACCGTCACCCGCCCCACATCCCCGGCGTCGCCGAGCGGCGCGCCGCACTGGCCGCAGTTCTTCGCCTTCGCCGACTGCGCCGACCCGCACGACGCGCACTTCTTGTCGCCGCCGGTGTAGACGTGGTCCTCGACCTTCACCTTGTCGTCGTCACTCGGGAAGTACCGCTTGGTCCCGTCCTGCGGCGCGCCGCAGTTGGGGCAGTGGCGGTGGGTCTTCCCGAGCAGCTTCTTCGTGTCGCAGTGGGAGCAGTCCCACAGCATCTCGTAGTGGCCGAGGCTCTCCTCGCGCGGCTTCTCCATCCGCCGATGGTATCAGCTGGAGGTCACTGCACCTGCACGGTGAGCGAGTAGGTCATGTCGTCGAAGCGGTAGAACGTGTCGACCACGACGTAGACGTCGACGGCGGCCCCGCTCGAGTTCGTGAACGTCACCGTCTCGGGATCGTCGTCGAGCCCGAGGTCCGCGCCGTCGAGGCAGGTGATGGGGTTCGCGTCGCACATCGAGGCGGGCGCGCCGATGAGGTAGATCGCGGGGTCGAACCCGGCGTCGGGCGTCACGGTGGCGGTGAGGGTCTGGCCGGCGGGCACGTTGACGCGGTACGCGCGGTCGCGGCCGTTCTGGGTCTCGCCCGTGCACGAGAGGGGCGGGTTGTAGTTGTTGTAGTAGCCGACGATCGTACCGGTCACCGTCCCCGGGCTGGTCGCGGGCGCGACCTGGCAGCTCTCGCCCTCGAGCGGCGCGCCGACGTTCACCTGCAACGTGTACGCGTCGCCGCCGGAGCTGTAGCCATCGACGATGATCTGGACGTCCACCGCGCCGCTCGTGTTGTTGTGGAACACCGCCGTCTCCGCCATGCCACCGAGCGCCCCGTCGGATCCCGCGAGGCAGGTCAGCGGCGACGAATCACACGTCGCGGGCGGCGTGGCCACCAGGTAGAGCGAGAGATCGTACGTGCCGGTCGTGGGCGTCGCGGTGGCGGCGAGCCGCTGGCCCGCCGGCACCGTGACCACGTGCACGCGATCGCTGCCGGCGGCGGAGAATCGGGTGCAGGTCGCGCCCGAGTTGTAGTTGTTCGCGTAGCCGACCGTGGTCGCGACCACCGTCGCCGCGCCGTTCACCAGCGTGACCGTCTCGCCGGACTGGCACGTGTCCCCGGGGAGCGGCGTCATGGCGTCGGTCCCGGCGTCGGTCATCGCGTCGGCGCCGGCGTCGGTCATCGCGTCGGCGCCGGCGTCGGTCATCGCGTCGGCGCCGGCATCGGCCCCCGCGTCGATCTGCGCCGCGTCGATCTGCGCCGCGTCGGCGCCGGCGTCGACCTCGGGTGCGTCGATCATCGACGCGTCGACCTCGGGTGCGTCGATCGTCGACGCGTCGGTCTCCGGCGCGTCGGTCGCGCGCGCGTCGACGGCGCCGTCGTCATCACCGCCGCCGCAAGCGGCGGCGATGGCGAACGTGGAGAGGCAGAGAGCGGAGAGGCGTAGGCGATGCGACATGTCGGGCAAACTAGGTTGAAGTCGCCTCGATGATCAACCCCCGAGTTTCCCCGAGATCGGCGCGGCCGCTCAGTCAGCCGGATACAGGTGGGAGCAGATGGACGCATCCGCCGGTAGCCCCGGCTCCGGCGTCATCGGTCCGTCGCCGCCGTGGGCCTGGCGCAGCGCCGTCGTGAGCGCCCGGCCGCCCGCGATCTCGCCGAGCGCCGTCGCGCCCTCGGTCGCCGCGCGCGCGTACGTCGTGTAGTCGACGTGGAAGAGGCCGAAGCGGGGGCCGAAGCCTTCGTGCCACTCGAAGTTGTCGAACAGGCTCCAGTGGTAGTAGCCGCGCACGTCGACGCCCTCGCGCTTCGCGCGGTCGACCTGCTCGAGCACGCGCACCACGTTCTCCGCGCGGCGCTTGCCGTCCTCGGTCGCGATCCCCGCCTCGGTGATGACCAGCGGCAGGGCGGGGTAGCGCGCGCCCATGTCCTTGAGGATCGTGTAGAGCCCGGGCGCGTGGAACTCGTAGCCCATCTCCGGCACGCACGTCGTCGGATCGATCGCCGGCAAGCACGAGCCGAGATCGAAGGCGCCGAAGCACGGCGTCAGGTTCAGGACCGGCACCGCCGCCGCCGAGCCGGTCACCCCGGCGCGGAAGTAGTACTGGATGCCGAGCCAGTCGACCTTGCCCGCCCACTCCGGGTGCGCCTCGTCGCCGGTGCCGTCGAGCTGCGGGTCGAAGGTGCCGTTCACGAACGCGTCGACCGCGAGGTGGTGATAGACGTAGATCAGGCGATCGCGCGCGGTGACGTCGACCGGATCGGTCGAGAGACGGTTGTTGCTCGCCGCCTGCCAGTCGACGACCGAGAGCGTGAAGCCGACCGCCGCGGCCACACCGTCGCCGTCGCTGTCGGTGGTGTCGGCCGCCTTGATCGCGTCGTACATGGCGGCCTGGGCCGCGAGGTAGTCGCGGATCACCGGCACCAGGTCGGTGAGGAGCGACGTGATGAGCACGCGGCCGGGCGGGAAGTTGCCGATGCCGTACGCCGCGATGAGGTAGTTGACCGGCTCGTTGAGCGTCGCCCACTCGTCGACGCGGTCGCCGTAGCGGCGGGCGAGCTCGCCGGCGAGCTCGGCCATCTCCTCGACGACCTGCGGTCCGCCGAGCGAGCCGAGGCCGCACAGGTTGGTGTCCTCCGGCTCCCCCGGCGACGGGTTGCGTCCGCACCCGGCGTCGCGGGGATCGGCGATCCACACCGGGTTGGAGAAGTGGTGCACGGTGATCATCGGCCGGATGCCGCGCGCCCGCAGCGCGTCGATGAGCTGCCCGTAGTGCGCGAACGCGGCCTCGTCCCAGACGTCCCGCTGCGGCTCGAGGCGCGCCCACTCGACGCTGAACCGGTAGCTGTCGAGGTTGGTGTCGACGAGGAGCTGGACGTCCTCGATCGCCTTCGAGAACCCGCGCGAGGCCTCGCCGACGAAGGCCTTGCCCTTGCCGAGGCCGCCGTCCGCGGTCCGCTGCGACCAGACGTACCAGTCGCTCTGGGGCGTCGCCTCCTCGATCTGGGTGGCGGCCGAGGCCGCGCCGAAGCGCCAGCCGGTCGCGCCGGCCTCGCCGACGAGGGGGCCCATCTCGGCGTAGTCGATCGTGGGCGGCGGATCGTCGCCGCCACATGCCGCCGAGAGGGTCAGGAAAAGCGCGAGTCGAAGCCGCATGGGGCGCATCTAACCACGCGGTTTCCCTGGCGGGAACAGCCTTGACAGCGAGGTGCGCGTCCATATACTGCGCCGCTTCCACAGGTACGCCCGTGTCGATCGAAGCCAAGCCAGTCAACCCGTTTCGCGTGCTCGTCCGCGACCTGCCGGCCTCCCGGCGCGTCGCGGTGACGCCGGCGTTCGTCGCCGAGGCCGTGAAGGGGCTTCCGCTGCGCGACGCGCTCGACGGCGAGGCCTCGACGCTCGACGACGGCGGCGCCGCCCAGGTCGAGCTCTACGGCGACGGCGAGAACGTGCACGTGAACGGCAAGGTCACCGGCAAGGTGACGGTCGCGTGCAGCCGCTGCGTCGGCCCCGTGGCCATCGAGCTCGACGAGCCGATCCACGTGACCTACCTGCCGGTGCACGCGATGCCGGCCGAGCTCGACGAGGACTCGGCGGGCGAGGGGGTCGAGCTCGCCGAGAACGACCTCGACGTGTACCCGTACGACGGCGAGGCCGTCGATCTCGAGCCGCTGGTGCGCGAGCAATACGTCCTCGCGGTCCCGTTCGCGCCGCTCTGTCGCGAGGACTGCCTGGGGCTCTGCCCGCAGTGCGGCGCCGACCGCAACCACGCGCCCTGCGCGTGCGAGAAGCCCGTCGATCCCCGGTTCGAAGCCCTTCAAGGGCTCAAGCTCCCATCGTAGAAGTAGCAGCCGAGCAGCAGCAGCAGAAGAAGAGGAAGCCATGGCACTCCAGAAGCGTCGTCGCGGGCCTGCCCGCACCGGTCATCAGCGTTCGGCCTGGATGAAGAAGTCGGGTGAGAACCGCCCGCTCGTCCAGGCGTGCCCCAACTGCGAGGCGCCGCGCATCCCGCACCGCGTCTGCATGGCCTGCGGCTTCTACGACGGCCAGCAGGTGATGAAGGCCAAGTCCGCCGACGCCGGCGAGTGATTTCTCGCCACGCGTGAGATAACTCGCGCGTGATCATCGCGCTCGATGCGATGGGCGGCGATCTCGCCCCCCGGTCCGAGGTGGCCGGGGCGGTCGCGGCCGTGCGCGAGGCGCAGCTCGAGGTCACCCTCGTCGGTGATCGGGCGCGCCTCGAGGCCGAGCTCGAGCGGGTCGGGGCGCGGGGTGAGCGTGGCATCACGATCGAGCACGCCGCCGAGATCGTCACGATGGACGATCATCCCGGCGAGGTCTTCCGCAAGAAGCGGCAGAGCTCGCTGCGGCTGGCGACGGAGCTGGTGAAGGCCGGGCGCGCCCACGCGCTGGTCTCCGCCGGCAACTCCGGTGCGGTCCTCTCGCACGCGCTCTTCGTCCTCGGCCGCAGCGCGGGCGTCGAGCGACCCGCGATCGCGACGTCGTTCCCGACGCCGCACGGCCCGTTCACGCTCTGCGACGTGGGCGCCAACGTCGACGTGAGGCCGTCGATGCTCGCGCAGTTCGCGGCGCTGGGCGCCGCCTACGACCGCGTCGTGCACGGGCGACCGCGTCCGCGCGTCGGGCTCCTGTCCAACGGCGGCGAGCCGGGCAAGGGCACGGAGCTCACGCGCGCCGCGCACGCGCTCGTCGAGGCCGCGGCCGCGCGCCCCGACGCGCCCTTCCGCTTCGTCGGCTACGTCGAGGGCAGCGATCTCTGGCGTGGCACCGTCGACGTGGTCGCCACCGACGGCTTCACCGGCAACGTGGTGCTCAAGGTCTGCGAAGGTGTCGCAGACGCGCTCTTCGGGCTCGTGCGCGCGGAGCTGCGCGAGACGCCGCGCGCCCAGCTCGGTGGATTCCTCGCCGCACCCGCGTTGCGCTCGCTCAAGAAGCGGATCGACTTCACCGAGACCGGCGGCGCGGTCCTCGCCGGCGTCGACGGCGTGGTGATCATCGCGCACGGGCGCAGTGACACCACGGCGGTGAAGAACGCGGTCAAGCTCGCGGATCGCTTCGCGCGCGCCGAGCTGCCCGCGCGCATGCGCGACGCGATCGCCGCTCCCGCGTAAACACTTTCGCGGGGGTAGCCGCTTTCCTCGCGGACGGCTCTGTGCCAAACAGCGGGCGTGAAGACCGCGCTCCTCTTCCCGGGCCAGGGCTCGCAGCGTGTGGGCATGGGCCGCGACCTCGCGCACCGCTTCGACGTCGCGCGCCGCACCTACGAGGAGGCGGACGAGGCGCTGGGCTTCAAGATCAGCGCGCTCTGCTTCGACGGCCCCGAGGACGAGCTCACGCTCACGCAGTACGGTCAGCCGGCGATCCTCACCACGTCGATGGCGGTCTTCCGCGTGCTCGTGGCGGAGAAGGGGTTGACCTTCGACGTCTGCGCCGGGCACTCGCTCGGCGAGTGGAGCGCGCTCGCGGCCGCCGGCGCGCTCGCGTTCCCCGACGCCGTGCGCCTCACCCACCAGCGCGGCCTCTACATGCAGGAGGCCGCGCCCGTCGGGATCGGCGCGATGGCCGCGCTCATGGGCCTCGAGCTGTCGGCGGCGATCGAGCTCTGCGTCGCCGCGCGCGCCGACGGCGAGCCGTGCGAGCCCGCCAACCTCAACGGCGGCGGTCAGATCGTGATCTCGGGTCACGTGGCCGCGATCGATCGCGCGATCGCGCTCGCCAAGGGCAAGGGCGCCAAGCGCGCGGTGAAGCTCCAGGTGAGCGCGCCCTTCCACTGCTCGATGATGCAGCCGGCCGCCGACCGCGTCGCCGCGGCGCTGGCCGGCGTCGCGATCGCGACGCCGCGCGTGCCGGTCGTCGCCAACGTCACCGCCGAGCCGACGACGGACCCGGCCCGCATCCGCGCGCTGCTCGTCGAGCAGGTCACCGCGCCGGTGCGCTGGGAGGAGTCGGTGAAGGCGCTCGCCGCCGCCGGCGTGACCCGCGCCCACGAGCTCGGCGCCGGCTCGGTGCTGCGCGGGCTGGTCAAGCGCATCGCCGAGACCATCACGATCGACACGATCGGCGAGCCCCACGAAGTGGACGCATTCCAGGCCGCGTGAGCCCGAGCCCGAGCCAGAGCCAGAGCCAGAGGAAGGAGCGAGCATGACGATCACCGACAAGGCACTCGACGGACGCGTCGCGCTCGTCACCGGCGGCTCGCGCGGCATCGGTCGCGCCATCTGCGTGGCGCTCGCGCGGCGCGGCGCCAAGGTCGTCATCAACTACGCCGCCCGCGAAGACGCGGCCCGCGAGACCGCCGAGCTGGTCACCGCCGCCGGCGGCACCGCCGCGCTCTCGGCGTTCGACGTCGCCAGCGGCGACGCGGTCACCGAGGCGGTGAAGGCGATCGGCAAGGATCACGGCGGCCTCGACATCCTGGTCAACAACGCGGGCGTGGCCATCAACGGCCTCCTGCTCCGCTACAAGGACGACCAGTGGGCCCGCACGCTGCAGGTGAACCTGGCGGGCGCCTTCCACTGCGCGCGCGCCGCGGCGTCGCTCCTGCTCCGCGCCAAGGAGCACGGCCGCATCATCAACATCACGTCGGTGGTGGGCGAGAGCGGCAACGGCGGCCAGGTCGCGTACGCGGCGTCCAAGGCCGGCCTCATCGGTCTCACGCAGTCGCTGGCCAAGGAGCTGGCGTCGCGCGGCGTCACCGCCAATGCGGTCTCGCCCGGCTTCATCGACACCGACATGACGGCCGAGCACCTCCCCGAGGCGGCGCGCGCCAAGCTCCTGGAGCAGATCCCGCTGGCCCGCATCGGCCTCGCCGACGATGTCGCCCACGCGGTCGCCTTTTTGGCCGGACCGGAAGCCGCCTACATCACGGGCCAGGTTCTCCGGGTCAACGGCGGCCTGTTGATGTAGAGCGTTTGCGTTGATGTAGAGCGGCCTTTCGTACTAAAGACCGCATCAAGAAAGGGAAACGCCCATGTCCGACACGATCGAAGCGAAGGTCAAGGAGATCATCTGCCAGCAGCTCGAGGTCTCGCCCGAGCAGCTCCGTCCCGAGGCGTCCTTCGTCGACGATCTCAAGGCCGACTCGCTCGCCGTGGTCGAGCTCGTCCTCGCCCTCGAGCAGGAGTTCAAGCTCGAGATCCCCGAGGAGGACACCGAGCGCATCAAGACGGTCAAGGACGCGCTCGACTACATCAAGTCGCACGCGTCCTGATCCTTCGACTCGGGCGCGCTGACGCTCGCCCTCGCTCAGGATGAACGATAGAAGAGGAAGGTATGCGCCGCGTCGTCATCACCGGAATCGGTCTCATCACGCCGATCGGCATCGGCCGTGAGGAGACGTGGCAGGCCTTGCTCGCGGGCAAGAGCGGGGCCGGGCCGACCACGCTGTTCGACGCCAAGGACTACGCCTCCAAGTTCTCTTGCGAGGTGAAGAACTGGGCCGAGAACGCGACGCGCTGGCTCGACAAGCGCGAAGTGAAGCACATGGACCGCTTCCTCCAGTTCGGTATCGCCGCCGGCATGATGGCGATGGAGGACGCGGGCTATCCGGGGAACAAGGTCCCGGCCGGCGAGGAAGATCGCTGGGGGGTGTACTTCGGCGCCGGCCTCGGCGGCGTCTCCACGATCGAGGCGACGCACGACAGCGGCCGCGCCAAGGGTCCGCGGTACGGGTTCAACCCGTACTTCGTCACCGACATCATCATCAACATGATCCCCGGCGTGCTCTCGATCCGCACCGGGGCGCGGGGCGCCAACTTCTCGCACGTCTCGGCGTGCTCGACCGGCGCGCACTCGATCGGCGAGGCGATGCGCAACATCCGCCACGGCTACGCCGACGTGATGCTCGCGGGCGGCGCCGAGGCCACGATCACCATGCTCGGGGTCGGCGGCTTCAACGCCATGCGCGCCATGTCGACGCGCAACGACGCGCCCGAGAAGGCGTCGCGGCCGTTCGAGAAGGACCGCGACGGCTTCGTGATCGGCGAGGGCGCCGGCGGGCTCGTGCTCGAGGAGTACGAGCACGCCCGGGCGCGCGGCGCGCGCATCTACGGCGAGGTGAAGGGCTACGCCGCCAACAGCGACGCCCATCACATCACGGCACCCGCCCCCGAGGGCATCGGCGCCCAGCGCTGCATGAAGCAGGCGCTCGCCGACGCGGGGCTCGCCCCCGAGGCGATCGGGTACATCAACGCCCACGGGACGTCGACCGAGTTCAACGACAAGAACGAGACCGCCGCCATCAAGGCGGTCTTCGGCGACCACGCGAGGAAGCTGGCGGTGTCGTCGACCAAGTCGATGACCGGACACACGCTCGGCGCCGCCGGCGCGATCGAGGCGGGGATCACGATGCTCGCGCTCGCGCGCGGCGTCCTGCCGCCGACGATCAACTACGACACGCCGGATCCCGAGTGCGACCTCGACTACGTGCCCAACCGGGCGCGGGAGCAGCGGGTCCACGCGGCTCTGTCGAACTCGTTCGGCTTCGGCGGCACCAACGCGGCCCTGGTCCTCACGCGCGATCTCGCGACCGAGGGATCGAAGGCCTGATGGTGGGCCTGACGGTGAGATGATGGCCGCCATGCGCTGGTACGTCGGCAGCGATCACGCCGGGTTCGCGCTCAAGCGTCACCTGTGCGACGTGCTCCGTTCGCTCGGCGACGAGGTCAACGACCTCGGCACCGAGAGCGAGCAGGCGGTCGACTACCCCGACTTCGGCGCCGCCGTCGGCCGCGCCGTCGCCTCGGCGCGCAGCCAGGCCCTCGGCCTCGTCATCTGCGGCACCGGCGTGGGCATCGGCATCGCGGCCAACAAGGTCCCCGGCGTGCGCTGCGCGCTCTGCACGGAGGCCTTCACCGCGACGGCGGCGCGCGCCCACAACGACGCCAACGTGATCGCGCTCGGCGCCCGCGTCATCGGCGCCGGCGTGGCCGAGGCGTGCGTGCGGGCCTTCCGCGACACCGCGTTCGAGGGAGGCCGCCACGCCCGGCGGGTCGGCAAGCTCAACACGCTCGACGACGCTGCCCGGGGCAGCTAGCGGCGGAAGGCCAGGAGAGGGCGAGAGGTCGACGATGCGCTGCCCCTTCTGTGGTGAGGACGAGGACAAGGTCAACGACTCGCGCACGTCGAAGGACGGCCGCGAGATCCGGCGTCGGCGCGAGTGCCTGCGCTGCGAGCGCCGCTTCACCACGTACGAGCGCGTCGACGAGGCCATGCCGGTCGTGGTCAAGAACGACGGGCGGCGCGAGCCCTTCGACGTCCACAAGATCGAGCGCGGCATCTCCTTCGCCGTGATCAAGCGACCGGTCTCGCCCGAGCAGGTGCGCCAGATCGCCGAGGCGGTCGAGCGCGAGATCAGCGAGCTCGGGGTCGACGAGATCCCGTCGCGTGACGTCGGCGAGCGGATCCTGCCGCGGCTGCGCGCGCTCGACTCGGTCGCGTACGTGCGCTTCGCGTCGATCTACCGCGACTTCGAGAACCTCGAGGAGTTCGCGCGCGAGCTGCGCGCGCTCAAGAAGGCCGGTGGCGAGAGCTCGTAAGGACGCCGCGGACCCCGCGGACGCGCGCTGGATGGAGCGCTGCCTCGAGCTCGCCGCCCGCGGCGGGCGCACGTCACCCAACCCCCGGGTCGGGTGCGTCGTCGTCGGCAAGGGCGGCAAGGTGCTCGCCGAGGGCTGGCACCGCGGTCCGGGCACCGCCCACGCCGAGGTCGACGCGCTGACCCGCCTCGGCAAGGCGCGTCGCACGGCGAAGGGGGCGACCCTCTACGTCAACCTCGAGCCGTGCAACCACCACGGGCGGACCCCGCCGTGCGCGCCGGCCGTGATCGCGAGCGGGGTCGCGCGCGTGGTCATCGGCGCGATGGATCCGGTGCCGGGGCACGGCGGCGGCGCGGCCCGCATCGCGAAGGCCGGCATCGCGGTGACCCGCGGCGTGCTGGCGCCGAGCTGCGAGGAAGCGAACCGCGGCTTCTTCACGTGGGCGCGGCGCGGCCGGCCCTGGTTCACGCTCAAGGCGGCGATGACGCTCGACGGGCGCATCGCGACCTCGTCGGGCGAATCGCGCTGGATCACCGGGGAGGCGGCGCGCGCCGCCGGCCACGCGCTGCGGGCGAGCCACGACGCGGTGCTGGTGGGCGTGGGGACCGTGCTCGCCGACGATCCGAAGCTCACCGTCCGGGACGCGGACGGGGCCGATCCGGCGCGCATCGTCCTCGATAGCCGCCTGCGGACCCCGCCGGACGCGGCGCTCCTGACCGGCGGCACGGCGGAGGTCATCATCGCCTGCGCCGAAGGGGTCCCGGCGATCCGGCGGCGGCGCCTGGAGAAGGCGGGCGCGCGCGTGCTCGTGTTCCCGACCGCGCCCCACGGTGGCGTCGACCTGGCCGCGCTGGGCGTGGCGCTCGCCGGAAAGGGGATCACCTCGGTCCTGGTCGAGGGCGGGGGCGAGGTCCACGCGTCGTTCCTGGCGGCCGGCCTGGCGGACGAGATCGAGCTCCACGTCGCGCCCAAGGTCCTGGGCGGACGCAGCGGCGGCCCAGCGTGGGTGGGCGGGGAGGAGGTCGCAGGGCTGGATCAGGCTCAGCGCTTCACCATCCGCGCCGCACGGTTTGCGGCCGACGACCTCCTCCTCACGCTGCGTCCGACAAAGACGCACAGCTGATCGGCGGCTCACCCGTGTGACACCGATCGCGCCGGTCGGATAACATATCCGGGAAGGGGAGCTATCCGATGGGGCTTTTCGACAAGAAGGACAAGAAGCGCAGGGACGACTTCGATTCTCCGGTCGACCAGGTCGACCTGGGGGCGTCCCCGCGGGCAACGACCCCGGAACCGTCCGCGCCGGTGGCGAAACCGGCGGCGGCCGCAGCCCCGGAGCCAGCGAAGCCGGCGCCGTCGTCCGCGCCCGCGGCGAGCACGCCCGTGCCGGAGCCGGCGAGGCCCGCGCCCGCGCCCGCGCCAGCGCCGTCCGCGCCGGCCCGCGCATCGGCGCCCGAGTCCGACGACTACGGCATCGACAAGGCGATCGAGCTCATGCGGACCCTGCCGCAGGAGAACATCGAGCTGGTCGTCCAGGTCGTGAAGTTCTCGCTCGAGTCCGTCGGCATCCACCTGCCGACGATCATCCAGGACGCCGTCCGTCGGCAGAACGATCTGCAGGGGCGCATCGCGTCGCTCAAGGCCGAGATCGCCGAGCTCGAGGCCGAGATCAAGCAGCGCCGCGACGAGATCACCAAGCACGAGGCCGATCACAAGGAGACCTCGACGGTGCGCGATCGCCTCGAGCTCGCCGAGAAGCTCGGCAAGGGCGGCAAGGCGCCGGCCGCGTCGTCGGCCGCGTCGTCGGCCGCGTCGTCGTCGAGCAGCGACGCGTCGTCGTCGTCGGGGTCCGCGTCGGGCTCGCTGCCGAGCCTGGGTGGCACGCCGCACCGCAGCCACCCCGCGACCGGCCAGACCGCCGTCATCCCGCCCAAGAAGTGAGCGCCATCTAGGCCCGCCCCCCGCACGCCGCTCCATCCAGTCCGACCAGTCCGATGCTCCGCCACCACATGTCCGTGATCACGGCTGACAACCGCCTCAAGCGGGAAGTCCAGCGCGTGACCGCCTCGACCGCCTCGACCGCTGCCTTCGGCAAGGACCTCACCGTGCTCGAGGGCGAGCGCAAGCCCGACCTCGTCATCGTCGACGCGCGCACCGAGCGTGCGCCTGTCGGCCTGCACAAGAAGGTCCCCGAGGGCGCGAAGATCATCTTCGTCGTCGGTGACGACCACAAGATCACCGACGACCTGCCCGTGTTCAGCGACGGCCACGTCGTGAGCGTGATGAGCCACGGCGACCGCTTCGACGCCGACGAGTTCATCGCGAGCGCCACCAAGGCGCTGCGCGGCAACATCTTCGGCCTCAACAAGTACTTCCCGTGGGGCGTCACCACCTTCTCGATGGTGGTGAAGAGCTACGCCGAGAAGAACAAGGCGATCGACGCGCTCATGCAGTACGCCAATCTCGCCGGCGTGCGCGGGCCCGTGCGCGAGCGCATCCAGACCGTCGCCGACGAGCTGATGATGAACGCGCTCTACCACGCCCCCGTCGACAAGGACGGCAAGGAGCTCTTCCGCGAGAAGACGCTCAAGGACCTGGTCCAGCTGCCCGAGGTCCCGGCGATCGAGGTGCAGTACGGCTCGACGGGGCGCTACTTCGGGCTCTCGGTGCGCGACGGCGGCGGCTCGCTCTCGCGCGAGCGCGCGATGCAGTACCTGCTCAAGGCGCGCTCGTCCACCCCCGAGATGGAGCAGAAGATCGGCGGCGCCGGCCTCGGCCTGGTCAGCGTGCTGCGCTCGGTGTCGAAGCTGATCTTCAACCTCGAGCCGGGGACCTCGACGGAGGTCATCGGGCTGTTCGACATCGAGCTCTTCGCCAAGGGCCAGATCGGCGCGCGCTCGCTGCACGTCTTCACCTCGACGCCCGAGCCCGAGCCGGAGGCGGCGGAGGACGAGGAGGCGGGCGACGACGACGAGACCCAGGCCACCCAGGCGCCGCCCGACGAGGAGGTCCCGGACCTCCGCAAGCGGCGCGGCGCGTGGGTGCTCGCCGCGATCCTGCTCTCGGTCGTGACCGCGCTCGGCACCGCCGTCGCGATGAAGAGGAGCACCACGTCCGATGCGATCACCGGGCCCGACGATCCGCGCTGCAAGCCGGTGCCCGAGTCCGACGGGCTCGTGCCGCGCTGAGCCACGCCAGCGGACGCGTCGCCGTCAGCGCGGCGCGTAGCGATCGCACTCGCACACGTAGCTATCCGTGTCGGTGCAGGGCTTGTCCTCGAAGTCGAACGAGTTCTTGAACCGCACGCAGTTCTCGCTCGTGCCGCCGTCCGGGTCGCCGGCGTCCCACGGCGGTCGCTGACCGACGACGGGGAAGCCGTTGGTCGGCTCGTCGGTGACCCACTGGA
The DNA here is from genome assembly GCA_002344285.1 of Myxococcales bacterium UBA2376. Classification (GTDB taxonomy): domain Bacteria; phylum Myxococcota_A; class Polyangia; order Haliangiales; family Haliangiaceae; genus UBA2376. Next base: position 28,869 of record DDTA01000242.1, read on the forward strand.
AGGTGCCCTCGACGGCGATGTCGGTGAGCCCCACCCACGTGTTGCCGCTGAACTGGTTGGTGAGCGCGATCTTCTCGGCGTTGTCCCCGACGACGACGAGGTGGGTGCGGCCGTTGGCGGCGCCGCTCAGGTCGTCGTCGTCGTTGCAGTCGGCGGCGGCGATCGCCCACGTGACGTTCACCTCGACGACGCGGTACTGCGTCGCCGATCCGTTGATCGGGGCGTAGCCGAGGGGGCAGATGAGCACCCCCGCGTCGGGGGCGGCGGCGTCGATGGTCGCGGCGTCGGGGGCGGCGGCGTCGATGCCGGGCGCGGCGTCCGGGTCAGCCGCGTCGGGCCCGGTGGCGCCGTCGGGCGTGCCCTCCGCGGCGTCGTCGGCGACGGTGGCGTCGTCGGCCCCGTCGTCGTCCCCGGACGCGCCGCCTGCGGGGTGGAACCCGCAGCCGCCGGCCGCGAGGGCTAGCATCACGATGACCTGCGTCCGCATCGACCATCGATTGTCGCCCGGACGCCCCTCGCCCGCGCCGAAAAAGTGAACCCCGGGACTGTACCCGGTCCCGGGGCTCGGACTGTGCGGTTCCCCGCACAGGTGCCGGTTTCGCGCGCCAACGGCAGGTGTGATCGCTCGAGATCTTCGTGCCCGCGACTTGCCCTTAGTCAAAGCGAGCCCAAGGCAGACAGGAGTGGAGCTCGCTACCGGAATCGAACCGGCATCTCGGGCCATGCGACCACGGAAGAGATGGTGCGCTCGGCGGTTTGAGCCTGGGAGATAGCCTCAGCTTGAATCAACCGTCTCGACCGACCCCGCGAGGGGCCCGCGTCTACCAATTTCGCCACGGGGCCATAGGGTGGTCCCGGGAGGACTCGAACCTCCACGTCGTGACTGGCTGCTCCGGTGAGCTTGAGCTTGAGTCTCAGCTTGTCTCCCATGCGGGAATCGGTGCGACTCCGTCGCGCGGTGCGGTCACGGCGCGAACAGGTAGTCGAAGACCTCCTTGGCGAGCTTCTTGTCGGGCGCCTCGGCGGCGTTGGCCTGCTCGCGGGCGAACTTGACGGCGTTGGACAGGCGCTCGATGCGGGCGAGCAGCTGCTTCTTGCGCGGCGCCGGGATGGCGCCCGAGTACTTGATCGTCGTCCACTGGCCGGCGATGACGTCCTCGGTGATGAGCTGGGTCTGCGCCGGGTGGTGCTCGGTCGCATCGTAGAGCACGATCGGGCGCTGCACCTTCTTGGTGCGCTGGGTGGCCGTCGGCTCGGTCTTGAACAGGCCGGTGCCCGGATCGATGTTCCAGTCGCTGCCCGGATCGAGCTCGGTCATCTTCGCCACGAAGGTCGACAGATCGTTCAGCTGCTTCTCGAGGAAGAGCAGGTAGGTGGCGGGGACGGCCTCGGCCAGGGTCCGCCCGTCGATCACGACGTCGGCCTTGGCCGTGCAGTTCGCCCAGTCCTTGGTCGCGGTGATGTCGAACAGCTCGGTGAGCGAGCGTGCGACGCGGTCGAGCACCTCGCCGGCGTTGTGCTGCACCTTCTGGCTCTCGGACGGGTACGTCTCCCCGTCCTCGTCACGCGCCTGGTACGACTTGTGGAAGCCGTTCATGAGCGCCGGCTTCTGCGTCGCCTGGTGTAGCTCCGTGAACTCCGCGTAGACGCGGGTCTTGATGCCCTTCTCGATCGCGAGAATCTGGTTCAACTTGGCCATACGGCGCGTTCCCCCGGCGGGCACCATGTCCGATGACGGCGGGCCGCGCAAGTGGTACACGAACCTCGTGTTCACCGGCCTCGTCGAGGACATCGGCACCGTCGCCCGCGCCGACCGGCGCAGCGACGCGCTGGTCCTGGTCGTGCGGCCGGCCGCCATGGACGTCGGATCGCTCGAGCTCGGCGAGTCGATCTGCCACGACGGGGTCTGCCTGACGGTGACCGAGGCGGGCGGGGGGACCTACACGGTGCTCGCCGGGGCCGAGACCCTGGCCCGCACGACGCTGGGCCGGGTCCGCGCCGGGACGCGCCTCAACCTCGAGCGCGCGCTCGCCGCCGGCGCCCGCCTCGGCGGCCACCTCGTCGCCGGCCACGTCGACGGCACCGCGGCGCTCGCGGCCCGGGTCGATCGGGGCGCCAACCTCGTGCTCACGTTCCGCTGCGCGCCCGCGCTCCTCCGCTACGTCGTCGAGAAGGGCTCGATCGCCGTCGACGGCGTGAGCCTGACCGTCAACCGGGTCGACGAGACCGGCTTCGACGTCGCGATCATCCCGCACACCGCCGCGCACACCACGCTCGGCGCCCGCCGCCCCGGCGATCCCGTCAACCTCGAGGTCGACGTGATCGGCAAGTACGTCGAGAAGCTCCTGGGCGGCTACGCGCCACGCCCGAAGGACGTGTGAACATGTCGCAGCAGCTCGCTACCCCCACCGCCCGCGTCACCGCCGCGCTCGACGCCATCCGCGCCGGCCAGATGGTCATCATGGTCGACGACGAGGACCGCGAGAACGAGGGGGACTTCGTGCTCGCCGCGGAGAAGGTGACGCCCGAGGCGATCAACTTCATGGCCAAGCACGGCCGCGGCCTCATCTGCCTCGCCATGGATGGCTCCCTCATCGACCGGCTGGAGCTGCCGATGATGGTGCGCGAGAACCAGGCGTCGCTCGGCACCGCCTTCACCGTCTCGATCGAGGCGCGCCACGGCGTCTCGACCGGCATCTCCGCCAAGGACCGCTACACGACGATCCTCGCCGCCATCGCCGACGAGGCGCGCCCGCAGGACCTGGTGTCGCCGGGCCACGTCTTCCCGCTGCGCGCGCGCAAGGGCGGCGTGCTGGTGCGCACCGGCCAGACCGAAGGCTCGGTCGATCTGGCGCGCCTCGCCGGCTTCAAGCCCGCCGGCGTCATCTGCGAGATCATGCGCGACGACGGCGAGATGGCGCGCATGCCGGAGCTGGAGAAGGTCGCGGCGGAGCACGGCCTCGTCATCTGCTCGGTCGCCGACCTCATCGCCTACCGCCTCGAGCGCGAGCACATCGTGCGGCGCAAGAGCGAGGGCGGCCTGCGCCCGGGCTGGCTCGGCCCGGGCGACCCGTTCCGCGCCTACCTCTACGACACCGAGGTCGAGGACACCGAGTACCTCGCGCTCGTGCGCGGCGAGCCCGACAAGGCCACCGCCCCCGTGCTGGTGCGCGTCGCGGCGCACGACCCGGTGGTCGATCCGTTCGCCGCGCGCCCCGACGTCGAGTCGGCGGTGCGCGCGATCGACGAGGCCGGCTGCGGCGTCTTCCTGTACGTCCACGCGCGCGGCCGCTCGAGCTTGACCCGCAGCTTCGAGAAGCTGGTCGCCGGTCGCTCGGGCGGCGGCGTGGCCCGGCCGGAGCAGTCCAGCGAGGCGCTCCGCGACTTCGGGCTGGGCGCGCAGGTGCTCGCCGACCTGGGGCTGTCGCAGATCCGCCTCATGTCGAACAACGAGCGCCGCATCGTCGGCATCGAGGGGTTCGGCATCCGCGTGGTCGAGCGCGTCCCCATCCCGGCACGTGGCGGGCGGCGCGCGCCGGCCGCGGACGTGGGATAATTTTCCGCCGATGCCCACGATGCTCGAAGGTCAGCTGTCCGCCGCGGGTCTCCGCTTCACGATCGTCGCCAGCCGCTTCAACGCGCTGGTGGTGGAGCCCCTCGTCGCCGGCGCGATCGACGCGATCGTCCGCACCGGCGGCAGCGCCGACGACGTCACGGTGGTGCGTTGCCCGGGCGCCTGGGAGCTGCCGCAGGTGGTGCGCTGGGTGCTCGCCCGCGGCGGCACCGACGCCGTGATCGCGCTGGGCGCGGTGATCCGCGGCTCGACGCCGCACTTCGACTACGTCGCGGGCGAGGCGGCCAAGGGCATCGCCGGCGCCGCGGCCTCGAGCGACACCCCGGTCGTCTTCGGCGTGCTGACGACCGACACGATCGAGCAGGCGTTCGAGCGCGCGGGCACCAAGGCTGGCAACAAGGGCTTCGACGCGGCGATGTCGGCCATCGAGATGGCGCGCCTGCGGGCGGCGCTGCGGGCCGGAGCGTGAGGACGGGATCATGAGCCTCGGGTCGCGACGCAAGGCGAGGGCGCTGGCGCTGCAGGTCCTGTACGCGCAGGACCTGGCTCCGGTAGCCGGCGAGGGCGGCGACAAGCTCGATCACGCGGTGGCGACGTACGGCGACCGCTTCGAGCTCGACGTCGATCCCGAGGCGCGCGAGTTCGCGCAGGTGCTCGTGCGCGCCGCGTCGGTCGACCCGGCCGCGGTCGACGCGGCGATCACGGCGGCGTCCCGCAACTGGCGCCTCGAGCGCATGGCCCGGGTCGATCGCAACATCCTGCGCCTGGCCGTCGGCGAGCTGCAGCACGTGCACGACACGCCGGTGAAGGTCGTCATCAACGAGGCGGTCGAGCTGGCCAAGCGCTTCGGGACCGCCGAGTCGCCGGCCTTCGTGAACGGCGTGCTCGATCGCGTCGCGCACGGGCTCGGCCGCCGCGATCCCGAGCCATGAAGCTGTCCCTGCTTCCGCTCGATCTGGCGAAGTGGGACGAGGGGACCCACGACGCGTTGCTCCTGCCGGTGTTCGCGGACGAGCGGCCGCTGCGGGGCGCCGCCGGCCTCGCCGACTGGCGCCTCTCGGGCCGCCTCACGCGGCTGATCAAGAAGGACAGGCTGCGGGGCGAGCGGGGTGAGACCGTCATGATGCCGCCCGGCCGCCGGCTCTCGTTCCAGCGCGTCTTCCTCTTCGGCCTCGGCCCGTCGACCGGTTACGGCGACGCCGAGCTGCGCCGCGACGTGCGCTGGATGAAGGACGTCGCGACCAGGGCCGGCGCGACCAGCTTCGCGCTCGAGGCCCCCGGTCGCGCCACCGGCCTCATCGGCGCGCGCCGCGCGCTCGAGATCGTGCTCGACGAGACCGACGAGGGCGAGGGCGCCGTCCTGCTCATCGACAACCCCTTTGGCCAGAAGGACATGGCCGAGCTGTTGCGCCTCCAGGGCCGCCGCGACTGACCGGGACTGACGGGGGGACAGGTTCCTGACCTCCAAGCGACGGTCACTACGTCGCTTTTCGCTCGTACCGCGACTGGCGGTCACGACACCGCTCGGGGGGCGGGTCGTGCCGGAGGTGGGCCGGTCCGACGTTCGCGAGGTCTTCGTGCCACTGACGACGCCCGCGCCGACCGCGCCGTGAGCTACTTGGGGTTGCGCGCGAGCATCACCGCGGTCTGCGCGTACACCGACGCCGCCCAGTAGCCCTCGAGCGCGGCGAGCTTGTCGGTGAGGTCGCCCTCGCGTAGCACCTTGGCCTGCTGGTAACGCAGGCGCGCCTGCACCGGGATCTCGCCGGTCGCCACCAGCGCGGCGCGCGCGTTCTCGCGGGCGCGCACCTCGGCGAACGTCAGCATGTTGAAGAACGCCTTCTCGTGCTGCACCGACGTCGGGCGTCCCGTGATCGGATCGTTCTGCACGCCGAGCGAGTACCACTTGGAGATGAGCATCGACGTGCGGAAGAAGGAGAGCTCGGACGCGGCGAGCGTGAAGAGTCCCCAGGCGATCGTGTTCTCGCCCCACTCCTTCTTGAGCTGATCGGGCAGGCCGCCCATGCCGCCCACCGAGCCCGCCATGAGCGCGACCAGGTAGTCGGGCTCGTAGCCGGCGAACCGGATCTTCGCCTGGTCGGGAGGCACGTTGAACGCCTTCGCGACCTCGGCGACGATCAGCGAGTCGAAGTAGGCGAGGTTCGAGCCCGCCGCCGACTGGAACGACGTCGCCAGCCGCTTCACGTTGGGCAACGAGCACAGGTAGTTGATCGAGCGCTGGCCCTCGATGTCGATCGACTCGAGCGACATCGCCGAGCTGGCGACGGCGCGCGCGATGGCGAGCACGGTCGGCGCCGTCGCGGCGACGATGGTGTCACCCACCGCACGCTCCGCGAGCGCCGGCCGGGGCAGCTTCTCGAGCTCGGCGAACACCGCCGCCGTCTGCGTGGCGAGGAACTCGCCGGAGAACGTGTGGAAGCCCCAGCCGCCGATCGCGGTCTGGAACGCCGACAGCATCTGCAGGTGCCCGCCCATCGTCGCCGGCTTCATCTCGGCGATCTTGCGCAGCGATGCGTCGGTGGTGATCGCGAGCCCCTGGAACTCGTGCAGCTTGGCGCGCGCGCCGATGAGGTCGCCGGCCTGCGCCAGCTCGAGGATGTCGCTGGTCGCGGTCGCGCCCGCGGCGTAGACCCACGCGCGCACGATGCGGTGGTACGCCGACGCCGACAGGCCCTGGTTCTTGAGCTTCTCGGCGGCCTGGCCCTCGGCCTGCGCGATCGCCGCGAGCTGGAGCAGCCCCTGCGGCAGCCGGCCCGCGTTGTTGAGCTCGATGAGCCGCGTCCACTCCTCCGACAGCCGCTGGAACCAGAGCGTGTACTTCTCGTCGAGCGCCTTCTGCACCTCGTCCTCGAGGGCCATCTTGCTCTCGTCGACGGGCACCGGCCGCGGCAGCTGCTTGCCGGTGAGCAGCTCGACGGCGGCGTACACGTCCGCGACCTCGACCGCCTCGGCGCCGTGCTCCTTGGCGAGCGCCACCAGATCGACGCGCGCGCCGCTGTTGGCGTCCGTGGCGTGGCGCATCCCGATCGGGTAGCCGAGCCGCTTCTTGCCCTTCTCGATCGAGCCGAGGAACTTCTGCGGGATGCCGCCGACGGGGCCGATCGTGCCGTCGGGGTTGATGATGCCGGTCATCGTGGCGGCGGGGTCGACCTTGGCGCCGATCATCGACGCCAGGTAGCCGGCGGTCATGAGGGCCGACGCCGAGGCGCCGTCGACGTGGCCGCCGGCCTCCGCCGTGAACTTGAAGTCGGTGAGGTCCTTGTTGATGACCGTGGCGGACACGAACGACGCGAGCCAGACCCCGGCGCGCCACTGCGGCCCGAGGCTGCCGGCGACCTCCTCGTAGATGCCGACGCGCACCGCCCCTTCGGGGTTGGGCGAGGTGATCAGCGCCACCGGGCTCGAGCCGCCGACCGCGGGTCCGCCGCCGGTGCGCACCCACATCGAGTCGACGGAGACGCGGCTCTCGACGCCGAGGAGCGGCAGGACGGTCGAGCCGCCCTTGGCGTCGGTGCCGAGGATGAGCGCCTGCGCCGGCGACTTCACCTCCTGCTGGATCTGCAGCGGCGCCACCTGCTTGGTGGAGCCCATGACGGGCCCGGGCCCGGGCGGCGTGGGCGACCCCGCGGGGCCACACGCCAACGTGGCGGCAGCGGCGGCGACGGTGGTCGCCGCGGTGAAGATGGATACAGCGATGGCAGCGCGAGGTTCCCGGCTCACCCGCCGAGCGTATCGCAAAGTTGCGTCGCGCGGTGGTCGAGCCCACGATCGAGCCGTGGCGCGCCGGATGCCGATCGACCGCGGGATCGACCTGTTCCTCGATCACCTGAAGGTCGAGCGCGGCCTGTCGCCCGCCACGATCGACGGCTACGGGCGCGACCTCGTGCGCCTCGGCGGCTTCCTGACCGGGCGCGGCCGGGTCGACGTCGACGACGTGACCCCGGTCGATGTGACCGATCACCTGCTCGAGCTCGCCGAGAGCGGCCTCGGCGCCCGCTCGCGCGCCCGCGCGCTCGTCGCGGTGCGCGGCCTCTTCCGCCACCTGGTCGCCGAGCGCTGGCTCGACGCCGATCCGAGCGCCCTGGTCGAGGCGCCGCGCGCCGTGCCGCGGTCACCTGTGGTCCTCGGCGAGACCGCGGTCGCGCAGCTGCTCGCCGCACCGCGGCGCGACACGCCGCGCGGCGCACGCGACGCCGCGATGCTCGAGCTCCTCTACGCCAGCGGCCTGCGCGTGAGCGAGCTCGTGCGCCTGCCGCTCGCCGACGTCAACCTGCGCGCCGGCTACGTGCGCGTCACCGGCAAGGGTCGCAAGACGCGCATGGTGCCGATGGGCGGCGAGGCGCGCGCCGCGATCGAGCGTTACCTCGCCGAGGTGCGGCCGGCGTGGCTCCGGGGGCGCGGCGATCAGCCGGCGCTCTTCCTCACCGAGCGCGGGCGGCCGATGACGCGCCAGGGCTTCTGGAAGCTGCTCGGGGTGTACGCACGCGCCGCCGGCGTGCGCGCCGTGGGCGGCTCGGTGTCACCGCACAAGCTGCGCCACTCGTTCGCCACGCACCTGCTCGAGCGCGGCGCCGACCTGCGCGCGGTGCAGGCGATGCTCGGCCACGCCGACATCGCGACGACGCAGCTCTACACGCACGTGTCGCGCGCGCATCTCATCGAGCAGTACCGGCGCGCACATCCGCGCGCCCGTTGACGGGACTTGCAGCGACGGGCGCGACAATCCATAGTCCGCCCGATGGACGCAGATTTCACGCCCGAGAAGATCCGCTGGATCGTGCAGGGCATGATCATCTTGCTGCTCTCCATCGCGGTGCACGAATTCGGGCACGCGTACGCGGCCGACCGCATCGGCGACCGGCTGCCGCGGCGGCAGGGCAGGCTGACGCTCAACCCGATGGCGCACGCCGACCCGATCGGGACGCTGCTCCTGCCGCTCCTGTTCCTGGTCAGCACCAGCGGCCTCGGCTTCGGCTGGGGCAAGCCGGTCGAGCACACGACCCACGACCGCAAGAAGCGGGTCTACATCTCGTTCGCCGGGCCGGCGATGAACATCATCCTGGGCACGGTCGTCGCCATCATCCACTGCGCGCTCGTCGTCAGCGGCGCGCTGCGCGTCGATCACGCGCTCTCGACCGCGCTCGGGTACGCGGTCGTGCTCAACTTCGTCCTCTTCTTCTTCAACCTCTTGCCGGCGGCGCCGCTCGACGGCGGCTCGGTGGCGCGTGGCCTCATCCCGCGCAGCTGGCTCGACACGTGGGACAAGGTGGCGGTCTACGCGCCCTTCGTGGTGATGGCGTTCATCCTCATCGGCCCGCTCGGTCAGGTGTTCACGTATCCCGCGCGCTTCTGCATGGCCAAGGTGTACGAGGGCCTGGCCATGGTCTTCGGGACCGACACCCTGACGTGGTACCTCAAGGCGGTCTTCAGGCTCTAGATGATCGACGCCGACTACAAGGTCACCCTCGACGTGTTCGAGGGCCCGCTCGACCTGCTCCTCCACCTGGTGAAGAAGCACGAGCTGGCCATCCTCGACATCCCGATCTCGTTCGTCACCGAGAAGTACCTCGAGTACCTCGACGCGATGACCCGCATGGACATCGACGTCGCCGGCGAGTACCTCGTCATGGCGGCGACGCTCTGCCACATCAAGTCGCGCGAGCTCCTGCCGGATGCGGAGCCCGAGCCCGGCGAGGAGCACGAGGAGGGCGAGGACGCGATCGACCTCGATCCGCGCGCCGACCTCATCCGCCGGCTGCTCGAGTATCAGAAGTACAAGGAGGCGGCCCTGTCGCTCGGCGACCGGCCCGTCGTCGGCCGCAACGTCTGGGGCCGCGGCACGCAGATCGAGGACGCGGTCGCCGACGAGGTGGACCCGGACGCGCAGGCGCCGCTCGCGCAGTTCCCGGTGCACAAGCTCATCGAGGCGCTCGACCGCCTGATGCGCGCGGCCAAGGTGCGCATCACCCACAACGTGCTCATCGACCGGCTGTCGGTGAGTCAGCGGATCTCCGAGCTGACCGACCGGCTCGAGGCCGAGGGGAGCTTCACGTTCACGTCGATGTTCCGGTTCACGCGCGATGACGTCGAGATGTCGATGGAGGAGATCCGGCACGAGGCCGTGGTGACGCTGCTCGCGATCCTGGAGATGGCCAAGCTGCGGCTCATCAGCGTCGCGCAGCCCGACGGCGCCGAGGACATCGTCATCTCGCGCGCGGCGGAGGACCTGCGCGGCGCGGTCGCGCGGACCGTCGTCGGAACCGAGGAGTATCGCTAGGCTTCTTCGGTGCCCCGAGGGCTTCCCGGCGTCAGATCGGTGCGCTAAACAGCCGGTCACCCAACGTGAGTGGCATGCGAAAGAAGCGGAAGCTCCGCGGGCGCGCCGAGCGCGCGGCTCTGGCGGCGGCGGCGGCGGAAGCCGGTGTCCTCGTCGACGAGAGCGAGGGTGAGGCGGAGTCTGTTCCGGAGACGGAGACGGAGACGGAGACGGAGACGGAGACGGAGACGGAGACGGAGACGGAGACGGAGACGGAGGCGCAGACGGAGACGGAGACGCAGACGGAGACGGAGACGCAGGCGGAGACGGAGACGCAGACGGAGACGGAGACGGAGGCGGAGACGGAGAGCGAGAGTGAGAGCGAGGGCGAGGAGGGGGAGGCGGAGGAGGATGCGGAGTCGGCCACGCGGCCGCAGGCGGCGCAGCTCGACGAGGACGCGTTCACCTCGCTGATCGAGGCGCTCCTGTTCGCGACCGACAAGCCGCTCACGATCGCCCGGCTCCGCCAGCTCACGCGGGTGTCCGATACCGGGCGGATCCAGGTCGCGCTCGAGCGGCTCATCCGCGAGCACGCCGAGCGTGGTGTCGTGCTGTCCAACATCTCGGGTGGGTACTCGTTCCGCACCCACTCGCGCTTCTCGCCGTGGGTGCAGCAGCTCATCCAGGGTCGGCCGGTGCGCCTGTCGCGCGCGCAGCTCGAGACCCTCGCGCTGGTCGCGTACCGGCAGCCGATCACGCGCCCGGAGATCGATCAGATCCGCGGCGTCGACTCGGGCGCCACGCTCAAGCTCCTGCTCGACCGCAGCCTCATCCGCATCCTCGGCAAACGCGAGGAGGTCGGCCGGCCGCTCCTGTACGGCACGACCCGCGAGTTCCTCGACTTCTTCAGCCTCAACGACCTGCGCGAGCTGCCGACCTTGCGCGAGTACAGCGAGCTGACGGAGGAGAGCCGCAGCGTGGTCGAGAAGATGGGCATGGAGGTGCCGCCGGTGGCGCCGGCCGAGCCGGAGGGCGGCGAGGGCGGCGAGGGCGCCGTCGACGAGCATGCGGGTGAGGTGCCAGCCGAGGCGCTCGCGCCCGAGATGCCGGCCGACGTCATCGCGCCCGAGGGGGTGGAGACCTCGGAGGCGGTGGAGCCCTCGGATGACGAGCGGCGCGCGCAGGACTCGCTGGCGGAGGCCGTCCTCGGTAGCCCGGATCCCGACAGCTTCGAGGACGCGAGCAACGACGGGTCCGGGTCATGAGCCTGGTCCGGCTGCAGCGGTACCTGGCGCAGGCGGGCGTGGCCGCGCGGCGCAAGGCCGAGGAGCTGATCGTCGCCGGGCGCGTCACCGTCGACGGCAAGGTCGTCACGCAGCTCGGCACCAAGATCGACCCCGAGCGCGCGAGCGTGCAGGTCGACGGCGAGGCCGTCGTCGCGCAGGATCACTTCTATATCGTCTTCAACAAGCCCAAGGGCTGCATCACCGCGGTCACCGACGACCGCGGTCGGCTGACGGTGATGGATTACCTGCCGAACCTGCCGGTGAACGTCGCGCCGGTCGGCCGTCTCGACTACTACAGCGAGGGCGTCCTGCTGCTCACCAACGACGGCGAGCTGGCGGCACGGCTGCTCGGTCCACGCCACCACGTCGCCAAGACGTACCACGTGAAGATCCGGGGCGAGCTCGGACCGCGCGACCTCGAGCGCCTGCGCACCGGCGTGACGCTCGAGGACGGCACGGTCACGCAGCCGGCCGAGATCGACGTGCTGCGCGGCGCCGGCAGCAAGCACGACTGGCTCGTCGTCACGCTCTACGAGGGCAAGTCGCGCCAGATCCACCGGATGCTCGAGGCGCTCGGCCACCAGGTGCAGAAGCTCCAGCGGGTCGCGTTCGCCGGGCTCACGTTCCACGGCCTGCGCGTCGGCGACGCCCGCGAGNNCGCGAGCTGACCCAGGACGAGGTCAACAAGCTGCGGCAGGAGGTCGGGCTCGACCGGCGCTCGGTGTCGCGCGGTGTCTGGAAGGCGAAGCGCGAGGACACGGACCGGGCGCGGCGCGAGCACGAGCAGGCGCGGGCGGAGCGCGAGGCGCAAGGCGCGATGATGACGTCGCCGGTGCGCGCGCCGGCGGCGAACGACGACGACGACCCGGACG
>DDTA01000245.1 GCA_002344285.1 Myxococcales bacterium UBA2376
GCGCCGTTGACGACGACCTGCGCGGCGACGCCGAGGACGAGCGCGATGAAGAGGCGCGGCGCGCGCACGACCCCTGCGAGGAGGCCGAGGGCGGCGACGGCGTAGAGGGGCGCCCACGGGAACAAGCCGTTGCGCGACGACCAGAGCACCTCGCTCCACGCCGGCGCGTCCCAGCGCATGAAGCCATCGCCCTGCGGCACGACGTAGTAGGCGCCGTAGAGCGCCTTCCACGCCAGGAGCTGCGGCGCGAGGCACGCGAGCGTCACCGCGGCGCCGATCGCCCAGCGCGCCGCGACGCGTGCGATCGTCCCCGGGTCGCGTGGCTGCGCACGACGGACGTCGTCGACCGCGGCGAACGCGAACAGGACGCCCCACGTCGCGAGCTGCGGGCGCGCGAGCACCGCGAGGCCGAACGCGGCGCCGAGCAACATCCACGTGCGCGCCGTGCGCCGGCGGTCGAACGACGCGTCCCACGCGTCCACGAACCACGCGGCGAAGAAGGTCGCGAACGGGTGCGCGTAGCCGGGCTGGCGCACGGCGTAGTAGACGACCGGCCCCGCGGCGAAGACCAGCAGGGCCCCCGCGAGCCCGGCCCCGCGCGCGCTCAGCCGGCGCGCGGCGATGCGGTACGGGAACACCAGCGCCGTCACCGACAGGAGGACGGAGAGCCACATCGTCACGACGAGCTCGATGCGGGAGAAGCCGTCGGTGCGCTCGCCGCTGGCGACCGCCGCGGCGTGCGCCGGCAGGAACGCCGGCGCCGAGAGGATGCCGGGGCCGGCGCCGAAGACGTTGGACGGCTTCTTCGTGGGCGTGACGCCGAACCGGTACCAGTTCTTCGTCTCCCGGTACTGGTTGGTGAAGTCGACGTCGTGATCGAGGAAGAGCGTCGGCGCCCACGCGTAGTAATACGGAGCGTCCGCGTAGGGCCGCGCGACAGGTCGCTGCTGGCCGTCCTCACCCACGAAGAGGGCGATGCTGGAGGCCACGAGGACGCTGCTGATGACCGCCAGCACGAGCCAGCGCCATCGCGTATCCGCATCGGCGAGCGCGCTGCGGAGGCGAGAGGCCATCCCAGGCTTCCTTATCACAGTCGCTGCGCGCGCCGGACTGGTCGCCTGTTCAGGGGGATCGTGAGCGTGCGCCTGTGTCACAGGGGCGTCCTCTGGGGTGACATATCCCACTCAAGTCGCCGATGATGCGGCGCTCCGGAAACCACCAGCACACACAAACAACAGCTTCTCCACAGGCGGGCTCGCGATGAGGGTTCGGCGTGCTGATTCAGCCGCTTGGGGACACGGCTCTTGTGGATAACTCGTGCGCCAGGGGCAGTTTCACACAGGTGATCCGGAGCGCCGGACAGTCCGGCGTCACACGAATGCCACGTGGCGACGACGCACGCTACGGGGTGTCCGACCCGCGGACAGCTTGGTCCGACCCTCCGGACGTTGGCGTCCGGTTGCCGGACGTCCGCCGGTCGGACAGGACGGCCCCGGCCAGGCCGACACCTGCGAGAAACATGGGGGTCACCAGGGCGACCAGGATCTGGGCCCAGGCGGTCGCAAAGGGCAGTCGCGGAGGTGGTCCCCCGACGAGGGCGTGGGGCAGGCGCGTGAGGATCGCGGCGGCGATCGCGGTCGCGATCGCGGGCGCGAGGAGCGTCATCACCCGCGACGGGTGAAGCCGCCGGCGCGGGACGAGCAGGGCCACCGCGGCGAACGCGCCGAGGACGAACGCGAGCGCCGGGGCGCGGTGCGAGAGGCTCGGCGCGCCGCACGCGACGACGTAGACCGCGAGCGTCAGCGGGACCGCGAGCGCCGCGGCGCGCGGTCGTCCCCAGCGTACGACGGCGGCGATCCCGAGGGCGGCGACGACGAACGCGAGGGCGAGGGACAGCGGCGACGGACGCGGGATCGTCGCGTCGGGATCCGGGTGCGCCGCGGCCACGGCGAGCGGTCGCCCCACCGCGCGCGGCGGCGGCGCCACGCCGAGCGTGTCGTGGAGGTGACGGCTCACGTCGACGAGGTGCACGGCGCCCGTGGTCGTCGCGCCGGGCGGGCGCGGCACGACGCAGCCGCGCACGATGCGGACGTCCGGCTCGATGTCGCCGTGCCCGCCACGCGCGACGTGTCCGTGATCGGCGAGCACGACCCACGTCGCCGTGGGCGCGCGCTCGACCAGCGGGGGCAGGAGCGCGGCCGCGGCCTCGATCTCGGTGCGGTACGCGGCGCCTCGTCCGCCCGCGTGCGCGGCGGCGTCGATGCCGAGCACGTGGACGAGGACGAGGGGCGCGTCGCTGGCGACCGCCTCGGCGGCGGCCGCCGCGAACGCCTGCGGTTCAGGCACGACCTCGACGCGCAGGAAGCCGGCGCCGCGGGCGATGTCCGGCCACGCCTCGGTGATCGCGCGCGCGCCGGCGACCCGAACTGGCAGCGCCGGCGAGATCCGGTGCGGCAGCTCGTTGCGCATCGCCACGCCGCTCTGCTGCGCCGTGAGCCCGCTCCACAGGACGGTCTGCACCGGCAGCGACTTGGTCGGGAACCCCACGTCGATCGCGAGGTCCATCCCACGCGCGCAGAAGGCGTCGAGCGTCGGATGGCTCGCGTCGGCGCGGGCGAGGCCGTCGAGGAGCACGACGCGCACCGGCGCGCGCGGGATCGCCGGCGCCGGCGCGGCGTGTCCGGAAAGCGGACGCTGCGCCTCGGGCGCCCCCGGCGCGGTGAGCGCGCGGGCGAGCCAGGCGCGCGCGCCGAGCGCGAGGGCGCCGGCGACGGCCAGCGCAACCGCTGCGCCGACGACCGCGCGCGCCGCGCGCATCAGCGCCCCCGCAGCACGGCGCGGTAGATCTGGACGTAGTCGCGCGCCGACGCGTCCCAGGACGAGTCGCGCCGCATCCCCGCGCGCCGGACGGCCGCGAACGCCGCCGGGCGCTCGCGGAACATGCGCGCCGCCCGTCCGAGCGCCCAGGCGAGGCCCGGCGCGTCGACGTGCTCGAACGCGAAGCCGGTGCCCGCGCCCGCGGCGAGCTCGTCGTCGCCCGGGTCATGGACCGTGTCCCGGAGCCCGCCGACGGCGGCGACCACGGGCACCGCGCCGTAGCGCATCGCGTAGAGCTGGCCCAGCCCGCAGGGCTCGAAGCGGCTGGGCATGACGAAGAGGTCGGCGCCGGCGTACATGCGGCGCGACAGCGCGACGTCGAACCCGATGCGCACGGCGAGGTGCCGCGGGTGATCGCCGGCGAGCCCGCGCAGGCGATCCTCGAGCGCGCGCTCGCCGGTGCCGAGGATCGCGAGCCTGACGCCGAGCTCCGCGAGCCGGGGCGCGAGCTCGGCGACGAGATCGAGCCCCTTCTGCGGGGTGAGGCGCGCGATCGCCACCGCGAGCGGCGTGTCGTCGTCGACCGGCAGGCCGAGCTCGCGCGACAGCGCCGCGCGGCACGCGGCCTTGCCGGCGAGCGAGCTCGCGCTGAAGCGCGCCGGCAGCGCAGGGTCGGTCGCCGGATCCCAGGCCGCCGTGTCGATGCCATTGACGATGCCGGCGACGCGCGCGACGTCGTGGCTCAGGAACCCGTCGAGACCCTCACCGCGCTCCGGCGTGAGGATCTCGCGCGCGTAGGTCGGGCTCACCGTGGTGACGACGTCGGCGTACGCCATCCCGGCCTTGAGGAACGAGAGCTGATCCCAGAACTCGGCGTGGTGCAGATCGAAGACCGACCACGGCAGGCCGAGCTCGGGCACCGCCGCCTTGGGGAAGAGGCCGCGGTAGGCGAGGTTGTGTACGGTGAGCACGGTCGCCGCCGTCATGCCTTCGAGGCGCGCGAGCGCGGTGGCGAGCCCACCCTGCCAGTCGTGCGCGTGCACGACGTCGGGTGGCCCCCCGAGGATCGCGGGCGCCGCCGCGAGCGCGGCCCGGCAGAGGACGGCGAAGCGCAGGTGGTTGTCGCCGAAGTCGCCGTGGGCGTCGCCGTAGAGCCCGTCGCGATCGTAGAGCACCGGACAGTCGACCATCCACACGGCGTGAGTCCCCGGGGCGCCAATGGCGGCGACCGTGACCTCGTAGCGATGAGGACCGAACGCCAGCGAGAACGCGAGCGGCGAGGCCAGCTCGGCGCCGCTCTGCGCCAGGCGCGCGCGGGTCACGCGATAGAGCGGCGCGATCGTCGCCGTGCGCATGCCCGGGGTGACCGCGGCGCACGCGGGCGGCAACGCCGCGGCCACGTCGGCGAGGCCCCCGGTCTGCGCCCATGGCGCGACCTCGCTGGTGACGTGGAGGACTCTCACGCCGTCACGCTACTCGTCGTCGAGCTCGACGACGGAATCGGAGGGCTCCTCGGCCGTGTGGGCGCCGAAGCGGCGGAAGCGCGGCCCCGCCGACTGGTACGAGTGGCGCCCGTGCATCGCGACCGCGTAGGTCCCGGGACGCAGCTGGCTGCGCAGCTCGGGATCGTTGGCGACGAGCTCGGCGATGTCGTTGGCCAGGATCGCGGGTCCCTTGGGCGGGACGAACGTGCCCTTGGGCAAGACGACGATGCCGCTGTCGGTGACGAAGGGCAGCCGCGCGCGATCGGCCTCGGGGTCGACGCCGATGACCGTGCCGGGCGCGATCTTGCAGTTCTTGTCGAGCAACACGCGCCGCAGGTGCGAGCCGGCGCCGAGATCGCAGCCCGACAGGATCACCGACTCCTCGATGAGCGAGCCGACGTGGACGAAGCAGTCGTAGCCGAGGACGACGTCGCGCAGCCGCGCGCTGGCGACGATCGATCCCTCGCACACCAGGCTGTCGTCGACCTGCGACGAGGCCAGGCCCTCGCCGCCGACGACGAAGCGCGCCGGCGGGTAGTCGCGGTACGCCGACCGGATGCGCCACTGTCGGTTGTAGAGATCGAGCGCCGGGACGCGCGCCCGGAGCTCCATGTTGGCGTCGAAGTAGCTGTCGATCGTCCCGACGTCGCGCCAGTACGGGAGCGTGTCCGGGCGATCGCCCGGGATCCGGCACTGGGCGAAGTCGTAGGCGAAGATGCGCGCGCCGGCGCCGAGGAGCCGCGGGATGACGTCCTTGCCGAAATCGTGGCGAGACGACGGGTCGACGGCATCCTCGAGGAGCACGCGGGTGAGCACGTCGGCCTTGAAGATGTAGTTGCCCATCGAGACGAGCGACATGTCGGGCCGGCCGGGCATCGGCGGTGGGTCGCGCGGCTTCTCGACGAAGGCGGTGATCCGTCCGCGCTCGTCGACGTGCAGGCAGCCGAACTGGTGGGCCTCGGCGCGCGGCACCGGGAACACGGCGACGGTGAGGTCGGCCTGCTGCGCGCGATGGAACTGGTCCATCTGGTCGGGCGCGAACTTGTAGACGTGGTCGCCGCCGAAGACCGCGACGTGGTTGGGTCGCGCGTCGCGCACGAGGTTGAGGTTCTGGGAGACCGCGTCGGCGGTGCCGCGGTACCAGAACTCGCCCAGGCGCATCTGCGCCGGCACGACCTCGATGTACTCGCCGAACCCCGACAGCCGCCAGTTGCGGTTGAGGTGCTTGATGAGGGACGACGCCATGTACTGCGTGAGCAGGTAGATGCGCCGGTAGCCCGCGTTGACGAAGTTCGAGAGGACGAAGTCGATGATGCGGTAGCGCCCCGCGAAGGGCACCGCCGGCTTGCTCCGGTGGAGCGTCAACGGCCCGAGCCGGGAGCCCTTGCCACCGGCCATGATCATCACGAGGGTGTCCTTCACAGGCTCCCCGAGCTTACTGCCCGTGCCCGTGCCCGTGCCCGTGCTCGTGCCCGGTTTCTGGGGTACACCCGCGCGGGTGTCCCCGCTCGTTCGTCGCCTCGCCGCGCGCGCGATCCTCGCCGCGGGGGTCGGCGCGGTCGCGATCCTGCTCGCGCAGTCGTGCGAGGACCGCGGCGGGCGCGAGGTGACGTTCATCGTCGATCCGCGGCCGCTGCGGGAGCCGGTTCGTGCCGTTCGCGTCGACGTCTTCGATCGCGACGGAGCGCGGGGCAGCGCCGAGCGGCGTTACGACGCGGGCGAGGTCCCGGATCCCGTGCGGCTGCGCACCGCGCCGCCCGGGTCCGGCGCCGAGGTCGTGATCGAGGTGGAGCTCGCCGGCCGCGTCGAGCGGGTGCGGCGGCCGGTCGACGCGGCCCCCGGCGCGACGGTCAAGATCCTGCTCGGCGACGTCACTCGCTGACGCCGGCGGGCGCGGGGCGCGTGAACACGTGCTCGCGGTACCAGCGGAGCTCGGCGATCGATTCGCGGATGTCGTCGAGCGCGCGGTGGCTGTCGTTCTTGGGCGGCATGGCGGCGACCTCGGTCGCGTACCAGCGGCGCGCCAGCTCCTTGATCGTGGACACGTCGACCATGCGGTAGTGGAGGCGGGCGTCGAGGGCGGGCATGTAGCGGCGCACGAAGCGGCGATCCTGGTGGATCGAGTTGCCGCACAGGACCGGGCGATCGCGCGCGCCGAAGTGGATGTCGACGAACGAGAGCGTCATCGCCTCGGCGTCGGCCTCGGTCACCGCCGACGCGCGGACCTTCTCGGTGAGGCCCGACGCGCCGTGGTGCGCGGTGTTCCAGGCGTCCATCGCGGCGAGCACCTCGTCGGGCTGGTGGATCACGAGGTCAGGGCCGAGGGCGACGATGTCGAGGTCGCCGGTCGTGATGATGGTGGCGATCTCGAGCACGCGATCTCTCGACGGCTCGAGGCCGCTCATCTCCATGTCCATCCAGAGAAGGTGTCCGCTCATCGCGAGGGCGCGACCGTATCACGCCGCCAGGCGGTGCTCGGCCATGACCGAGGTGATCAGCTCGCGATCTTCGTCGGGCGGCAGGCCCCACGCCGGCTGGTAGCCGAAGACCTCGCGCGCGGGACGGCGCACGAGGCCCTCGATGATGTCGAGCGAGTCGAGGGGCACGAGCGCGGGATGCGGCTGGCCACACGCGTGGGCGAGCTGGAGCAGGTCCTTGCGTAAGGTGAGGATGTAGTTGGCGAGGCGGGCCGCCTTGAGCGTCGGGTCGAGGCCCCGCATCAACCACTTGCTCTGGGTCGCGACGCCGGTGGGGCAGTGGCCGGTGTGGCACGCCTGGGCCTGGATGCAGCCGATCGCGAGCATCGCCTCGCGGGCGACGGCGATCAGGTCGGCGCCCATGGCGAGCGCGAGGAGCGCGCTCTCGGGGAAGCCGAGCTTGCCCGAGCCGACGAAGACGACGTCCTCGTGCACGCCCTCCTCGGCGAGGGCGCGATAGACCGAGGAGAACCCGAGCTTCCACGGCAGCGCGACGTGATCGCTGAAGACCAGCGGCGCGGCGCCGGTGCCACCCTCGCCGCCGTCGATCGTGATGAAGTCGGGCGCGCGGTTGGTCTGGCGCATCTGGCGCGCGAGCTCGTGCCAGAACGCCATCTCGCCGACGGCGCTCTTGATACCGACCGGCAGGCCGGTCGCATCGGCGAGGCGCTCGATGAAGTCGAGCATCGACGAGACGTCGTTGAACGCGGTGTGCGCGGCCGGGCTGGCGACGTCCTTGCCGACCGGCACCCCGCGGATGCGCGCGATCTCGGGCGTGACCTTGGCCGCGGGCAGGAGGCCGCCCATGCCGGGCTTGGCGCCCTGCGAGAGCTTGATCTCGATGCAGCGCACCGGGGCCGACGCGACGGTCTCGAGGAAGCGCTCCATCGAGAAGGTGCCGCGGTCGGTGCGGCACCCGAAGTAGCCGGTGCCGATCTGCCACATCAGGTCGCCGCCGCGCCGGTGGAAGTCGGAGATGCCGCCCTCGCCGGTGTTGTGCATCGCGCCCGACAGCGCGCAGCCCTGGTTGATCGCGGCGACGGCGTTGCCGCTGAGCGACCCGTAGCTCATCGCCGAGGTGTTGATGATCGACGCTGGCCGGAACGCCTTGGCGCGCTTGCGCTTGCCGCCGAGGATCTTCGCCGACGGCAACCGGTACGCCGGATCGTAGCCGGGCTGTCCCGGGTGCGGCATCGTCAGCGGGAACATCGCGTGGCGGATGATGATGTAGCCCGGCGTCCGCTCGAGGTCGTTGTCCGTGCCGAAACCGAAGTAGTTGTTCTGCTTCTTCGCCGACGCGTAGACCCAGCGGCGCTGATCGCGCGAGAACGGCCGCTCCTCGTCGTTGCCGGTGACGATGTACTGGCGGAGCTCGGGCCCCACCATCTCGAAGATGTAGCGGAAGTGCCCGACGATGGGGAAGTTGCGCAGGATGGCGCGCGCGCGCTGGGTCACGTCGTAGATCGCGACCACGAGCAAGAACGCGACGACGCCGAGGACCACCCAGATCCAGGTCGACACATTCGTAGGGTACTCCGTTTTCCCGTGCCCGTGCCCGTGCCCGTGCCCGTGCCCGTGCCTGTCTCTTCGGGCTCCGTCGCCTCAGGTCCCGTTCCAGTACCTGACTCTGCCGGTATCCACATGCACGAACCCGCTCCCCAGGTACAACCCGACACCGCCCAGCCTCAGCCGCCGCGCCCACGCCTCGAGCGCCCGCACGTCGACGCCCGGGATCCGGAAATCGACGGCGTTCCCGTGCGAGTGCTGGCTGTCGCGCGCGACCTCGCGCCCCTTCTTGCGCAGCATGAGGTTGTACTTGGGCGCCCGGAACCCGGACACGATGTCGATCCGGTCGCGCCCGAAATGACGCGCTGCTTCGCGCAGCGTCCGCGCCAGCGCGCCGTCCATCCTGGTCGGCTCGTTGGTGAAGTGACAGCGCAAGAAGCGGTTCACCGTCGTCTCCTCCGGTAGCCCTGCCTTCGCGTCGGCGTCGAGCGCGATCCACTCGTGGGTCCACGTGTTGAAGACGCTGATCACCTTCGGCGGCGGCGAGCCGATCTTGCGGGGCGACACCTTCGCGGTGGCCTTCACCTTCGCCGTCCCGGGCTCCGCCTGCGCCGCGAACGACTCCTTGCCCGCGAGGTACTCCGCCTTCTTCGACGCCGGCGGGATCGCGATCGCCGGCTGCGCCGCGGCGACTCCGCCGGCAGCGATCACGAGCAGGGCGGCGAGCGCGCACGGACGGGCGTTCATGAGGCACTCCTGCGGCCGAGGGTGACGAGCGGACCGGGCAGCGTCTCGTTGAGCGAGCCCGAGCGGAACCCCGCGAGATCGACGGTGACGTAGGTGAAGCCGAGGCGCTTGCCCAGGGCGACGACCTGCTCGCGCACGCCCGGCGCGACGAGCCGCGGCAGCTCGTCGAGCTCGACCTCGAGCCGCGCGATGGTCTCGTGATAGCGCACGCGCAGCTGGCGGAGGCCGAGCGCGCGCAGCCCGTCCTCGAGCTCGTCGACCTGGCGCAGCCGCTCGCGCGTGATGCGCGTGCCGTACGGGAACCGCGACGAGAGGCAGGCGAGCTGCGGCTTGTCCCACGTGCGCAGCCCGAGGGCGCGAGACAGCTCGCGGATGTCGACCTTGGACAGCGCGGCGTCGACCATCGGCATGATCGCGCCGCGGTCGCGGGCGGCGGCGATGCCGGGGCGATGATCGCCGAGGTCGTCGGTGTTGGTGCCGAGCGCGACCACCGCGCCGGCGGCGCGCGCGATCGGCGCGGCGACGTCCATGAGCTCGGTCTTGCACAGCGCGCAGCGATCGACCGGGTTCTCGGCGTAGCCGGGGACCTCGAGCTCGTTGGCATCCACGAGGTGGTGGCGATCGCCGAGCCCGAGCTCGGCGCCCAGCGCGCGCGCGTCGGCGATCTCCGAGCGGGCCATCGTGGGCGACACGGCGGTGACGGCGTGGCAGCGGTCCCCCAGCGCCTGGGCCGCGACGGCGAGCAGGAACGCCGAGTCGACCCCCCCGGAGAACGCGACCACCACCGCGGGGTGGGCGGCGAGGCGGGCGCGCAGGTCGTCGAGCTTGGGCGACGCGAGACTCACTACGAATTTTCTAACACGCTCGTTTGCGGAGGGCGATCCTCCATCGGCCGGGCGTGAGCTCCTCGACCGACAGGACCTCCTGTCCCCACTCGATGGCGCTGCGCGGCACGTTGCGACGCGCCGGCTCGTGATCGACGAGGACGTCGAGCCGCGCGCCGAGCGGCAGATCCTCCAGGGCGAGGCGGGTTCGGACGAAGGTGTAGGGACACACCTCACCTGCCAGATCGAGGACCGGCACGTCACCAGACGACGACGCGGTCGGCGGCGAGGAGCTGGTCGAGGAAGCGGTCGGCGTCGTCACGGTCGAGGGTCGGCGGGAGGTGTAGCACCGCCTCGCCGGGCGTGGGGCAGGCGGCGCGCCGGCCTGGCCGCACGACGTGCGCGGTCGTCCCGGGTGGCGGCAGCGCGGGCGCGAGCCCCACCGCCCCCCAGACCTCGACCACGTGCGCCCGCCGGAGCGCGGCGGCGGGGGCGCCCGGATGGTCGACGGTGTGGCCCATCAGCTCGAGCAGGGCGCGCGCGCGCTGGGCCGCGGGCCCGAGGATCGCGCCCGGATCGGCGACGATGACGTGGATCCGGGCGCCGCGGAGGGAGAGCCCGACGGCGGCGCGGAAGGCCTCGTCGAGGGTCGCGCCGTCGACGGCGCCGACGAGCACGGTGACCTGACGCGGGTCGGGCGCGGCGGACGGGCTCATGTGAACGCGATCACCCGGAAGCGCGGTCCGGTGAAGGCCGCGTGGTCGTCCTGGCTGCCGGCGACGACGCCGAGCGCGGCGAGATCGACGTGGTGGAGATCGGCGCTGGTCGCACAGCCGACGACATCGCAGTCGGCGTCGAGGAGCGTGGCGACGGCGACCGGGCTCGCCGCGAGCGCCAGGACACCGCGGTGCATGGCGAAGATGGAGACCGGTAACCTGCGGCGCCGCGCGGCGAGGGCGAGCTCGACGACCCGGTCGACGTCGCCGGCCTCGGGGCCGGTGGCGAGCACGAAGGCGAGGTGCGGGCTCACGGCGGGCTCCAGCACGCGATGGCGACGTGCGCGCCGTCGCGCCACGCGTAGAGCGTGGCGGCGCGGGCCCGACCCGCGGCGACGGCGACGACGACGTGGGGCAGGGGATGGAGCGCGAGCGTGTCGCGATCGGCCGCCGAGAACGTGGCGTCGCCGTCGGGGTGGGAGTGGAACAGGAGCCGCGGCGGTGACGGCGAGCGCATGGCCGCGGCGAGCGCGAGCAGGTCGTCGTCGGAGAAGGCGAACGCGTCGCGGCCGCCAGGGGTCGCCGTCCGGACCGTGTCAACGAGCCAGCCGCAGGCCTCGCGCGGATACGCGCGCTCGCACACCGTCGCGAGCTCGCGCCACGTCGCGTCGTCGATCACGCGCCCTCTCCGACGGCGAGCCGGTGCACGAACGCCGACGTGGCCGCGCCGCCGCGCGCGAAGGCTTGCGCGAGCGGCAGGTCGTCGGCGTCGTCGGCGTCGACGCGCACGCGCGGGGTGCCGGCGGGCGCCGGGCCGATCACCACGCGCACGTCCGGGTTGAGGCCGCCGAGGGCGCCGGCGAGCGCCTCGGCGAGCCCGCGGCCGGTGTCGCCGGGGCCGAGCGGGAAGCGGGCCGCGCGCACCGTCGCCTCGAGCGGGCCGTCGACGAACACCGTCCCCACGCCGGCGGCGACGAGGAACAAGGCGGCGATCCGACCGGTGGTTCCGCTGCCGTCCACGACGGCGGACGCGCGCAGGAGGCGCGCCTGGCCCGTCCCGCCGACGTCGGGCAGGAGGACGTGGCGCGAGTACCGCCGCACCTGATCGCCCGTGAACGCCGTCACGATCCGCACCTGCAGCCGGGGCGCCGCGTGATCGCGAGCTCGCGCGGACCACCGCGACGGAGATCGTCGAGCACCCAGATGCGCCCCGCGACCGTGGCGTCACCGGCGGCGAGCCGGAGCGCGCGCTCGGCCGCGACGCCGCCGATCCAGCCGACGAGCGGGCCGAGCACACCCGCGTCGCCGCACGTCGGCGCGTCGTCGGGCGGCTCCTCGAAGAGGCAGCGGTAACACGCGGCGTCGCCGGCGCCGGTGAAGACGTTGCCGCCGTAGCGCAGCGCGGCCGCGATGGCGTACGGCCGGCCCCGCGCACGCGCCCAGTCGGCGACGAGGAACTTCGTCGCCGGATCGTCGGAGCCGTCGACGAGGAGGTCGGCGTCACCGGCCAGCGCGTCGGCGCGGTCGGCGGTGAACCGTTCGACGAGGCCGCGGGCGCGCGCGCCGATGCGGCCGGCGAGCGCGGTCGCCTTGGGCGCGCCGAGGTCGGCCATCGTGAAGTGCACCTGCCGGTGCAGGTTGGAGAGCTCGACGACGTCGCCGTCGAGCACGGTGACCTCGACGCCACCGTCGGCGAGCGCGATCGCCATGGGGCCGCCGAGCCCGCCCGCGCCGACGACACACGCCCTCACGGGATCACGCCTCGGCGCGGCGGCCGCACACCTTGCATGCGCCGTCGTCGCCGATCAGGCCGGTGCAGCCGCCGTCGGGACACAGCCGGCGCTCGTCATCGTCGCCCCCGGCGCTCGGGTCGTCCTCGCCGCTTCCGTCGCCCTCTCCGTCGCCGTCGCCGCCGCCGCCGCCGACCGCGCTCGACGCGACGCTCGGACGCACGCGGCCGCGCACGCTCTCGTCGACCTTGCCGCAGACCTTGCACCGCCCGTCGCCGTCGAGCAGTCCGGTGCACGCACCGTCGGGGCAGAGGAACCGCTCCTCGTCGTCGCCGCTCGCGCCGGGCCCCACGTCTGCCGGCGCGGGCACGTCGTCATCGTCCTTCATGCCGCGCCGCCGCTCGTCGCCCCAGAACGCCGAGGCGCGGCCGCAGGTCCGACAGAGGCCATCGCTGCCGATGAGGCCGGTGCAGCCGCCGTCGTCGCACAGGCGACGCTCTTCCCAGGCCGTGGTCGACACGATCACCTACCTCCGAGCACGCCGTACAGCTCGGTCGACAGATAGAACGTCAGCTCGAAGTCGCCGATGCGCACGGCGACGCCCGACGCGAGCTCCTTCTCCTTGCGTGCCTCGAGGGGCACACCCTCGAGCTCGCTGCCGTTCTTGGAGCCGGCGTCGGCGACGATCCACTTCTCGCCGCGCTGGCGGAAGTACGCATGGAAGCGCGAGACCGTCACGTCGCGCAGCACGATGTCGTTGTTGGGCGTCCGGCCGACCGTGATCATGTCGGCGAACGACGCGCCCGGCTTCTTGGCCAGCGGGTAGACCTCGACCCCGCGCGGACCGCGGCGACGCCCCAGGACGGGCGCGACCAGGGTGTCGACCTCCTCGTCGAGCGCCGGCCGGGAGTCGCTGTCGGTCTCGGTCCCGTCGGCGCGACGGCGGACCAGCGCGGCGGGGGCCGCGGAGGCCAGGAAGGCGCTCCGGCCCAGCAATGCGAGCTGCAGGTACCGCTCGGCCTGGTCCACGATCTACGGATAGCACGCCACCGCCCGTGGAGCGGCCCGGGACATGGAAGAATTACGGGCCATGATCGCGCGTCAGTCGGGGGTGAACCTGCGCCCGTTGTTGCTAGCTGGATTCCTCACAGCGTGCGGGCCGGCCGGCCCACGCCCCGCGCGACTCGACGCGAGCAAGGCGACGGCGATCGAGGTGACCACGGTCGCCGACGCCCGCCGGTTCTGTCCCGGCGGCGAGTCGATCCAGCTCGCGGTTGCGGTCACCACCACCGACGGCAAGCGCCTCGACACCTGGAACCGCGGCGAGACGCGCGACGGCAAGCTGCCGTTCAACATCTTCGAGTACACGACCACGTGGGGGCAGATCGACGGCGACGGCTTCGTCCGGCTTCCGGACGACCCGATCGCGGCGATCGGTCGGGTCGTCACCGTCGAGGTGCGCGTCGCCGAGCGCCCCGACCTCGTCGGCACGGTCGCGCTCGAGCCCGACTTCGGCTGCGGCGGTGTGCTCGGCGGGCTCGGGGCGCAGGGCCAGTCGGGCTGGACCGGTGACGGCGGGCACGACGGCCGCGCCGGCGCGGCCGGGAACGACACGAGCGACGGACGCGACGGCGAGCACGGCAGCGACGCCGGCGACGGCAGCGACGGCGGCCCGGGCGGTCCGGGCCCGCGCGTCGAGGCCGCGGTCGCGCTGGTCGACACGGCCACCGGTCAGCGGCTCGCCGTCCTGCGCACGTGGTCGAACGGCGCCGCCGCGACCACCGTCTACGATCCGAAGGGCCGGCCGTGGGGCGTGGTCGCGCTGGGCGGCGAGGGTGGGCGCGGTGGCAGCGGCGGGCGAGGGGGCGCCGGCGGGGCCGGCGGCAACGGCACCTACAAGTCGTCGAGCAGCTCGTCGGGCTCCGGCTCGGGATCGGGCTCCGGCGACGGCGACGACAAGCCGGGGACCAGCGGTGGCAACGGCGGTGACGGCGGTCGCGGCGGTGACGGAGGCAACGGCGGCGACGGCGGCGACGGCGGGACCATCGAGCTCGTCTACGACGCGGCCTTCCCCGAGCTCCTCGACACGATCGTCGTCGACAACCGCGGCGGGCGCGGCGGCGAGGCCGGGTGGGCCGGCGACGGCGGCGCGGGCGGCACCGGGGGCAGCGGCGAGCGCCGCGGCTACGACGGTCGTCCGGGCCAGTCCGGGCGCGTCGGCGCGCGTGGCCGGGACGGCGTCGCCGGCCCGCGCGCCCAGATCCGCGCCGGCGACGTGCGCGCGCTGTTCGCGGACCTGGCCGAGCGCGGGCTCACGCTCGTGTCACCGGGCGGATCACCCTAACCCCGCGAAAACCATGCGTCCTTCGGGTTTGACTCGGCCGGGCCGAACGGGTAAGAGCAACCGGCCATGTACGACACCTCGGATATTCGCAAGGGGCTCAAGGTCCTCCTGGACGGCAACCCGTTCACGGTCGTCGAGTTCCAGTTCATCAAGCCGGGCAAGGGCGCCGCGTTCACGCGCACCAAGTTCAAGAACCTGCTGACCGGCGCCGTCATCGAGCGGAACATCCGCTCGGGCGAGAAGCTCGAGCCCGCGAACGTCGAGGAGAGGTCGATGCAGTTCCTCTACAAGGAGGGCGACGACCTGGTCTTCATGGACGAGAAGAACTACGAGCAGGTCTCGGTGCGCGCCGAGATGATCGGCGACGCGTCGGGGCTCATGAAGGACAACCTGGCGTGCCAGGTGCTCTTCTTCAACGAGCGTCCGGTCGACGTGCAGCTGCCGACGTTCGTGTACCTCGAGATCACGGCGTCGGAGCCGGGCGTGCGCGGCGACACGAGCGGCAACGTCACCAAGGCGGCGACGGTCGAGACCGGCGCCACGATCCAGGTGCCGCTCTTCATCAACATCGGCGACACGGTCCGCATCGACACGCGCACGATCGAGTACGTCGAGCGCGTCAACAAGAAGTGACCGCGCCCACCCACCGCATCCGCGGTCGGGTGATCGCGCGCGACGGCGACGACGCCCTGGTGCGCACCGAGCGCGGCGACGTGCGCGTCCGCCACGCCGGCGGGGTCGTCCCCGGCGACCTGGTCTCGCTCGACGGGCCGGGCGCGCCGCTCCGTCGCGTGCGCGCGTACCCCCGCGCCGAGTACCCGCCGCGCGGCTCCGAGGTGGCGCGGCTGGGACAGGCGCGGCGCGGGAACCTGGCGGCGCGCAGCCGGATGATGGCGGCCCTGCGCGAGCTGTTCGCGGCGCGCGAGTTCATCGAGGTCGAGACCCCGGCATGGGTGCGCGCCCCCGGCCTCGAGGTGCACCTCGTCGCCGTCGAGGCCGGCGGCGACGGATGGCTCGTCACGTCGCCCGAATACCAGATGAAGCGGCTCCTGGCCGCCGGCATGGAGCGCATCTACCAGACGTGCCGCTGCTTCCGCGCCGGCGAGGACGGTGTCCACCACCAGCGCGAGTTCACGATGCTCGAGTGGTACCGCGCGTGGGACACGCTCGACGCGATCGCCGGCGACACCGAGGCGCTGGTCGAGCACGTCGCGCGTGCGGTGAACGGCAAGCCCGAGGTGAAGGTGGCCGGGCGCGACGGCGTCCGCACCATCCGCGTCGACGAGCCGTGGCTGCGCCTCACGGTCGCCGAGGCGATGCGCGACTTCGCCGGCGTGGCCGTGCGCGGCGACGAGTCGATCGCCGAGCTGGCCGACGCGGTGCGCGCGGCGGGCATCGATCCCGGCGGCGCGCGCCACTGGGACGACGTCTTCTTCACCGCGTTCGTCGAGCGCGTCGAGCCGGCGCTGGTGCGGATCGACCGGCCGCTGTTCCTGTGCGACTGGCCGGCGCCGCTGGGCGCGCTGGCGCGGCGCAAGGCGGACAACCCGCGCGTGGTCGAGCGGTTCGAGGCCTACATCGGGGGCGTCGAGCTCGCCAACGCGTTCGGCGAGCTGACCGATCCGGTCGAGCAGCGCGCGCGCTTCGAGGACGACCTGGCGCTGCGGCGCGATCGCGGGCTCGCGCAGTACCCGCTCGACGAGAAGCTGCTGGCCGCGCTCGTCGAGGGGCTGCCGCCGTGCGCGGGCATCGCGCTCGGCGTCGACCGGCTGGCGATGCTCGTCCTCGGCGCCGCCACCATCGGCGACGTCAACGCGTTCACGACCGCCGAGCTCTGAGACGCCGCTCCGCGCGCTCTGATATCCTCCTCGACAAGGGGGAACATCACGATGCCTTGGTGCGCCTGGAAGACGTTCGGGGGCAAGCTGACGAGCGCGCCCAACTGTGTGGTCAAACGCGACGGCCGGCTGGAGGTGTTCGCGCGCGGCGCGGACGGCCTGGTCTGGCACATCTGGCAGCACGAGCCGATGGGCAAGTGGTCGCAGTGGTCGATGATGAACGGCACCGGCTCGAGCAAGATCACGGTCGTCCAGAACAAGGACGGCCGCATGCAGGCGTTCATCATCGGCGCCGATCACGCGCTGCACACGGCGTGGCAGGAGCAGGAGGACGGCGACTGGACGTCGTGGCAGCACATGGGCGGCCAGTTCCACGGCAACCCGGCGGCGATCGAGCACGAGGACGGCCGGCTCGAGGTCTACTGCCGCGCCGCCGACAACAGCGTCTGGCGTCGCTGGCACAAGAAGGCGATGGGCGACTGGAACGACTGGACGCCGCTCGGCGGGACGATCGTGAGCGACCTCGTGCCCGTGCGCCACGAGGACGGCCGCGTCGAGGTGTTCGGCCGCGGCGCCGACCACGCGCTCTGGCATGCGTGGCAGCAGGAGCCGCAGGGCGGGTGGAACAGCTGGCAGACCATGGGCGGCCAGATCCTCGGCGCGCCCGCCGCCGGCCGCCTCGAGGACGGCCGCATGGAGGTCTTCGTGCGCGGCAGCGACAGCTGCCTCTGGCACATCTGGCACAAGGACAAGGGCGGCGGCTGGACGAGCTTCGAGTCGCTGCAGGGCCAGATCGCGTCGGATCCGTTCGTCAACCGGCTCAAGGACGGACGCCTCGAGGTCTTCGCGCGCGGCGTCGACAACTGCCTCTGGCACCGCTGGCCCAAGAAGCTGGGTGGCCCCTGGGGCGACTGGACCTCCGAGGGCGGCCCGATCTTCGGCGAGATCGACATCGCCTCGAACAAGGACGGCCGCGCGCAGGCCTTCGCGCTCAGCCAGGCCGGTGAGCTGATGTCGAGCTGGGTGGTCAGCTGATCGGCGGGAGGATGTCGTCGACGGCGATGGTCACGTCGGGGAAGGCGGCGAGGGAGACGGTCTCGCCGCGCGGGGCGATCCGATGGGAACGCCAGCTACCGCGAGGGTCCGCGTCGCGGAACACGTGCACGCAGCGCCCGTCGATGTCCACGATCCAGTACTCCGCCACCGCCCCCTGGGCGTAGAGCCGCGCCTTCACGTCCCGATCCTTGCGCAGCGAGGTGCGCGACACCTCGACGACGAGGAACGCGCGCTGCGGATGCTCGTCCCAGTAGGCCTCGTGCGGGGCCACGAGCACGTCGGGCAACGGCTCCGAGTCGTCCGAAGCTGCGAAGCCCTGGTTGGTGCGGACCTTTGCCCGCACACCGAGCTGCGATCGCAGGGCTTCGGCGAGCGTCCAGATCGACTCCTCGTGCGACGGGTCAATCGGGCTCATGACGACCAGTTGCCCGTAGAGCAGCTCCACTCGCTCGTCCTCGAAGAGACCGGCGCGATACATCTGGTGATACTCGCGCCGGCTCAGTCGCCGGATCAGGTCCGGATCGATCGCCAACGATTCGAGTGAGCTCATGGGCATCATCGTAGCACCTCGGCATTGTTCGTCGGACCCACAGCAAGGATCGGCCCAGCGCCAAGTGCGCGGACTCGCGTGGGCGGCGGCCGGATCCCGGACGCGCGCGCCCGGTCCGCCGGACGGTGTCCGGAAACCGGACGCCGACCCACGTGGGTCGTCGGTCGGCGTCAGCGGCGGCCGGCGGCGGCGCGCTTGGCGGCGGGGGAGGCGGCGCTGCCGGCGGGGGCGCGGAGCATGGGGCGGAGGAAGCGGCCGGTGTGGCTCGCCTCGATCTTCGCCACGGCCTCGGGCGTGCCGGTCGCGATGATCTCGCCGCCGGCGGCGCCGCCCTCGGGGCCGAGGTCGATGACCCAGTCGGCGGTCTTCACCACGTCGAGGTTGTGCTCGATGACGAGCACGGTGTTGCCGGCCTCGACCAGGCGCGACAGCACCTCGAGCAGGCGCTTGACGTCGCCGAAGTGGAGGCCGGTGGTCGGCTCGTCGAGCAGGTAGAGCGTACGGCCGGTCTGCACGCGCGCCAGCTCGCGCGCGAGCTTGACGCGCTGGGCCTCGCCGCCGGACAAGGTCGTCGCCGGCTGCCCCAGCGACAGGTAGCCGAGGCCGACGTCGACCATGGTCTGCATGATGCGGCCGAGCTGCCGGTGGTGCTTGAACAGCTCGAGCGCCTCGTCGACGGGCGTATCGAGCAGGTCGGCGATCGACTTGTCCTTGTAGGTCACGCGCAGGGTCGCGTCGTTGTAGCGCTTACCCCGGCACACCTCGCACGTGACGAACACGTTGGCGAGGAAGTGCATCTCGACCTCGCGCACGCCGGCGCCCTCACACGCCTCGCAGCGGCCGCCGCCTTGCTTGGCGGTGACGTTGAAGGAGAAGCGGCCGGGCCCGTAGCCGTAGGTCTTGGCCTGCGGCATCTCGGCGTAGAGCTCGCGGACCAGGTCGAACGCCTTGGTGTACGTCGCCGGGTTGGAGCGCGGCGTGCGCCCGATCGGCTTCTGGTCGATGACGATGACCTTGTCGATCTGGTCGAGACCCTCGAGCGAGCGGTACGGGCCGATGCGGTCGAGGCTCTTGTGCAGGAGCCGGTTGAGGGCCGGGTAGAGCGTGGCGTTGATGAGCGACGACTTGCCGGCGCCCGAGACGCCGGTGACCGCGACCATCACGCCGACCGGGACGTCGACGTCGACGTCCTTCAGGTTGTGCTCGCGCGCCCCGCGCAACGTGATCCAGCCGCGCGGTTCGCGCCGCGTCGCCGGCACGCCGATGGACTCGGTGCCGGCGAGGAAGCGGCCGGTGATCGACGCCCGCGACCGCGCGATGTCGGCGGGTGTGCCCTCGGCGACGACGTGGCCGCCGTGGCGCCCGGCGCCCGGACCGAAGTCGACGACCCAGTCGGCGGCCTCGATCGTCGCCTCGTCGTGCTCGACCACGAGCACGGTGTTGCCGAGATCGCGGAGCCGGTGGAGCGTCATGATCAGGCGCTCGTTGTCGCGCTGGTGGAGGCCGATCGACGGCTCGTCGAGCACGTAGAGGACGCCCGACAGCTCGCTGCCGAGCTGCGACGCGAGCCGGATGCGCTGGGCCTCGCCGCCGGAGAGCGTGCCGGCGCCGCGATCGAGGGTCAGGTAGTCGAGCCCGACGTCGAGCAGGAAGGTGAGGCGCGCCTTGATCTCCTTCAGCACCTCGCCGGCGATCTGGGCGCGCGCGCCGGTCAGCTTCAGGCCGGTCACGAAGTCGTACGCCTGGCGCACGGTCATGCGCGTCTGCTCGTCGACCGTCTTGCCGCCGACGAAGACCGCGCGCGACTCGGGCCGGAGCCGCGTGCCGTGGCAGGTGGCGCACGCGATCGCCCGGAAGAACTGCTCGTAGTGACCGCGGGCGCGCTCGCTCGACGACTCGCGGTGGCGGCGCTCGAGCTGGTTGATGATGCCCTCGAACTTCATCGCCCACTCGCCGGCGGAGTGGCGGCCCTGCCACTCGACGGTGACCCGCTTGTCGCCGGTGCCGTTCATCAGCACCTCGCGGTGCTTCTCCGAGAGCTTGCCCCACGGCCGGTCGAGGTCGATCTTGAACGCCTTGGCCAGCGCCTTGACGATGTTCGCCGTCCAGCCCGCGTCCTTGCCGACCGCGTCGCCCCAGATCGCCACCGCGCCCTGGTTGATGCTCCGGGTCGGATCGGGGACGACCAGGTCGGGATCCGCCTGCAGGCGCTCGCCGAGGCCGTTGCACTCGACGCACATGCCGAGCGGTGAGTTGAACGAGAACGACTGCGGCGTCAGCTCGGGGAAGCCGATGCCACACGTGGGGCACGCGTTGTCCTCGGAGAAGCGGCGCGGGTTCTTCTCGCCGGCGACCTCGGCGACGAGCTTGCCCTTGCCCTCACGCAGGGACGTCTCGACCGAGTCGGTGAGGCGGCCGCGGTCGCCGCCGATGGTGACGCGATCGACGACGAGCTCGATCGTGTGGCGCTTCTGCTTGTCGAGCGCCTCCACGTCCTCGAG
Source organism: Myxococcales bacterium UBA2376 (assembly GCA_002344285.1). GTDB lineage: Bacteria > Myxococcota_A > Polyangia > Haliangiales > Haliangiaceae > UBA2376. The sequence continues at coordinate 20,591 of DDTA01000245.1, forward strand.
CCGCACGATCATGCCGTCGATGCGCACGCGCACGAAGCCGGCCTTGCGGGCGTCGGCGAGCAGGTCGCGGAACTCGCCCTTGCGGTTCTCCGCCTTGGGCGCGAGCAAGGTCACCTGCGTCTTCTCGGGCAGGGCGGCGAGCTCCTCGACGATCTCGGCCGCCGATCGCCGCGCCACCGAGCCGCCGCACTGGTGGCAGCGCTGCTCGCCGACGCGCGCGTAGAGCACGCGCAGGTAATCGTAGATCTCGGTGATGGTGCCGACCGTCGAGCGCGGGTTCGACGCGGCGCTCTTCTGCTGGATCGCGATCGTCGGTGACAGGCCGCGGATGCGCTCGTACTTGGGCTTCTCGAGCTGGCCCAGGAACTGCCGCGCGTAGGCCGACAGCGATTCGACGTAGCGGCGCTGGCCTTCGGCGTAGAGCGTGTCGAACGCGAGGCTCGACTTGCCCGATCCCGATGGCCCCGTGATCACGACGAGGCGGTGCTTGGGGATCTCGAGCTTGTCGACCTGGAGGTTGTGCTCCCGCGCTCCCTCGACGACGATCACATCAGGTTCGGGCGCGGGTCGGAGACGGCTCATGAGCGGCCTGAAAGCTACGGAACAAGCGTTCAGGTGTCAAGCCGCCCGGGGTGGGCGGACGTAGAGCCAGACGGCGAAGGCGAGCACCGCCGCGGAGAAGGCGGCGCAGACCAGGCCCCAGAACCAGTACGTCATGCCGAGCGCGTCGGCCATCGCCTGCGCGTCCGACGCGACGCGCTGGCCGTCGCTCATCTGACCGTCGACGTAGTCCTCGAAGAGGTAGTCGCCGCGCGAGTAGACCGACAGCGCGAGCTGGGTGGCGAAGAAGAGGAGCGCCACGCGCGCGACCTCGTCGCTCGCGAACCACGCGATGCCGAGGCAGGTGGCCGCGACGATCGCGACGAACGCGAGGCCGAAGCTGCCGCGCACCCAGAAGACGAGCGAGAGGGCGAAGAACACGCCGGTCGCGCCGAGCGCCCAGCGGGCGAGGCGCGCGCGCAGGCCCATGGCCATGAACGCCGCGGCCGCGACGGCGGGCCCGACGAGGCCTGCGGCGCAGGTGAGCGCGCGCCCGAAGTCGTCGCCGCGCGCCGTGGCGGTGGTGGCGTAACCCGAGCCGTCGGCGAAGAGGTGGAAGTCGATCCACTTGCCGCCGCCGAGGAGCGCGCCGACGCCGTGGCCCATCTCGTGGACCAGGGTGGAGAGGTAGAGGAGCGGCCGGGCGACGAACTGCAGCCCCGGCGTCACGTACAGCGCGAGCGTGACCAGCGCGCTGCCGACCAGCGCCCAGCGGGCGGCGCCCGCGAGCTGCGCGCGCGACGCCGCCGGCCGTGCGGTCACGGCGGCGGGACGGGACATCGACCTCGGGGCAGGCACCGAGGTCGATCTCTACCACTCCGACGGCGAGTGCGCTCGGGCGATCAGGTGCGGGCGAGCTCGACCTTGACCGACACGTCGCCGTGCGCCTTGCCGCTCACCGCGTCGATGATCGGCTGGGCGAGGTTCGAGGGCACGCGGACGTGGCAGTAGGTGTCGCGCATGGCGACCGAACCGATCGCGCTGGCCTCGCCGCCGAGATCCTCGCCGAGGAGGCGGCGGACGTCGTCGGCGGTGACGCCGTGCTTCTTGCCGAGGTTGACGTGCAGGCGGACCTGCGTCGCCGGATCGATCGCGATCGCCGGCGAGGAGCCGGCGGCCGGCGCCGGCGCCGGCTCGGCGTCGCGCGTTCGCGCGCGGCGGCTGCCGCCGTCGTCGTCGTCGCGCTTGCGATCGCGGCCGCGGCCACGCTCGCGGCGCCCTCCGTCGTCGCGCTCGCGGGGCGACTCGGTGCGCTCCGCGGCGCGCTCGCGGCGCGGCTCGGTGCGCTCCTCGCTGCGCTCGCGGCGCGGCTCGCTCTTGACCTCGCGAGGCGCGTCGGCGTCCCGGCTCGACTTCTCGTCGGCCCAGGTCTCCCAGAAGTCGCGTCCGACCTCGGTGGACGTGCCGTTCTTGGGCTTGGCCGCGGGCGCCGGCGCGGCGCTGCGGTCGCCACGGTCGCGGTCGCCGCGCTCCGAGCGCTCGCTGCGGGCCTCGCGGTCGCCACGGTCGCGATCACGGCCACCACGGTCACGGTCGCGGTCGCGGCCGCCGCGATCGTCACGCGCGCGCTCGACATCGTCGGTCGCCTCGACGACGACGGGCTCGGCAGGCTCCGCGGTGCGCTCGCGCGCCTCACGGGCGGCGCGCTCCTCGCGCTCGACGCGCTCGGCAGCCCGCTCGAAGCGCTCGGTGCGCTCGTCGCGTGCGCGCTCGCGGTCGCTTCGCTCTCCACGGTCGCGATCACGGCCGCCACGGTCACGGTCGAAGCCGCGTTCGCTGCGCTCCGTACGCTCGGGACGGTCCGTGCGCTCGGGACGGTCCGTGCGCTCGGGACGCTCGCCGCGGTCGCGGTCGAAGCTGCGCTCGGGACGGTCCGTGCGCTCGGGACGGTCCGTGCGCTCGGGACGGTCCGTGCGCTCGGGACGGTCCGTGCGCTCGGGACGCTCGCC
>DDTA01000250.1 GCA_002344285.1 Myxococcales bacterium UBA2376
GACGGTGTCAACTTTGACAACTTATCGGACCGGTGCTCGAAGCTGCGCGCCGTCAGAGATCCAGGCCGTTCAGCGGATCGTTGGAGAGCGAGTCCGAGCGGCGGCTGCTGCTCCCCGACCGGCGCGACGGCGCGCCGTGGCGCTCGCGCTCGCCGCGGCCGAGCGGGAGCTTGCCCCTGGCCAGCGCGGCGCGGATGTCGTCGACGCGCCTGGCCTCGACGGTCTTGTCGTTGGTGCGCTCGACCAGCGCCACGAGCTGGGCGTAGACCTCCTTCGCCTCGCCCTTCTGACCGAGCATGAGGAGCGCGTCGGCGCGGGCCAGGAGCCCGGTGGCGCTCTGCGGCTCGAGCGCGACCACTCGGTTCGCCGCCGCCAGCGCCTCCTCGCCCTGCTTCTGCTCGAGCGCGCGCTCGGCGAGCATGAGGTGCACGGCGACCATGTCGGGATCCTTCGCCAGCGCGTCCCTGGCGTAGCGCTCGGCCTCGGTGTCGAGCCGCGTCGCGTGATAGACGAGGGCGAGCTCGGCGAGGAGGATCGGTTCGTCGGGCGCGACGAGCAGCGCGCGCCGGTACTGCTCGATCGCGCGGTCGTACGCCCTGGCGCGCCGGTGCACGCGCGCCTCGGCGGCGACGGTCATCCACCAGCTCGGCGCGAGGCGCTGCGCCGCGTGCGCCGCCGCGATCGCCGGCTCGACCTCCCCGAGCCCGGACAGCGCGCCGGAGAGGCCGAGGTGCGGGATCGGCCACGTGGCGTCAGCGCCGATCGCCTCCTCGAAGAGCGCGCGGCCCTTCGTCAGGTCATCGGCATGCACCGCGGCGAAGCCCCGGCACGTCACCGCCGCCGACGTCCAGCGCATCGGCGCACCCGGCTGGCTCGCCGCCTGTTCGAAGTCGGCGGCGGCCGACGCCCACGCGCCCGACGACTGGTACGCCGTCATCTTCGAGCCGCTCGCGCGCTCGTAGCCGGCCAGGAAGTCGAGGCCGAACGTCGGCGTGGTGAGGACGGCGGCGTCGATCGGCGCGCCGCTCGTGGCGCCGGCTCCACCGCCGCCGCCCGCGGCGTTCGCTCCACCCGCGCCTCCACCGCCGAGCGCGAGCACGATCACGACGGCGGCACCGCCGGCGACCAGCGCCCCGCCGGCCAGCCACGGCCACAGGCGACGACCGCCGGGCGCCCTCGTGGGGGCCGTCGCGCCGCGCGCCTCGCCGCTCGCGCCGCCGAGCGTCGTCGGCACGGGCCGCAGCGAGCCACCGGCGGAGATCGTCGGATCCGTCGGCAGGCCCGGGTCGGTCCGGATCACCGGTTCGGTCGAGCCGCCGCCCGTGGCCATCGCCGGCATCGCGACCGCCTGCGACGCGCCCGGCGCCGTGGCGCCGAGCGGTCGCCCGAGCGCGGCGTCGAGCGCGTTGCACAGCGCGCGCGCCGACGCGAAGCGCCGGTCGGGCTCCTTCTCGAGCAGGCACAGCGTGATGCCCTCGAGCGATTCCGGCACCGACGGCGCGATCGTGCGCGGCGCGGCCGGCAGGTCGAACATGTGCATCGACAGGAGCTCGCCCAGGCCCGCCGCCAGGAACGGCACGCGTCCGCACAGCATCTGGTAGAGGATGCAGCCGAGCGCGTAGAGGTCGGCGCGATGATCGACGGCCACGCCGCCCTTGCACTGCTCGGGCGCCATGTACACGGGTGTTCCGAACAGCGCGCCGGTGTGCGTGATCGGCGCGTCGGCGGCGAGCTCGCCGTGCAGCTTGGCGATGCCGAAATCGAGGAGCTTCACCCGCTCGCCGGCGGTGGTCTCGGCGTCGGGCACGAGGAAGATGTTGTCCGGCTTGAGGTCGCGATGGACGATTCCACGCTCGTGCGCCGCCGCCAGCGCGCCCGCGATCTGCCGCGCCAGCCGCGCCGCCGTCTCCGGCGACTGCGCCCTCGTACGCCGGAGCCGCGCCGCCAGCGACTCGCCCTCGAGCAGCTCCATCACCAGGTACGCGGTGCCGTCCGCGGTCTGGCCCATGTCGAACACGTCGACGATGCCGGGCGACTCGATCGCCGCCGCCGCGCGCGCCTCGTTGAAGAAGCGCTGGACGGTGTCGGGCTGCCGCGTCATCTCGGCCTTCAGCACCTTGACCGCGCCGCGCCGGCCCATGACCGTGTGGCGCGCGGCGTAGACGGTGCCCATGCCGCCCTCGCCGAGGCGCTCCTCGATCTTCCACGCGCCGACGACCGTGCCGAGCATCGGCGCGAGCGTATCAGATCGGGTCGTCCGGAAGCCGGACGCTGGTGAGCAGGGCCTGCGGGGTCGTGCCGATCGCTGCCGTTCGTCCCCACGCGCGTTCGCGTAGAGTACGACGGTGACGTTCGACCGCGACCCGACCGAGGTGCTGGCCGACCTGCTCCGTACGCACCACGTGGAGGTCGGTCGCGACGATCGAGATCCGGCGTGGCTGACGCTGCCGCGCGGCGTTCGGGCGAGCGCGGCGGTCTACGATCGCGGCCGCCACGGGGACCTGCAGGCGGTGCAGCTCGACGTGCTGTTCGAGCCGTGGACGGGCTGTGTCATGAACGAGTCGTGTGCGGGGTTCGGCACGGATCGCGAGTCGACGCTCGCGAGCGCTTGGCAGAACTTCGCCGCCGGCTCGTTCCACGTCCTCCTGGCCACGTTGCTCTATCACGACACCGAAGAGGTCGACCGCACGATGTGGGACATCGACGGCATCCCGCGGGCGGTCACGCTCGGCGGCGTCGTGTCGCGAGGCGCGCGTCCCGATGACGACGGGTGGCTCCACGCCTTCGAGGCCGCGGTGCGGACCGCGATCCTCCCCGAAGGGCTGCACTGGATCCGCCTGTTCTACGCCCAGGTCGAGGGCGAGGAGGTGGCCTGCGAGGTGCTCCTCGACAACGTCCCCTGGGAAGAGGTGCAGGAGCCGATGGCCGCGTTCGCGTGGCCGGCGAGCGATGACTACTACAGCGTGCGGCTCTTCCTGGTGGTGCAGGGCGGGCTCGACATCCGCCGCGCGATGGCGGTGCTGATCGATCACGCGATCCGGGGCGACGATCAGGTGGTCGAGGAGCTCGTGAAGCTCGGCTACGAGCTCACCGACGCTCGGTTGCTGGTCGCGCTGGTGCCCCTCGCGTTCGGACGCGTGGTGGCGTCGGACGTCTTCCGCGAGGCGCCCCCTCGTTTCTCCGACACTGCCGTCCTCGTCACGGCCGACGGGGAGGAGCCCTTGCTGCTCGACGAGGATCCCTTCTTCGCCGAGGCCACCTTCCTCGCCCGGCAGACCATGTCGATCGAGTCCATGGCGCCCGATCACATCAACGCGCTCCTCGGGCGCAGCGCCGAGCTCGCCATCGTCCAGGCGGCGATCGATGGTCGCATCGATCCAGGGGAGCTCGAGCTCCCGCCGCCGCGGATCTCGCTCACCTGATCGCCGGCGGCCTCAGGCCATCGGCGGCGCCTGCGACTCGCGGCGGCGGCGCATCTCGGCCTCCTCGCGCTCGAGCTCGGCGAACGGATCGGGCGCGCTCTCGAAGTGGAGGATACCCAGCTCCTGGAAGCGCGCGCGCTGGCGATCGCTCAGGAGATCCATCTTCTTGATCGCGGGGACGATCTTCGCGAACAGGATCTGGCGGAACAGGATCTGGCCCTGGTTGTTGAGGGCGATGTCCATGCACCGCTGCGCCGGCAGCCCCATCTTCTCCCACACCTCCTGGAACAGGAACCGGTCGCGCATGAGCCGCGCCGCCTCGTAGACGAAGTCCTCGCGCTCGGACTTCACCTTCTCCGGCTGGTCGCGGTAGTAGTCGCGCAGCGACAGGACGCCGAACGCGACGTGGCGCGCCTCGTCGCCCATGACGTACGCCGTGAGATCACGGAGGAGCGGCTCCTGCGTGTTCATGCGGATCATGCCGAACGCCGACAGCGCGAGGCCCTCGACCATGATCTGCATGCCGAGGAACTTCATGTCCCAGCGCGAGTCCTTGAGCACCATGTCGAGGAGCGTGCGCAGGTGCGTGTTGCACGGGTACGAGAAGCCGATCTTCTCGTGCAGGTAGCGGTTGTAGACGTCGACGTGGCGCGCCTCGTCGACGACCTGGGTCGCGCCGTAGAGCTTGGAGTCGAGGTCGTGCACCGAATCGACGAGCTGCGCGGTCGCGAGCAACGCGCCCTGCTCGCCGTGGAGGAACTGCGACAGCGTCCACGACGACGTCTCGACGTTGAGCTGCCGCTTCTCGCGCTCCGTCATCCTCGCGTAGACGTCGGAGCCGAAGAGCGGCAGGAGGTTCTCGGGGCCCATCGGCTTCTCGAGGTCCGGCTGGCAATGCCACGGCAGGACGTCCTCGGGGATCCACTGTCCGCGCTTCGCCTTCTGGTAGAGGTCGCGCAGCTTCTCGCGCGTCTCGGTGTAGCCCCACGTGTACGTCACGTTGAGGATGGTCTCGAGCGTGTCGATCGAAGGACCCGAGGTGTCGACGGCGGACGCGATCGCGGGCATGGCTCCTCCCAAAAGTGAAACCTATTTCAACTTTGAGCTTGGTTCGAGCCGCCGTCAAGGAGAAACTATCGGAGGTGCGTTCAGCGTCCCCCGCTCCCCCGATCGAGGCCTTGCTGGTCGACCAGCGCGCTCGAACCTTCACCCAGGAGCGCGCCCGCCGGACCTACGAGGCGCTGGTCGAGGCCGCCGCGGCCGCCTTCATGGAGAACGGCTACGACGCGACCGGGTCGCCCGACATCGCGGCGCGCGCGGGGGTCGCCGTCGGCACGTTCTACCGCTACTTCGACGACAAGAAGCAGGCGTTCCTCGAGGTCTGCCGGCGCAACCTGGCGCTCGGCTACCACCGCATCCTCGAGCGGCTCACCCCCGAGCGCTTCGGCGGCAAGGCGCGCCACGCCACGATCGCCGAGGCGATCGACATCCTCCTCGAGCACGTGTCGATGTACCCGCGGATGCACCGGGTCTTCGTCGAGATGTCGATGCGCGACGACGACGTCGCCCAGCTCCGGCACGCGTTCGACGACGCCTCGCGGGCGCGGCTCAGCAAGCTCTGCGAGCTCGTCTCGACCCGTCAGGCGGTGCCCGACCCGGCGGCGACCGCCTGGGTCATCTACACCGCGGCCGTCGAGTGTGCGTCGGCGGTCGCCGGCCTGCACGGGCCGATGTCGATCGATGTGACGCGCGCCAAGGCCGCGCTTTCGCGCGTGATCGAACGGGCGTTGTTCGACGGGTAGTCGTATGGTCCAGGGATGAATCGCGTCACCAGCCTGTTGCCCGCGCTCTGCCTCGCGCTCGTCGTCCTGGCCGGGTGCGGCAAGAAGTCATCGACCACGCCGCCGCCTGTCGGGAACACCGCCGAGCCCGCGGGTTCGGTCGAGCCCGCCACGCCCGCCGAGCCCGCGACGCCCGCGGTCAAGCCGACGCCGAGCGACGCCGAGCTGGACGCGCTCTTCGCGCGAACGCTCGAGTTCCTGTCGCAGTTCGCCGATGCGGTCGCCAAGAACGAGAAGGACTGCAAGAAGATGGCGGCGGCGATGACCGCGGTCTTCGACGCCAACGCCGCGCTCCTGGCGGAGGCCAAGGCGTACGAGGGCAACGAGGAGGTCGACGCCAAGGCCGACGCGTACATGAAGGCGCACGAGGCGCAGCTCGAGGCCTCGATGGGCAAGATGATGCCCGGCATGCAGGCCTGCAGCGGCGACACCGACGTGCAGGCCGCGATGGAGCGGTTCGATGCGATGTGAGCTCCTCGTCGTGGCGGTCGCGCTCGCGCTCGCCGGCTGCGAGAAGAAGGCCGACAAGCCCGCGGCGCCACCGCCACCCGCGGCCCCGACCGTCGCGGCTGACGGCACGCGCTCGATCCCGATCAACGTGAACGACGAGGGTTTCGACCCGGCCAAGATCACCGCCAAGCCGGGCGAGAAGCTCGAGCTCGTCTTCACGCGGCGCACCAAGTCCGCGTGCGGCGCGCAGGTGAAGGTCGCCGACGGCCCGGTGACCGAGCTGGCGGTCGGCGAGCCGGCGACCATCGCGGTCACCGCGCCGCCGAGCGGTCAGCTCGCGTTCGCGTGCGGGATGGACATGATGACCGGCGTCGTCGTCGTCAACTGATCCCGACGGTGAGCCCGACGGGCGCGACGATCACTTCAGCGTGAAGCTGTTCACGAAGCACGCGGGCACGGGCTTGCCGTCGACCTTGTGCGTCGTGTAGCGCCAGTCCTTGATCGCCGCGGCGAGCGACGCGGCGACGTCGCCGGTCAGCTTGTACACCTGCACGCTGGTGACGGCGCCGCTCGTGTCGATGCAGATCTTCGCTGACACGCTGCCCCTGGGCATCTCCTGCCCGCGGCGCACGATCGTGCTGAGCTTGGGCACCTCGCCGTACGTGCGGCGGACGGCGTTCGGGGGGACGACGACCGGCCCGGTCGTCGCGGTCGTCGCGGGCGGCTTCGTGACCGACGGCCTGGTGATCGCGGCGGTGGCGCTGGCGCTGCCGCTGCCGGCCGGAGGCGTCGTCACCTTGGCGCTGCCCGCGCCGGGCGGTGGCGTCACCGCCGACGCGCTCGCGCTGCCGGCGCCCGAGGGCGTCGGCGCGCTGCCGGCGCCCGGAGGCGGGGGCGTCGTCATCGTCGTCGCGCTGGCGCCGACGGGCGGCGTCGTGATCGCGCTCGAGCCGGGGCCCGGGGGCGTGATCGTCCGGGTCGACGGCTCGCGCGTGACCGGCGCGCGGACGCTCGACGACGTGCGCTCGTGCTGCGCCGCCTGCGCGACGCGGTCGCGCTCCTGCTTGGCGCGGATCTCCGCCAGCGACGGCTTGAACTCGTGCAGCGTGCCGGCCTCCGCCTGGAAGCTGTGGCGCCACATGACCTCGCCGCTCTGGCGCACCGCCACCGTGTGGGGCCCGGGCGGGACCTGCATCTTGATCGGCGTCTTCTGCGCCAGCTCCTGACCGTCGAGGATGACGGTCAGCCCGGCGGGCTCGGACGCGAGCGACAGGGTCGCCAGGTTCGCGTCGCCCTCGGCGGCGCCGAGCGAGACGCGGATCGTCTTGGTCTCCCCCGCGCTCAGCTCGACCGAGGTCTCCCACGACTGGCTGCCCTCGCGGCTCACCTTGATCTGCACGACGCCGGGATCGAGCGGCACGACCCACGGCGTGCCGTCGCCCTTGTGCGGCTCCATGCCGGCGATCTTGATGATCGCGTCGTTGGGCTCGACGATGAACTTGAGCGTCGCGGGCTGGTTGGGGTCGATCGCCGGCGCGGCCACGGGCGTCTGGCTCGACTTGCCGCCACGGCCGAAGGCGACGAAGAGCCCGCCGCCGATGGCCAGGACGGCCACGAGCGCGAAGATGACGAGCCTGGTCGTGTTGCCCTTGCGCTCGGTGAGCGCGGCGCCGAACGCCGGCGACTCGGCGAGCGGGTTGGGCGTCGTGACGTCGCCGGCGCCGGTCACGATCTCGGCGACCGGCTGCGCCGTGCCCATGCCGCGCACGGTGCGCCGCGGCGTGACCGCGTCGCTGCTCGAGCCGTGGGGCCAGGACGACGGCGGGGTGGCGCGCGACGCCGGCGCGCCGAGGCCGACCATCGTCGACGCCGACGCCGGATCGTTGGCGCTGAAGCTGCCCGAGTCGCGCGCGTGCGCGACCTGGGCGGCGGCCGCCGCGAGCAGCGTCGGTGCGCTGTGGCCGGGCGTCGGGTACGAGCTCGAGTGATCGCGCACGTCGTCGAGGACGACGGGCTGACCGTCGGCGGCCTCGCCGCCGCCCCAGGCGACGTCGGCGTCTTCCTCGTCGTGGTGCCCGCCGGGCGCGCCCGCTGGCGTGGCATGGGCCGAGGCCGCGGCCATCACCGCCGCCGGTCCCATCCCCGAGTGGCTCGGCGCGCGCGTGCGCGCCACCGGCGGCGGGGTCGCCCCTTCGCTCGGCGCGCGCAACGGCAACGGCGTCTTCACCGGCGAGCGCGACACGCCCGCGAACGAGTCGGTCACCGCCGGTCCGCTGAAGTTGCCGCCGGGCGCCTCGAGCGCGAAGGCCCACTCCGACCACGTCTGGACCTCGCGGTTGGTCGCCGAGAGGTTGTAGCGGATGCGGACGCCGTGCAGGTCGTCGCGCATCTGCGCGGCGTGGTGGTATCGCTCGTCGGGATCGCGGGCGAGCGCCTTGAGCACGATCGCGTCGAGCTCGGGCGGCACCGCCTGGTTGAACGCCGACGGCGGCAGGATGTCCGAGCGCTGGACGTTGATGAGGGTCTGGTACTCGTTCTTCGACGCGAACAGCGGGCGCGCGGTGAGGAGCTCGTGGGCGATCACGCCGGCGGAGAAGATGTCGGAGCGCGAGTCGAGCTCCTTGCCGGAGATCGCCTCGGGCGCCATGTACGCGAGCTTGCCCTTCACGCGGCCGGTCTGCGTGCGGAGCTGCTGCGACTGCGCCTTGGCGATGCCGAAGTCGATCACCTTCAGGTGACCGCTCTTGGTCACCAGCAGGTTCGACGGCGACACGTCGCGGTGGACGAGGCCGAGCGGCTCGCCGTGCTCGTCGACGCGGCTGTGGGCGTAGTCGAGCGCGTCGCACAGCTGGATGAGCAGCGCGAGCGTGACGTTGATGTTCGGCGGCCCCGAGACCTTGCGCGCCTGGCGCAGGATGCGACGGACGTCGCGCCCGTCGATGTACTCCATCGAGATGAAGTAGACGGTGCCGACGCGGCCGAGCTCGTAGAGCTGGACGACGTTGGCGTGCTGGAGCATCGAGGCCAGCTTGGCCTCGCGCACGAACGACTTGACGAAGCTCGCGTCCTCCGCGAGGTGAGGCAGCAGACGCTTGAGGGCGACGATGCGCTCGAAGCCCTCGATCCCGCGCTCCTTGGCGCGATGTACGGTGGCCATCCCACCGACCCCGAGGCGCTCGTACACGAGGTACGGACCAAAAACCTCTTGGTTGAGGGGAGGATCGGTGGTGGGAGATGTCATCGCGAGCCGCCGCCGCAGGCGATGTTGCCACGGACGGCCTGACCACCCTGCGGAAAACGTCTGCAAAACGTGATGCGGCACTCCACGGATCGTCGCCGAGTGCGCGCCGACCTACACGTGCGCACACAGAGTTTCGTTCAGCCGGCCGCTTCCTCCGGCGTGAGCGTGTCCATCGTCAGCGCGTGGATGGGCCCCTTGAGCTCTTCCGAGAGCGCGGCGTTGATCAGGCGGTGGCGCTGCACGAGCGACTTGCCGGCGAAGGCCGTCGACACGATGCGGGCGCGCCAGTGGTCCTTGGTGCCGGTCATGTCCTCGAGCGTCACCTGCGCGTCGGGGAGCGCGGCCCTGATGCGAGCTTCGATGTCGGCGGGATTCATGGTGCGATCCCCAGAGCCTTACCGACCTTGGCGAACGCGGCAACCGCGCGATCGATGTCCTCGTCCGAGTGCGCGGCCGAGAGCTGGACGCGGATGCGCGCCTGCCCACGCGGGACGACGGGGAACGAGAAGCCGATGACGTAGATGCCCTCGTCGAGCAGCTTGGCCGCCATCTCGGCGGCGAGGCGCGCGTCGCCGAGCATGACCGGCACGATCGCGTGCTCGCCGGGGCGCACGGTGAGGCCCGACGCCGTGATGCCGGCGCGGAAGCGGCGCGTGTTCGCCTCGAGGCGATCGCGCAGGGCCGTCGACCCCGAGATGAGCCCGAGCGCGGCGATCGAGCCGGCGACGATCGGCGGCGCCAGCGTGTTGGAGAAGAGGTACGGGCGCGAGCGGTTGCGCAGGAGATCGATCACCTCCTGCTTGCCGCTGGTGAAGCCGCCCGACGCGCCGCCCAGCGCCTTGCCGAGCGTCGACGTGTAGACGTCGACGCGATCCATGCAGCCGCGGTGCTCGGCGGTGCCGCGGCCGGTCTTGCCCACGAAGCCGGTGGCGTGGCTGTCGTCGACCATGACCAGCGCGTCGTGGCGCTCGGCGAGCTCGCAGATCGCGTCGAGGCGGGCGATGTCGCCGTCCATCGAGAACACGCCGTCGGTCGCGATCATGCGCATGCGCTTGCCCGCGGTCGCGACCAGCTTGGCCTCGAGGTCGCCGAGGTCGTCGTGCTCGAAGCGGTGGCGCTCGGCCTTGCACAGCCGGACGCCGTCGATGATCGAGGCGTGGTTGAGCGCGTCGGAGATGATGGCGTCGTCCTCGCCGAGCAGCGTCTCGAACAGGCCGCCGTTGGCGTCGAAGCACGAGCCGTACAGGATCGTGTCCTCGGTGCCGAGGAACGTCGAGATCGCGGCCTCGAGCTCCTTGTGGCGATCCTGCGTGCCGCAGATGAAGCGCACGCTGGAGAGGCCGTAGCCGCGCTCGTCGAGCGCGGCGCGCGCCGCCGCGATCACGTGCGGGTGCGACGACAGGCCGAGGTAGTTGTTGGCGCAGAAGTTGACCACTTCCTTGCCCCCGACCTGGATGTGCGACGACTGCGGCGAGGCGATGACGCGCTCGTGCTTCCACAGCCCGGCGTCCTGGATCTCGGCGAGGGTGCGCGCGAAGTGCGCGCGTGCGTTCTCGTACATGGTCGGCTCCTCAGTGGGCCAGGTTCGCGCCGCCGGCGAGGAGCGCGCGAATCTTCGGCACCAGATCGTCGGTCATGGCGTCGAGGGTGTAGCGCGGGCGCCAGCCCCAGTCGGCGCGCGCGTTGCGATCGTCGAGCGCGCGCGGCCAGGAGTCGAGGATGCCCTGGCGCAGCGGATCGGGCGCGTACGTGATCGTCACGCCCGGCACGGCGCGCACGACCGACGCGGCGATCTCGTCGGCGCGGGGCGAGAACGCGGCGATGTTGTAGACGGTGCGCGAGAGCTTCTCGCGCGGCGCGGCGGCGAGCTCGAGCAGCGCGCGCACGCCGTCGGGCATGTACATGAGCGGCACGCGGGTGTCGGCGCGGGCGAACGACTCGTAGGCGCCGCGGCGGATGCCGTCGACGTACATGAAGAGCGCGTAGTCGGTCGAGCCGCCGCCGGGGAGCGACGCGCTGATGAGGCCGGGGAACCGCACGCCGCGGCAGTCGAGCCCGTGCTTCTTCGCGTAGTAGTCGCAGAGCAGCTCGCCCGACGCCTTGGTGACGCCGTACATCGTCGTCGGGTGCAGCGGCACGTCGTCGGGGCACGGATCGGGCAGGCCGGGACCGTAGACGGCGATCGTCGAGGTGAAGAGGAAGCGGGGCACCGCGTGACGGCGGCACGCCTCGAGCAGGTGCCACGTGCCGGTCTGGTTGACCTCGTAGGCGAGCGTCGGGTTGCGCTCGCCCGACGCCGACAGGATCGCGGCGAGGTGGAAGACGACGTCGGGGCGCGCCTCGTGGACCATCGCGTCGACGGCGGCGGCGTCGGTGACGTCGAGCATCCGCCAGGTGGCCCCGGGCCGCTCCGGCTGGGGGCGCAGGTCGGTCGCGACCACACGGTGCCCCTCGGCGACGAGCGCGCTGACCAGATCGGCGCCGATCTGTCCGCCCGCGCCGGTGAGAAGGATGTTCATCGGGGCGGGTATATGACGCCGCGCGCGGCGAAGCGAGGCCGGTAATCACGTTCGTGCGTCTCGCGCAGGATCTCGGCGTACTCGCGCGGCGGCGCGAGGCCCCAGGCGCGATCGTCGTCGGTGATCCCGCCGTCGCCGGCCTCGCCGCCGGCCCCGTAGTTCTGCTCGAGGTAGCCGAAGAGCATGGGCAGGTCGGCGACGACCAGGGCCGGGACCTCGTCGGCCATCGGCGTGGTGAGGAACCAGTCGAGGCACGCCCAGCCGAAGTCGCGGTGACGGACCTCGTCGCGCAGCACGCGATCGAGCGCGCGCCGCGCCGACGGGACCGTCGTCGTCGAGCGCAGGTGGCTGAAGAGCGGCACCGCGACGGTCTCGTTGAGGCAGAAGACCTGCACGGCGGCGCGCAGCACGTCGAGCTCGAGCGGGACGTCGGCGCGTCGGGGCAGGGCCAGGCCGGCGCGATCGATCGCCGGCGGCTCCTCGCCGCCGGCGTCGGTGTAGACCTCGGCCGAGAGCCCGGAGTGCGCGAGCTCGTCGCGGACGATGGTGAGGCCGTCGTCGATCAGATCGGGGCTGGCGCCGATCTGGATGAGCCAGAGCACGAAGTGCTGCGTGATCGCCGCCGAGCCGTACTCGGCGGCGATGCGGTTGCGCCACTCGGCGCGGACGCGGTCGCTGGGCTCGGGGCTGGCGCTCACCTCGCGGTCACGGCTTCGGGCAGGTGATCGTCTGCGGGCGCGGCGGGTTGCACGCCATGCCCGGCGGGCAGTCCGGCATCGGGTAGTAGACGGCGCAGCTGTTCTGCGCGTCCTCGCGGATGGTCAGGCCCTGCGGCATCTCGAGGCCGCTCGGGCACGACGCGAGCTTGGTCGGCGGCGGCGGGTTGCACGTCGCCGGCTTGGGCGGGCACTCGACCTTCAAGGTCGCGTAGCAGCTCTTGTCGGTCTTGTTCTGGAAGACGTGCCACTCGCGGAGCGAGGCCGACTGCGTCGGCTGCGCCGGCTCCGTCTGCTGCACGGTGGGCGTCGTCGGATCGCTGTTGGGCGCGGTCGTCGGCGTCGTGTTGCCAGGCTCGGTCACGCGCGGCGGATTGACGTGGGCGGTCGGCGGCGTCCCGTCGTCACCCGTGCGGTGATCCGTGGTGCGGCCGGGCGTGTTGCCGCCCGGCGGCGGGGCCTTGGACGACGTCACGAGGCATGCGCCCGCGACGGGGAGCGCCAGGGTCACGACGAGGGGAGCGGCGAAGCTTCGCCGTGGGGTCTTGGCCGACATGCGCGGAACGTATGCGAGAGGCGGTGGCCGTGCAACGTCGGGCGGGTTGCCACCTCCTACCGAGGTGAGGTGTTGTCGTTTCACCGGGCGGCGCGTAGCGTGATCGCGGTGACGGCTCGTCGCCGTGCCCTCGTGGCGTGTGCGCTGCTCCTCGTGGCGCCGGGCGTCGCCGGGGGTGAGCCGGCCACGGCGGTCGTCCGCTGGCAGGCGCCCGCCGGCTGCCCCGACGAGGCGAGCGTGCGCGCCCGGATCGATGCGCGGCTCGCCTCGCCGCTCGGCGCCGGCGACGCGATCGACGCGACCGTGACCGTCGTGCGCGCGCGCCGCTCGCTGCGCGCGCAGGTCTCGGTGTGGACGCCGGCGGTGGACGTCGAGCGCGTGCTCGTCGCCGGGCAGTGTGACGAGCTCGCCGACGCCGTCGCGGTCGTGCTCGCGCGCGCCGTCGCCGAGGCGCGCGCGCTGGCGCCGGCGCGGGTCGAGGAGCCCGAGCTGACGTGGGAGCCCCCCGTTCGTCCTGAGCGACGCCGCGAAGCGGCGGAGTCGAAGGACGGCGACGGTCCTTCGACTCGGTCCTCCGGACCTCGCTCGGGACGAACGGGCGAGCGCGCGCGCCCCGACGGCGGCATGCGCCCGTCGGTGGTGAGCGGCGCCGGCATCTCGCCGCGCGTCGGCTACGGCCTCGAGCTGAGCGCGTGGTTCGTCTGGGGCTCGGGCGCCGTCGAGGTCTCCGGCACCCGCTGGCTCGAGCGGCTCGCGGCGCTGCCGCCGAGCCAGCGCTTCGGCGCGGCGATCGGCCTCGATTCGCTCGCCGCGCGCGCGTGCTGGAACCCCGAGCGCTACGGCCCGCGCGTGTGTGTGCTCGGCGAGGTCGGCACGATGAGCGGGCGCGGCGTCGGCCTCTTCGATTCGCGCGTGGGCGAGGCCGTCTACAGCGCCGCCGGCATCGGGCTCTCCCTGCGGACCCGGCTGCGCGCGCACGTCGCCCTGGTCGGCGGCTTCGACATGCTGCGCGCGATCGACCGGCCCCGCTTCGTCCTCGACCGAGGAACCCTGCTGTTTCAACCAGATCCGCTCGCCGGGCGGGTCGCCCTCGGGGTCGAGCTGGGGTGGCGATGAGGGGGGCGATACCATGACGGAAGTGGCCGCCTCCGGACACGAACCTGCAATGCCCGAGGTCGCACCCGCGATGGCCGCCGTCCGCCAGAGCGAGCCCCCCACGGCTCTGGCGGCGGCGCCCGGCAGCTCGCGTCTGTTCGAGGACGTGTATCAGCAGCACGTCCGCTTCGTGTGGCGCACGGTGCGCTCGTTCGGCGTCGCCGACGCGCAGCTCGAGGACGCGGTGCAGGACGTGTTCGTCGTCGTGCACCGGCGCCTCGCCGAGTTCGCGGGCCGCGCGCGCATCGAGACCTGGCTGTTCGCGATCGCGCGCCGCGTGGCGGGCGCGTACCGGCGCACCGCGAGCCGGAAGACCGATCGCCAGGACGCGATCGACGATCTCGTGCTCGCGTCGGCCGACGACACGTTCGCGGCGCTCTCGCGCGCGCAGGCCGCGGCCGCGGTCGCCGCCGTCCTCGACACGTTCGACGAGGACAAGCGCATCGTCTTCACCCTGGTCGAGCTCGAGCAGATGTCGGTCCCCGACGTCGCCGAGCTCCTCGGCATCAACCTGAACACTGCCTATTCTCGACTTCGCCTCGCCCGCCGCGCCTTCGAGGCCGCGGTCGCGAAGCGCTCGCCGGAGGAGCCATGACGCCCGAACCCCTGAGCCCACGCGCCCAGGCCCTGCTCGACGCCGCGCGCGACGGCCTCGGCCCCGACGCCGCCGCCATCGCGCGCATGCGCGCCAACGTGCTCGCCGGCACCGCCGGCGCAGCTTCCGCCCAGGCCGGCATGTCCCTCGGCGCCAAGCTGACGCTCCTCTCGTTCGTCGCCGTCACCCTCGCCGCCGGCGGCTGGTGGCTGACGCGGGACACCTCACCATCGCCCGCGTCCGCGTCCCTCTCCGCGTCCGCGTCCGCGTCCGCGTCTGCGCCTGCGCCTGCGCCTGCGCCTGCGCCTGCGCCTGCCTCTGCCTCTCCCTCTCCCTCTCCTGCTCCGGTCACCCTGAGCGAGGGGCCGGAGGCCCCGAGTCGAAGGGCGCCGTCCCCGAAGTCGCGCGCGTCCAAGCCGTCCCTCGCCGACGAGGTCGCCCTCGTCGACGACGCCATGGCCGCGCTCCGCCGCGACGACGCGCGCGCCGCGCTCGCGGCCGCCGACGATCACGTCGCTCGTTTCGGCAAGCGCGGCCAGCTCGCCGAGGAGGCCTCCGCCATCCGCGTCGAGTCGCTCTGCCGCCTCGGCGACGCCCGCTGGTCGTCCGCGCTCGACGACTTCGACGCGCGCTTCCCGCGTTCGGCCCAGCGCCCGCGCCTCACCGCCGCGTGCAAGGGCGTGCAATGAGCCCCCACCTTCGCCAGCTCGCGTTCACGGCGCTCGTGGCCTCGGTCGTGGCGTGCGGCGGCGATCGCGACATCGTCATCGGCGACGACTACCAGACCGTCCTCGATCCGCTGCCCGCGTCGATCACCAAGGTCGACGTCCTCGTCGTCGTCGACACGTCCGGCTCGATCCGCGACGAGCGCGAAGCGATGATCGCGGCCGCGGGCGAGAACCTGTTCGCCCAGCTCACCGACGACCTCGGGCAGCTGCCCGATCTCCACGTCGCCGTGATCTCCACCGACATGAACACCGGGACCGAGACCGTGCCCGGCTGTACCGACACGGCCGACGGCCGCTTCCGCACCGGCGATGGCATGGTCACGTGCCCCGTGCAGGGCGCGTACATCACCGACGCTCCCGATGGCAACGGTGGCCGCGTCGACAACTACGACGGTGCGATCGCCGACGCGTTCTCCTGCTTCGCCACGCTCGGCGACACCGGCTGCGGCTTCGAGCAGCCGCTCGAGGCCATGCGGCACGCGCTCGACGGGCGCTACGCCGAGCATGCCGGCTTCCTGCGCCCGGACGCACTCCTGGTCGTCGTCCTCCTCACCGACGAGGACGACTGCTCGGCGTACGACCCGGCCTTCTTCGGGCCCAGCAGCGATCCGACCTCGCTGCTGGGACCACGCACCAGCTTCCGGTGCTTCGAGTTCGGCGTCGTGTGTGAACCGGACCGACCGCGCGTGGGGGGCGTGAAGCACGATTGCGTCCCGCGCGACGACAGTCCGTACCTCACGTCCATCGCCGACTATCGCGCCTTCCTCGAAGGTCTCAAGCCCGAGCCCGGGCTCGTGATGGTCGCGGGCATGATGGGACCGACCGACGTCGTCGAGGTCGGGCTCGATCCGCGGCTGCCGGCCGCCGCGGCGCTGGTCCCCGCGTGCGCGATCGCCGGCACGGAGTACGGCACCACCCCTCCGATCCGCCTCACCGCCCTCGGCGAATCCTTCCCGTCGCGCTTCGTCTTCGAGAACCTCTGCGACGCCGTCTCCGCGAGCGAGCGCCTCCGCCGCGTCACCCGCGCGACCACCGGCGTCATGTCGCGCCGCCCGTGCCTCCTCGGCAAGGTCGGGCCGAACACCACGACCGAGCGCTGCCGCGCCTTCGACGTCCTCGGCACGACCCGCACGCCGGTCGAGCCGTGTCGCGGCGGCGTCACCTCGAGCTGCTTCGTCGTCGAGCCGTCGGCGCAGTGCGACTACACGCCGTCGGGCCTCGCCGCGACCTACCGCGGCCAGCTCGCCAGCGGCCACCGCCTCGTCGTCGATTGCCTCCCCGACGCCGCGAACTGAGCGGTGCCCGCGTCAGCGGTCGATCAGCGCTCGACCACCTGCGCCGGCGGCAGCTCCTCGCGCACCGGCCGGCGATCGTGGACGAGGCGGACCGGAACGCTGGCGACGAGCGCGATGAAGCCGCAGACGATCGTGACGATCACGAACGCCACCACGGCGTCCTCCTCGGGGCGACCCATGAGGACGCCCACCGAGAGCAGGCCCCAGAGCCCCAGCGTGAAGTCGCGAGGGCGGACGGCGCCGCACAGCCAGGCCGCCGTGGCGGCCGCCGGCACGGGCGCGACGAGCACGATCAACACCAGCCATCCTCGATCGACGTCGGCGCCCAGCGCGGCAGCTCCGGCGATCGCGAGCATGAGCAGCGCCGGGCCGCCCAGCGTGATCCACACGGCCGCGATCGTTCGCCGTGGTGAGCGCGCGCGGCGACCGAGCGCCACGCCTGCCGCGCCGCCGGCCACGGCGCCCGCGACGCCGATCAACCGGTACAGGTCGAGCGCCATGGTGCCGTCGGTGGACTGGCGCTGGATCACCACGACAGCCGACGCCACGGCGCCGGCGACGAGCGGCGGCAACCACGTGGCCACGTGTCGCCAGACCGTCACGCCGGCCCACGCCCCGACGCACGCGCCGGCACCGAACAGGAGCGGGATCCCGACCTCGGGGCCCAGACGCCGTTCGGCTATCACCATGCTCGCGGGCCACGCGGACCACAGCGTCGCGCCGAGGATCGTCAGCACGAACGCGAGCGTGTCGCGATGGGTACGGGAGCCGGCCTGCACGAGGCCCCATGATAGCTCGCCCGCGCGGCCCCGCGACCGTGCGACCATCGGCGGCAGGCGTGGACGCGGCCACCTTCCAGCCCCGGCGCTTCCGCATCGTGCGCTGCATCGGCAGCGGCGCGACCGGCGACGTGTACGAAGCGGTCGACCGCGAGACCGGCGCGCAGGTCGCGCTCAAGACCCTGCGCCACCTCCTGCCGCACGCGATCGGCCGCTTCAAGAACGAGTTCCGCGCGCTCCAGGACATCGACCACCCCAACCTGGTCTCGTTCGGCGAGCTGATCGAGGAGGACGGTCACCTCTTCTTCACCATGGAGCTGGTGAAGGGCACGGACTTCCTCTCCTGGTGCGCCGGCGACGAGCAGCGGCTGCGCGCGGCGCTCGCCGACCTCGGCCACGGGCTCCTGCGGCTGCACGCCGGCGGCAAGGTGCACCGCGACGTGAAGCCGTCCAACGTCCTGGTCACGCCCGACGGGCGCGTCGTCATCCTCGACTTCGGGCTCCTCGCCGACGCCGAGCGCGGCGACACCTGGTCGGGCGAGTCGATCGTCGGCACCCCGATGTACATGGCGCCGGAGCAGGCGGCGGGGCAGACGCCGGGACCGGCCGCCGACTGGTACGCGGTCGGCGTGATGCTCTACGAGGCGCTGACCGGCACGACGCCGTTCGACGGCCCGCTCATGAAGATCCTCCTCGACAAGCAGCAGCGCGAGCCGCCGCCGCCCGAGTCGCTCGCCCCCGACGCGCCGGCGGATCTGGTCGCGCTGTGCAAGTCGCTCCTCCACTACGAGCCGGCGCAGCGCCCCAGCGGCGAGGCGATCCTGCGCCGCCTCGGCAGCCGCAGCCACCGGTCGTCGCAGCCGCCGACGCCGCTCACCCAGGGGCCGCCGTTCGTCGGCCGTCAGGCCGAGCTGAACGTCCTGCGCGCGACCTTCGACGCCTGCGCCGCCGAGCATCGCCCGCTCGCGGTGCTGGTCGAGGGCGACTCCGGGCTCGGCAAGTCGACGCTGGTGCGGGTCTTCGCCCGCGCGCTCGACAGCGACGTCGCCGTGCTCGCCGGCCGCTGCTTCGAGCGCGAGTCGGTGTCGTACAAGGCGTTCGACGGCGTCGTCGAGGCGATCGCGCGCCTGCTCGCCAAGCTGGATCCGGGCGAGGCGGGCGCGATGCTGCCGCTCCACGGCGCGCTCCTGGCGCAGGTGTTCCCGTCGCTCAAGCGGGTGAAGGTGTTCGCCAGCGCGCCGTTGCCGCAGGGCGAGGCGGTGGAGCGCGAGCTGCGCACGCGCGCGTTCGGCGCCCTGCGCGAGCTGCTCGTGCGGCTCACGCAGCGGCGGCCCGTCGTCATCGTGATCGACGACCTGCAGTGGGCCGACGACGACAGCCTCGCGCTCCTCGGCGAGCTGGTGCGCCCGACCGAGGCGCCGCCGGTGCTCGTGCTCGCGACCTTGCGCCCGACCACCGAGGGCTCCGCCGCCGCCGCTGCCGCCGAGCGCGTGCGCGCGGTCTGTCCCGACGTGCGCCGCGTCCGCCTCGGGCCGCTCGCGCCCGACGAGGCGCGCGAGCTCGCCGGCATCCTGCTCCGCGCCCACGGCGTGGCCGCACCGGTCGATCTCGATGCGCTCTCGCGCGAGGCGGGCGGTCATCCGCTCTTCCTCGACGAGCTCGTGCGTCACCTCGGCAGCTCCGGCGATCACGGCGCGGGCACGCTGCACCTCGAGGAGGTCGTCGCTCGCCGGGTCGCCGCCCTCGACGCCCGCGCCCGCGACGTCGTCGAGCTGGTCGCCGTCGCCGGCCATCCGCTCTATCTCGAGACGTTCGCGCGCGCCGCCGACGTCCCGCCCGACTCCCTCGGCCGCCTGATCTCGGCGCTGCGCGTGTCGAACCTCGTGCGCTCGGGTGGTGTCCGGCCGACGGACACGATCGAGCCCTACCACGACCGCGTGCGCGACGCGATCCTCGCCGGGGTCGGCGGCGAGCGGCGCAAGGGCCTCCACCTCACGCTCGCCGGCGCGATCGCGGGCTCGCCCCATCCCGGCCAGGAGTCGATCCTCGCCTTCCACTGGGACGGTGCGGGGCGGCGCGACGTCGCCGCGCGCCACGCCGCCGCCGCCGGGCAGCGCGCCGCCGAGTCGCTCGCCTTCGATCAGGCGGCGCGCGCGTTCCAGTGGGCGCTCGATCTCGGCCACCACGATCGCGCCCACCTCTACGAGGAGCTCGGCGATGCGCTCGGCAACACCGGCCGCGGCGCCGAGGCCTCCGACGCGTACCTCGCCGCCGCCGAGCTCGTCGGCGTCGACGCGGTCGCCCTCGAGCTCCGCCGCAAGGCCGCCGAGCAGCTGCTCATCAGCGGCCACATCGACCGCGGCCTGCGCCTCATCACCCAGGTGCTGGCCGCGCTCGGCATGAAGCTGCCGGCGACGCCGCGGCGCGCGCTCGGGTCCTTGCTCGTGCGCCGCGCGCGCCTGCGCCTGCGCGGCATCGGCATCGACGCGCGCCACGAGAGCGAGATCGCCGCGACCGAGCTCACGCGCGTCGACATGTGCTGGTCGGTGGCGACCGGGCTCGCGATGGTCGACACGATCCGCGGCGCCGACTTCCAGACGCGCCACCTCCTCCTCGCGCTCGATGCCGGCGAGCCGACCCGCGTCGCCAAGGCGCTCGCCGTCGAGGGCGGCTTCCTCTCGACGCAGGGCGCGCGCAGCCGCAAGCGCGCCGAGACGCTGTTCGTCGCCGCCCGGGCGCTCCTGGAGAAGACGCCGTCGGCGTTCGCCACCGCGCTCCTCCTCGGCGCCGAGTGCGTGCACGCGTACCAGGGCGGGCGCTGGGCGCGTGCGCTCGAGCTGGCGCGCGCCGCCGAGCGCGCGATCCGCGAGCAGGGCAGCGCCACCGGCGTCGCGTGGCAGCACGACACCATCCACTTCTTCCTCTGCTACTCGCTCTTCTACCTGGGGCAGCTCGACGAGCTGGCGTCGCTCACGCCCACGCTCCTGCGCGCCGCCACCGAGCGCGGTGATCTCTACGCCGCCACCAACCTGCGCGTCGGGATCCCCAACGCCGCGTGGCTCGTCCCCGATCAGCCGGGGCAGGCGGCCGAGGAGCTCGACCTCGCGCTCGCGCAGTGGACGGCGCACGGCTTCCACCTGCAGCACTACCACCATCTCCTCGGCCTCGGGCAGCTCGACCTCTACACCGGCGAGGCCGCCAGGGGGCACGCCGCGCTCGTCGAGCGCTGGCCCGCGCTCGAGGGGTCGCTCATCCTGCGCGTCGAGCTCGTGCGCCACGAGGCGTTCCTCCTGCGCGCGCGGCTGGCGCTGCTCGAGGCGCAGCAGGAGCCGTCGCGCAGGGACGTGCGCCTGCGCGAGGCGAGACGGCTCATCAAGCCGGTGCTCGGCGGCGGCCCCGGGCTCGCCGGCATGGCCGAGCTCGCCGCCGCCGGCCTGGCCGCGTCGCTCGGCGACCAGGACGGCGCGGTCGCGCGCCTCCGCCGCGCCGTGGCCACGCTCGACCGTGACGACATGCTGACCTACGCCGCGATCGCGCGCATGCGCCTGGGCGCGCTCCTCGGCGGCGACGAGGGCGCCACGCTGCGCGCCGAGGGCGCGGCGCACCTCGCGGCGCAGAAGGTGGTCGCGCCCGACCGGTTCGCGACGATGATCGCCCCGGGCTTCGGGTAGGATCGTCCGGTGAGGGCGGAGCTCCTGATCGCGCTGCTGATCGTGCCCCTGGCCGTCACCGCGTGTGGCGACGACGACGGCGACGGCGCGTCGCTGCCGACGGTCGACTGCACCCCGCCCGTGCCCACCTTCGCCGAGGTCCGCGCGTTCCGCTCCAACTGCATTAACTGTCACTCGATCCAGCTCACCGACAACAGCCGGCAGGGCGCGCCCGTCGGCATGGATTACGACGTCTACGCATCCGCCGCCGCCGTCGCCGAGGCGACCGCCCGCACCGTGTACGAGGGCTCGATGCCGCCGTCGGGCGGGCTCTTCCCGGCCGACAAGGACGTCCTCTATCGCTGGTCGCTCTGCGGCGCGCCGCCGTGAACGCCGGCGCTGCGGCCACTACGGGACGACGGCGATCTTGCCGTGGCTCTGCCGGCTCTCGAGCGCGGCGAGCGCGGCCGGCAGCTCGGCGAGCGGCAGCTCCTTCCAGACGAGGGGCCGGCAGACGCCGTCGGCGACGAGCTGGCACAGCGCCTCGTGCGCCGCGACCACCTTGCCCGGGTCGTGCATCTGGTACGCGCCCCAGAACAGGCCGACGACCGAGATGTTCTTGAGCAGCACCCGGTTCATCTTGAGCTCGGGGATCTTGCCCGACGCGAAGCCGATCACGAGGAGGCGCCCCTCCCACGCGATGCACTTGAGGTTCTGGTCGAAGACGTCGCCGCCGACCGGGTCGTAGATGACGTCGGCGCCCTTGCCGCCGGTGGCCTGCTTGACCGCGGCGACCCAGTCGCCGGCCTTGTAGTCGATCACGTGATCGGCGCCGGCCGCGCGACACACGTCGAGCTTGTCGGGGGCGCCCGCGGTGGCGATCACCGTCGCGCCCAGCGCCTTGCCGAGCTGGATCGCCGCGATGCCGACGCCGCCGGCGCCGCCGTGGACGAGCAACGTCTCGCCGGCGCGCAGCCCCGCGCGGTAGACGAGCGCGAAGTAGCCGGTGTGATAGGTGACGATGAAGCTCGCCGCCTGCGCCGCCGAGAGCCCCTCGGGCCACGCGAAGCACTGCGCGTCGGCGGCGCTGATCTCCTCGGCGAACGCGCCCCAGAGCGCGCTCACGATCACGCGGTCACCGACCTTGTGCTTGCTGGTCGCGCCCGCCTTCACGACCGTGCCCGCCGCCTCGATGCCCGGCGTGAACGGCAGCGGCGCCTTCACCTGGTACTGCCCGGCGATGGCGAGGAGGTCGGGGAAGTTGAGCGCGGCGGCCTCGACCTTCACGACCACGCCGCCCGGCGGCGGCTCGAGCGACGGCACCTCCTCGAGCTGGAGGACGTCCTTGTACGAACCGTAGCTGTGGGCTCTCCAGGCGCGCATGGCGCGCGAATCGTATACGATCCATCCGTGCAACGACCGCTCGTCGCGGCCGCCGCCGTCGCGCTCCTCGGGTGGACGAGCGCGCTTCAGCTCGCATGCAGCCGGAAGAGCTGCCTGGGCGGGGATTGCGAGGCGACGCGGCCGTGCGACGGACTGACGTTCACGTGCACCGACGAGCTCCTCTTCGTCGGGGCGCACGCCGACCTGCCGGCCGAGCTGCGGCTCGACAAGGCCGACGGCTCGGCGCGCGCGATCGCGCTCTCCAACGGCGTCGTCACCGCGGTGATCAACGAGCTCGACGCGCCGATCGACCTGGCGCCGACCGGCGGCACGCTCGTCGACTTCGGGCCGGCGGGCGCGCACGACGACATGACGATCTCGTACCAGCTCTCGGGCATCCTGCCCGACGACGCGTTCGCCTACGACGACCTCGACGTCGTCGATCGTAGCCCCGAGTACGTCGCCGTCGTCGTGCGCGGCCACCTCGACGGTCGTCCCGACGTGGAGGTCGCGACGCGCTACGAGCTCCGCCCCTGCGATCCCGGCGTGCGCGTGCGCAGCGAGCTGTTCAACGGCTCGCCCGATCCGTTCGCGTTCGTCATCGCCGACACCGTCGACCTCGGCAAGCGCCGCGTCCTGCCGTTCGTGCCGGCGGCGGGGCAGGGCTACCAGCAGCCGCCGCTCGATCTGCTCGAGCTCACCGACCAGTGGTCGGCGTACGACTTCGCGGCCGGCGCGACGCCCGCCACCGACGGGCCGGCCTACAGCGTCGTCTCGTGCGGCGACGACGCGATCCACGGCGTCGTCGACCTCCAGATCTCGTCGCTCGGCACCGACATCGAGCTGGTGCGCGCGGGCGACGGCCTCGTGCTCGAGCGCTTCCTCGTCACCGCGGGCAGCGGTCGCGGCCCGGCGCCGGCGATCGACGTCGCGCTCGCCGCGCGCGGGCAGCTGCACGGCGATCCCTCGCTCGTGGTCAGCGGGCGCGTCGTCACCGGCGACGGCGGCGCCGCGCTCGGCTTCGGCGGCGACGTGCGGCGCGCGTCGATCATGATCTTCGCCGGCGCGTCGCGCGTGCCGGTGAACGCCGTGGTCCCCGCCGCCGACGGCACGTTCACCGCCGCGGCGCCGTCGGGCGAGCCGCTCGCGTACGAGCTGTGGAGCTTCGGGCGCAAGGTCGCCGAGGGCGCCATCGCCCCTGGCGGCGCGATCGGCGACGTCACGATCGAGGCGCCGGCCACGCTCCAGGTCGACATCACCCTCGACGCCGATGGCCCGGGCGGCGCCGCCCCCGCGCCCGCGTACGGCCTCGTCGCCGTCGTTCCCGCCGACGAGACCACGCGCGCGGCCGTCGCGGGCACGCTGCACGGGCGGCTCACGCCGTGCGCGCCGTGGCTGGGCGCGCCCGACGGCGCCTCGCCGGCGTGCAACCACATCCTCGTCGAGCCGACCGGGGCCGAGGCCGAGGTCCCGGCCGGCCGCTACTGGCTCTACGCGACCGCCGGCCCCGAGGCGACGCTGGCGCGCACCGAGGTCACGCTCACCGCCGGGGAGATCGCGACGCACGCGCTCGCGCTCGAGGCGTTGCCCATCCGTCCCGCCGGCTGGCTCGCCTCCGATCTCCACGTGCACGGTCGCCGCAGCTTCGACTCCGGCATCCCCGATCACGACCGCGTGCTCTCGTTCGTCGCCGCCGGGGTCGACGTCATCGCCGCCACCGATCACGACGTCGTCGGCGACTACACCGCCGCGATCACGACGCTCGGCGTCGCCGATCGCCTCCTCGTCATGGGCGGCCTCGAGACCACGCAGGTCATCCCGTGGCTCGACGTGCCCGGCGAGGACCTGCCGCGCGTCATCGGCCACTTCAACTTCTGGCCGCTCACCGCCGTCCCCGGCGAGCCCCGCGCCGGCGCGCCGTGGGACGAGCTGGTCGAGCCGGGTGCCCTCTTCGATCGCCTCGACCCGCTGATCGGTCCCGACGGCGTGCGCATGATCAACCATCCCTGGGACGAGACCCAGTTCGGCCGCGACCTCGGCTACCTGCGCGCGATCAACTTCGATCCGCGCGAGCCGATCGATCCGACGCTCCTGCGCGCGCCCGCCGGCGGCCACCGCAACCTCGACTGGGACGTGATGGAGGTGCAGAACGGCGCCGGCGCCGACGAGTGGGCCAAGACGCGGCCGCTCTGGTTCTCGCTCATCAGCGCTGGCTATCCCGTGCCGGGGGCGGCGAACAGCGACTCGCACGGCCTGCGCGACGGCCAGATCGGCTGGGGCCGCACGTGGGTGGAGACCGGCCTGCCGCTGGCGCAGACCACGCCGTCGGCGTTCAACCTCGCGCTGCGCGGTGGCCGCGCCGTCGCGGGCTCCGGCATCTTCATCGAGGTCGGCGTCGGACCGCCCGGCGCGCCGCGGCGCGGCCTCGGCCTCACGCCCGTGGTGCCCGCCGCCGGCGAGGTGCTCGCGATCACCGTGCGCGCCGCGCCGTGGATCCCGGTCGACGAGGTCCGCGTCGTCACGTCGGCCGGCGAGCGCGTCCTCGTGCGCGATCTCGCGGCGCCCGCCGATCCGTTCGGCGCGGCCGGCGTCGTGCGCTGGCAGGGGCAGATCGCGCTCGCCGAGGTCGCGTCCGCCGACGACTGGATCGTCGTCGAGGCCGGCCTGGCGCTGCCTCCCTACGCCGACCTCGACGACGATGGCGTCCCCGACACCGGCGACAACAACGGCGATGGCCGCGTCGACGCCGCCGACATCGACGAGGACGAGGACACCGGTCCGATCGAGAACCCCGCGGACCCCATCGACGCCACCGATCGCCGCTTCCACATGACGCGCGTCGTCCCCGGCAGCTGGCCCACCGGCTTCACCAGCCCCATCCTCGTCGACGTCGACGGCAACGGCTGGCAGCCTCCGGGCGATTGACCTCAGCGCGGCGGGGCCAGGCGCCGGATCTGCTTCCACAGCACCGCCGGAGCTACCGGCGTGATGCCCGGTGGCACGTCCAGCATCCGCAGCGCGCGCATGCACTCGTCTAGCCGTCCCGGGCGTCGACGAAGGGCGTCGACAGCTTTCGCGAGATCACGCTCGATGCTCGGGCCGTACGCGCCGCGCGCTTTGTCGAGCGCCGCGCGCAGGGTCTTTCGGTCGAGCCGCAACATGGCCAGATCGATCAGGTCGCGGCTGTGGACGGCGTCATCGGCCCAGCGATCGGAGTTCGCGAGCAGCTTGCTCGTTGCGAGGTCGAGCCTGGTGAGCGTCGCGATGCCGCAGATGCGGTCCGCAGGTTCGGGGCGGTCGAGCGAGACGCGCGCCTCGCGGACGATCTCCAGCTTGAGCTGCGTGTCGTCGATGCCGAGCCAGGTCCGGATGCCGTACTGGTCCGCGCGCACGTCGCCGACGGAGTCGATGGTGGTTCCAGCGCGGAAGATCGCTCGCATTCCGTCGCGTCCGGTGCACTGCTGTCGGAGCGCGCGGTAGCCGGCGGCATCGGAGACCAGGAAGTCGATGTCCACGGATTCGCGGTACTCGCCGTGCGAGAGCGCAATGGCCGTTCCACCGCCGAACCAGCAATGGCCTTGCTCGAGGAGCTCCGCATCCAGCGCTTCGAGGATCCGTCCGATGCGGCGGTGGCTCGCGCGCTCAAACATCGAATCGTGCTCCAAGCCGCGTCGAGAGCTGTCGAACGAGGTCACGCTCGTGGTCCCCCATCGCCTTCCGGTCGACGTGCCGCCAGTTGCGTTCGTAGAGCGCGAGCGCTTCCTTCGGCGTGAGCTCCGTGTCTGCAAGTTGCCACGCGAGCCGCTTCAGCTGCGGAAAGTCCGCGATCCGGATCGTGCGCGGGAGCGGCGCCTTGCCTCGCTTCGCAGCGCGCGCACGCGGATCGACCAGCTGCAGCTCGAGCCCGAGGGCGGCGAACGCGCTCATGTATGCGCCCATGGTCACCGAGGGCTCGCCCTTCTCGATCCGGTGCAGGGTCATGCGCGAGACGTTGGCCGCCTCTGCGAGCTCGGTCGCGGTCACTCGTACCGCCCGGCGGTGAAGGCGGAGGCGCGCGCCCAGCGCGGCCAGCTTGTCGCGGGCCGTCTTTCCGCCTCGGGGAGTTCGTGCCGGCATGTATCTCATTATAGACTAAGAGTATGAAATGTCTATAATGAGATACGACCAAGCGGAAACGGCTCCCGAGGCGCCCGGTGTGGGCGTTGCCCTTGCTGACGCGCTACGATGCCGGCCTTGCGTCCGCCTCGCTTCGTCTCGCGCCTCGTGCTGGGCGTCGTCCTCGTCGCCGGCGGCGTCGGTGTGGTTTCCGCCGACGAGCTCTCCGATCCGTGCGAGGACCACGTCGACGATCCGATCGCGCTGCCCTGGCGCGAGAGCGGCGTCGACGCCGCCCGCGGCGGCTGCCTGCACGCCGACGTCGGCGCGGCNNTGCTCGAGTCGGACCGGCTCGAGTGGGGCTTCGCGCTGCGCGTGCTCGACGGCCTGTTCGTGCAGAACGCGGTGCTCTCGACCGAGGAGCTCGCCTACGGGCCCGTCACCGGACACATCGCGTTCGGCCAGCGCGGCGCGCGCGCCGGCAAGGCCCTGGCCCGGGCCCTCTACGCGCGGCTCGAGCTGCCGTTCACGCGCTCGCGCCTCGACGGCAGCTCGGGCGCGCTGCAGCTCGGCGTCGCCGAGACCTGGCACGTCCACCGCTTCGTGCGCGTGCACCTGCACGGCGCGCTCCTCGGCTGGTACGCGTCGGCGGCGACCGGCCGCGACGGGCGCGCCGCGCTCATGACGTCGGCCGACGGCGCGTTGACCGTCACGTCGTGGCTCTCGCTCTTCGCCGGCCTCGACGCTCAGCTCGGCTGGTACGGCTGGGGGCTCGACCACGTCGCGGCCCGCACCGGCGCGCACTGGCGCGTGAAGGGGCTCTGGCGCCTCCAGCTCGCCGCCGGCCTGCCGCTCGCCGGCGAGGAGCGCCAGGACCTCGTCTTCACGCTCGCCGTGCGCCGCGATCTCGACTGATCACTTCGGGCCAGCGCAGGATCCCCACCGCTACCGGACGGCGTCGGCCCGGCGCGCTAGTCTCAGGCCCGTGGCGGTTGGCCGTGAGCTGCACGAGCTGCGCGCGCTGGTGGTGAGCGCCGAGGGCGGAGACGCGGGCGCCGCCGCCGCGCTCGCCGCCGACGCGCCCGCGCTCGCGCGCCTACGCGCCGCCGACCGCGACCTCGGCTTCCGCGCGGACCTCGTCGCGCTCGGCCACGTCCTGGCCCACCCGACGACCTACCCCGACGAGACCGCCCGCGAACGTTACTCGGCGCTCCTCGACGAGTTCGGGCGCGACGCGGCGTCCATGGCCCGGCTCAAGCCGCTCGGCGAGCGCCTGCACACGCTCGAGCGCGAGGGTGTGCTCCCTCGCGCGATGGTGGTACGGTCGCGCCGCCGTCGTGACCAGTAGCCTCCTGACTCCGGTTTGAGCTCGTCGTGTCGCTCGTTGTCCTCGAAGACGTAACGCTCTTCTTCGCCGATCGCATGATCTTCGATGCGGTCGCCCTCCGCCTGGGGCCTCGCGACCGGATCGGCCTCATCGGTCCCAACGGCTCGGGCAAGACCACCCTGCTCAAGGTGATCGCCGGCCACCAGGAGATCGACGACGGCAAGGTCACGCGTGCCCGCGGCGTCCGCGTCGGCTGGCTGCCGCAGGACCTCGTCATCGCCGGCGGCAAGACGCTCCTCGACTTCGTCGTGTCGAGCGTGCCCGGGCGCGCCGAGATCGATCGCGACCTCGCCGAGACCGAGGCCGCGCTCACCGCGCTCGCCGACGCCCCCGACCAGGCGGACCGGGACGAGGTGATGCTCGAGCTGGTCGAGCGCGTCACCGAGCTGCACGAGCGCAAGGATCACTTCGATCGCTTCTTCTCCGAGCACGAGGCCTTCGCGATCCTCGGCGGCCTCGGCTTCGTGCCCACCGATCACGACCGCGATCTCGGCGAGTTCTCCGGCGGCTGGAAGATGCGCGCCGCGCTCGCCGCGCTGCTCTTCCAGCGCCCCGACGTCCTGCTCCTCGACGAGCCGACCAACCACCTCGACATGCCGTCGGTCGCGTGGTTCAGCGACTTCCTCAAGCGCTACGACCGCTGCTTCATCCTCATCAGCCACGATCGCGAGTTCCTCAACGAGCAGATCGATCGCGTGGTCAGCCTCGAGCCCGAGGGCCTGCGCTCGTACCCCGGCAACTACGAGCGCTACGTCGAGGCCCGCCTCGAGGAGGAGACCATCCTCGCCGGCAAGGCGCGCAACCTCGAGCGCGAGCGCGAGCGCCTGACCCGCTTCATCGATCGCTTCCGCGCCCAGGCCAACAAGGCCAAGGCGGTGCAGAGCCGCATCAAGCTGCTCGACAAGATGGAGGACGTCGAGACCTTCCAGAAGCGCCACGTCATGCGCTTCGCGTTCCCACCGTGCGAGCGCGCGGTGAGCGAGGTCATCAAGATCGAGGGCGTGAAGAAGGCGTACGGCAGCCACGTCGTCTTCCCCGGCGTCGATCTCGTCGTCCGCCGCGGCGAGAAGATCGGCATCATCGGCGTCAACGGCGCGGGCAAGACCACGTTGCTCCGCATGATCGCCGGCGAGCTGCCGCAGGACGGCGGCACGATCAAGCTGGGCAGCGGCGTGAAGGCCGGTTACTACGCCCAGCACCACGCCGACACGCTCGACATGAGCGCGACCGTGCAGGAGGTGGTGCAGCGCGCGAGCCCCACCGCCGCGGTGTCGCGCGTGCGCTCGCTGCTCGGCGCGTTCATGTTCCGCGGCGACGACGTCGACAAGCCGTGCAAGGTGCTCTCGGGCGGCGAGCGCGCCCGCGTCGCGCTGGCGCGCCTGCTCATCGACCCCGGCAACCTCATCCTGATGGACGAGCCGACCAACCACCTCGATCTCGAGTCGTCGGAGAGCCTGGCCCGCTCGCTCGTCGACTACGACGGCACGCTCGTCTTCGTCAGCCACAACCGCAGCCTCATCCGCACGCTCGCGTCCAAGATCTGGAACGTCGAGGGCGGGCACGTCGACACGTACCCGGGCTCGCTCGACGAGTACCTCTACTCGTGCGCGCAGCGGCGCAAGGACGTCGTGGTCGCGGGTGACGCCGCGCCCGCGCGTGGCAAGCCGGCGCCCCCGCCGGCGCCGGCTGCGAAAGAGGACGAGAAGGCGCGCAAGCGGCGCGAGGCCGAGGCCCGGCAGAAGCGCAAGAAGACGCTCGGTCCGCTGGAGAACAGGGTGGCCGACCTCGAGGAGCGCATCTCCGCGCTCGAGGCGGCGCAGGCCAGGCGCTCGACCGCGCTCTCCGACCCGGAGGTCTACGCCGACGACGCGCGCCGCCGCACGCTCCTCGGCGAGTACCAGGCCGACCAGGTCAAGCTCGAGGAGCTCACCGGGCGCTGGGAGACCGCCGCCGAGGAGCTCGAGGCCGCGCGCCGTCGCCTCGACGCCGAGGACGGCGTCGCCGTATAATGAGGCGCGCATGACCTCCTCGCCCGCGATCATCGATGGCAAGTACGAGCTGGTCGAGCTCGCCGGCGAGGGTGGCAT
This sequence comes from Myxococcales bacterium UBA2376, assembly GCA_002344285.1. Classification (GTDB taxonomy): domain Bacteria; phylum Myxococcota_A; class Polyangia; order Haliangiales; family Haliangiaceae; genus UBA2376. Next base: position 29,900 of record DDTA01000250.1, read on the forward strand.
GGCCTCGGTGTGGAAGGCCGCGGTGCGCGGCGCCGCCGGCTTCTCGCGCACGGTCGCGATCAAGAAGATCAAGCCGGAGTTCCGCGCGATCCGGAACTACACCGACATGTTCATCGAGGAGGCGCGCGTCGGCGCCGAGCTCGCGCACCCGAACATCGTCCAGGTCTACGACTTCTGCGCCGATCCCCAGGGCAGCTACTACATCGTGATGGAGTGGGTCGAGGGCATGGACCTCGGCAGCCTGGTCAAGGCGTACCGCGAGTCCGGCGGGCACATGCCGTGGCCGCTCGTCGTCGCCGCCGGCATCGCGACCCTGCGCGGCCTCGGCGCCGCGCACGAGCGACGCCGCCCCGACGGGACCCCGGCGCCGATCGTCCATCGCGATGTCTCGCCGCACAACATCCTCGTCAGCACCAACGGCGCCGTGAAGCTGACCGACTTCGGCCTGGCCCGCGCGCGCGACCGCGTCTTCAGCCTGACCGCGCCGGGGACGGTGAAGGGCAAGCTCTCGTACCTCTCGCCCGAGGTGGCGATGGGCGGTCAGGCGACGCCGCTGTCGGATCTGTTCGCGATGGGCGCCGTGCTCTGGGAGTCGCTCGTCGGCGAGCGCCTCTTCGACGGGCGCAGCGACCTCGAGGTGTTCAAGCAGATCCGCCAGTGCCTCGTGCGCCCGCTCGCGCCGGTCCGCCCCGACGTGCCCGCCGAGCTCGTCGCCGTCATCAACGGCGCGCTCGCCAAGGAGCCCGATCGCCGCTTCGGCTCGGCGCAGGCGATGGCGATGATGCTGGCCGAGGTGCTCAAGCTCGCGCCGGCGGGCGCCGATCCGCAGCTCGCGCTCGGGCAGGCGGTCGCCACCGCCCGCCAGCGCATGGGCGTCCGCCGCAACCCGGCCGCGCACAACAGCGACAACGTCCCGACCTGGAAGTGGCAGACCCCGCCGGTCCCGGGCGCGCCGTCCGGCGCGACGTCACCAGCCAGGGTGCTCGCCGAGAAGGGCCGCGTCGAGGCCGCGCCCGCCGGCAGCCTCGTCGGTCACGAGGCCGAGGCGGTCGACATCGAGTTCTCCAAGCCCGACCTCACCGTCGAGCCCGTCACGCTCACGCCCAAGCCGAAGAAGTAGCCCCGTCGTCGTCAGACGCGGTCGTAGCGCCGGTCGGGGTGGAGCGGCAGCGGGACCCACTGCAGGCAGACGTCGCCCTTCATGACGGCGACGCCGACCTGGCCGGGCTCGACGAGGCCGAGCTTGACCACCGAGGCGGCGCGGCGGCGCGCGCGGTACTCGCGATCGGCGCCGTCCTCGGTGATGAGGCGGATGTAGTAGGGCGCCGGCGTGTGGACGCGCTGCTCCGCCACCGCGAGCAGGTAACGCGTCGGAGCCACCGCGAGGGCGAGGGCGTCGACGAGGAGCCACAGACACGCGACCGTCGCGATCACCGTCGGGACGAACGCGACGGTCATCTGCACCCGGAACACCGAGGGCAGCCGGTCCATGTCCGCGCTCGACGGCATGATGGCGAAGGTCGCGAACCACGCGGCCGCCATCACGAAGCACATGATGACCGCGAGCGTGAGCCATGTCGGCGGTGGGGTGCGCATCGCGTCCGCGAGGCCGGGGTGAGACTTCGCCGCCGCGATCTTCTCCATGCACCGCTCCGCTTCGGTCATGGCGGAAGCTTACGCGGGCGCGGTCACTTCGTCAGCTGGCCGTCTCGACGCTCTTGACCAGGGTGACGGTCCGGTCGGGCAGGCGCACCGCCGCCAGGCCGTGGCCCCACACGCAGCCAGCGTCGGTGGCGATCCAGCGCTCGCCCATGCGCAGGCCGTGCGCCGCCCAGTGGCCGAAGACGACGGTGTGATCGGTCCAGGCCGGCTCGGCCAGCGCGTACCAGGGCACGGCGCCGTCGGGCGCTTCCTCGGGTGGCCCGTCGAAGTCGGTCACGGGCGCGGCGTCGTCGCGATCGCAGCAGCGCACGCGCACGAAGAATCCGAGCAGCGCGCGCACCCGCGCCGCGCCGTCGAGCTCGTCGCG
>DDTA01000042.1 GCA_002344285.1 Myxococcales bacterium UBA2376
CGCTGAAGGACCTCGAGAAGGTGCTGTACTGCGAGGCCTACATGGTGACCTCCAGCGGCGAGACCACCCTCACCGAGGGCGAGATCCTGACCGAAGAGGACTACCGCGAGGCGATCGGCACCTTCGGGTACGGCTCCTTCGAGGTCGGGATGGGCGGCGAAGTCATCCGCGACATGCTCGCTCGGATCGACTGCGACCTGCTCGCCGAGGAGCTGCGCCTCCAGATGAAGGAGACCAGCTCGGAGGCCTCTCGCCGCAAGACGGCGAAGCGCCTGAAGATCGTCGAGGCCTTCCGCGACAGCGGAAACCGGCCCGAGTGGATGATGCTGGAGGTGATCCCCGTGATCCCGCCGGANNTACCGTCGGGTGATCAACCGCAACAACCGCCTGAAGCGCCTCCAGGACCTCAACGCCCCCGAGATCATCATCCGCAACGAGAAGCGCATGATGCAGGAGGCCGTCGACGCGCTCTTCGACAACGGTCGGCGCGGCAAGACCTTCACCGGTCCGAACAAGCGGCCGCTGCGCTCGCTGTCGGACATGCTCAAGGGCAAGAACGGACGCTTCCGGCAGAACCTGCTGGGCAAGCGCGTCGACTACTCCGGCCGCTCGGTCATCGTCGTCGGGCCCGAGCTGCGTCTGCACCAGTGCGGTCTGCCCAAGAAGATGGCCCTCGAGTTGTTCAAGCCCTTCATCTACAACAAGCTCGAGGAGCGGGGGCACGTCAACACCATCAAGGCCGCCAAGAAGATGGTGGAGCAGGGCAAGGAAGAGGTCTGGGACATCCTGGACGAGGTGATCAAGGAGCATCCGGTGATGCTCAACCGCGCGCCGACCCTGCACCGTCTCGGCCTGCAGGCCTTCGAGCCGCAGCTCACCGAGGGCAAGGCGATCCAGCTCCATCCCCTGGTGTGCACCGCCTTCAACGCCGACTTCGACGGCGACCAGATGGCNNGTCGACCAACAACATCCTCAGCCCTGCGTCGGGCCGGCCGATCATCCAGCCCTCGCAGGACATCGTCCTCGGCTCCTACTACATGTCCCGCGAGCGGGCCTTCGCGAAGGGTGCCGACCGGATCTTCCACTCGGCGGAGGAGGTCCTCTCGGCCTACGACGCCGGTGAGGTCGACCTGCACGCGCGCATCCGCGTGCGCCTGCCCTGTCCGCCCTTGATCGATCGCATCGGCCGCGCGCTGCTCGACGCTGGCGACGTGCACCTGTTGCTCGGTGTCGACTACACCCGCGAGGCGGGTGAGGTCTGGTACGGCCATCGAGGCAACGTGCGCGCCCTCGAGAGCGACCAGGTCGTCGCCGAGATGCCCAGCCTGGGCGGCTCGGTGAAGGTCCGCTTCGACGGGGAGCCCTCGGGCACCGCCGAGGGTGTCGTCGCCGAGGTCACTCTCAGCCGCGGGGCTCCCGAGGCACCGTCGGTCGCAGGGACCTGGTCGTTTGCTGCGGGCCAGCTGAACCCCAAGGGCAAGGCCGCCTCGGTCATCGACCCCAAGGGAGAGGCCGCGGCTGTCACGGTCGTCGCCGGCGAAGGCTTCGAGGCCACCGTGGCTGCGTTGCCGACCCTCCGGGGCAATGGTCGCCTCGTGGCGACCATCAACCCTTCGGTCACGGACGACGGGTCGGGCACCCCGATCCTCGACTCGCGAATGGGCAGCAACCACCGGTTCGCGCTGCTGGTTCGTGCCATCAAGACGGTCCGTGACCGCTTCGGCGAGGACCTCGTGCTGGTCATCCTCCCCGCTGGGTTCTTCGGCTATCGCGGGCTGGTGCCGGCCGAGAGCAAGGGCGACCTCGTGACCACGACGGTCGGCCGGGTCCTCTTCTACAACATCGTCCCCGAGTCCGTGCCCTTCGAGATGGTCAACCGGCCGCTCAACAAGAAGGCCCTGGGCGAGCTGATCGACCGCTGCTACCGCGTGGCTGGCCCCAAGGCGACGGTGCTCTTTGCCGACGCTCTGCTCTCGATGGGCTTCGGCATGGCGACCCGTGCCGGCATCTCGATCTGCATCGACGACATGAAGATCCCCGCCCGCAAGCAGGAGATCCTGGACCGCGCCCAGACCGAGGTCCGGGAGACCGAGACGCAGTACAACGATGGCCTCATCACCATCGGTGAGAAGTACAACAAGGTGGTCGACCTCTGGTCCAAGGTCACCGACGAGGTCTCCAAGGAGCTGATCACCGACATCAGCACCGAGGTCGTCGCGGCTCCGGACGGGAGCAGCTCCATCCAGCCGAGCTTCAACTCCATCTTCATGATGGTGGACAGCGGCGCGCGTGGATCGCCCACCCAGGTCCGCCAGCTGGCGGGCATGCGCGGACTGATGGCCAAGCCCTCGGGCGAGATCATCGAGACGCCGATCACCGCCAACTTCCGCGAGGGCCTCACGGTTCTCCAGTACTTCATCAGCACCCACGGCGCTCGAAAGGGCCTCGCGGACACGGCGCTGAAGACGGCCAACTCGGGATACCTGACCCGTCGTCTGGTCGACGTCGTCCAGGACTTCATCGTCACCGCCAAGGACTGCGGGACGCCTCGCGGCATGGAGATCACCAGCCTCATCGAGGGTGGCGAGGTCATCGAGCATGTCGGCGAGCGGGTGCTCGGTCGCGTGGCTGCCGAGGACATCCTCGACCCCTACAGCGACGAGATCCTCGTTCCGCGCAACGGAATGCTGGACGAGCCGGCGGTTGAGAAGATCGTCCAGGCCGGTGTCGAGCGGGTGAAGATCCGCTCGGTCCTGACCTGCGAGATGCGCTGGGGCGTCTGCGCCATGTGCTACGGCCGAGACCTGGCCCGCGGCAAGCTGGTCAACATCGGCGAGTCCATCGGCGTCATCGCCGCGCAGTCGANNCAGTCGATCGGCGAGCCGGGAACGCAGCTCACCATGCGGACCTTCCACATCGGTGGTGCGGCCTCCGCCAAGCTGGCCGAGTCCTACCTCGAGCTCAAGAACAGCGGCACGATCAAGTTCAACGACTACCTGACCACCACCACCAACCGCGAGGGCAAGCTCGTGGCGGTCGCCCGCAACGGTGAGGTCTTCGTGGTGGACGAGAAGGGCCGTGAGCGTGAGCGTTACGGCATCCCCTACGGCGCGATCCTGCTGGTTCGTGACGGGGAGCGGGTCGCCGCGAAGACCCGCATCGCGGAGTGGGACGCCTTCACCACGCCCATCATCACCCATGAAGATGGTGTGCTGAAGTACGAGGACTTGGAGGACGGCCGCTCGGTGGCCCAGCAGACCGATGAGCTCACCGGCCGCAAGCGCATGGTGGTCATCGACTACAAGGACACCGACCTCAAGCCTCGCCTCGTCCTTCGAGACGTGGACAGCAAGAAGGTCAAGGCCCGCTACTTCCTGCCTGTTGGCGCCCACATCCTCGTCAACGAGGGTGAGGCGCTCGCGCCCGCCGACGTCCTGGCCCGGATCCCTCGGGAGACGACCAAGACCAAGGACATCACGGGTGGTCTGCCTCGCGTGGCTGAGCTCTTCGAGGCCCGCAAGCCCAAGGAGGTCGCCATCATCACCGAGGTGAACGGCGTCGTCTCCTTCGGCAAGGACACCAAGGGCAAGCGCAAGGTCATCGTCATCCCCGAGGTCGGCGATCCGTCGGAGTACCTCATCCCCAAGGGCAAGCACCTGAGCGTCCGCGAGGGCGATCGCGTGCGCGCCGGCGAGGCGCTCATGGACGGCCCGGCGAACCCGCACGACATCCTCCGGGTGCTCGGCGAGCGCGCGCTGGCCAAGTACCTGGTCGACGAGATCCAGGAGGTCTACCGCCTCCAGGGCGTGCGCATCAACGACAAGCACATCGAGGTGATCGTCCGGCAGATGCTGCGCCGCGTGTCGGTGAACGACACGGGTGACACCAACTTCCTGGTCGACGAGCACGTCGAGAAGCACATCTTCGACGAGGAGAACGAGCGCGTGATCCTGGCGGGCGGTCAGCCGGCCAAGGGCGACGCGTTGCTCCTCGGCATCACGAAGGCGTCGCTCTCGACCGAGTCGTTCATCTCGGCGTCGTCGTTCCAGGAGACCACGAAGGTGCTGACCGAGGCGTCCATCAACGGGCGCGTCGACTACCTCCGTGGCCTCAAGGAGAACGTCATCATGGGGCGCCTCATCCCGGCCGGTACCGGCCTGGGTGCGTACAAGCGCCTCACGGTGGACGTCGAGACCGATGGTATGGACGACGACGACATGGGTGACGACCTGGTCGCCGACGAGGCGACGGCCGAGCCGGCTGCCTCGGTGGGCGAGCCGAGCTTCTGATCCGTTCGCCCCGAGCGAAGTCGAAGGGCGTTTTTCACACGCCGTGAACGGACGGTCCGGGTGCCGCGAATGGCCCCGGACCGTCGCGCTTTTCGGCGTCGAACCGTCAACACCCTGGTGCGGCGTCGGGTTTGACGACTCCCGGTGCACGGATCCAGGTGGTTCGACCTGGCCCGGGTCCTGCTCCTGGTCGCCTTGACCCGGGGGGTTCCTCACGGGAAGATCGAGCTTCGACAGGCTCAGGACAGGCCGAGTAGATGAGCGCCGGAACGACCGAAGACCTGACCGCGCCCCAGGAACCAGACCTCGAGGTCGGGGCGAAGGTCGGCGAGTACGTCGTCGAGGCCAAGATCGGCGAGGGTGGGTTCGGCACGGTCTTCCGCGCGGAGCACCCGCTCATCGGCAAGCAGGTCGCGATCAAGGTGCTGTCGCGGCGCTTCTCCGCCGACCCCGAGATGGTGTCGCGCTTCGTCGCCGAGGCGCGCGCGGTCAACCAGATCCGGCACCGCAACATCATCGACATCTTCGCGTTCGGGCAGCTCGACGACGGGCGCCACTACTACGTGATGGAGCTGCTCGACGGCATGACGCTCGACGAGCACCTCGAGCAGGCCGGTCGGCTGGGGCTCGAGGACACGATCCCGATCCTGCGCTCACTCGCCAAGGCGCTCGACGCCGCACACGGCAAGGGCATCGCCCACCGCGATCTCAAGCCCGAGAACGTCTTCCTCGTGCGCGAGCCCGACGGGACGATCTTCCCCAAGCTCCTCGACTTCGGCATCGCCAAGCTGCTCGGGACCTCCGGCGGCAGCATGCACAAGACGCGGACCGGCGCGCCGATCGGCACGCCGTACTACATGTCGCCCGAGCAGTGCCGCGGCCGCGACGTCGATCACCGCACCGACGTCTACGCGTTCGGCTGCATGGCCTACAAGATGTTGACGGGGATGGTCCCGTTCGACGGCGACGACTACATGGACATCCTCCTCAAGCAGCTGAACGAGGAGGCGGTGCCGCCGTCGGCGCACTTCTCGGACCTGCCGACGTCGGTGGACGCCGGCATCGCGTGGATGCTGCAGAAGGATCCCGCGCAGCGGCCGCCGAACCTGGTGACCGCGGTGCGCGCGCTCGAGCAGGCGGCCGAGGAGTCGGGCATCGCGATCCCGAAGGCGACGTCGTCGCAGATCTACGCGACGCCGCGCACCGGCGTGCGGGCGGCGGCGGTGACGCCCACGCCGGCCAAGCTGGGTAGCGGCGTGGGCGGGCAGGGTGGCGGCGCGGCGGCGATGGGGAGCGCAGCGACGATGGACGCGGGCGCGCTGTCCGGGATCGACGAGGTGCGGCCCGCGAAGCGCGGCGCCGGGCTGTGGATCGCGGTCGTGCTCGGGGCGCTCGTCGTCGGCGGCGCGGTGTTCTTCGTGGTGCGCGGGCAGAAGACGGAGACGGAGAAGCCGGCGGCGTCCGAGGCGGCGGTGGGCGGGGGCGGGGCCCCGGAGTCGGGCACGGGCACGGGCACGGGCACGGGGAGCAGCACGGGCACGGGCACGGGGGGAGAGTCGGGCACGGGCACGGGCACGGGCACGGGGGGCACGCCGGTTCCGCAGCCTTCGTTCGTCACCATCACCGTGAGCGGCGTGCCCGAGGGCACCGAGGTCTACGGACCGCGCGGTCTCATGGGCGTCGCGCCCGGTCCGATCCAGGTCGCGCGCGGCAGCGCCGAGGTGATCCTGACCTTCAAGGCCGACGGCCACGTCACCCGATCGCAGGGCGTCACGCCCGAGGCCGACCAGCCGCTCGCGGTGACGCTCGAGCCCAAGGAACGGGGCGGCCGCGGCGGGAAGGGCGCGCGCGGCGGTGGCAAGGGCTCCGGCAAGGGCACGGGCAAGGGCACGGGCAAGGGCTCCGGCACCAACCCGCTCATCGAAGATCCATTCAGGCAGGGTGCCGGCGGCGCCGACCGCGCGGACTGAACCAGCTCGTCTCGTCACGTTCTACGCCTAGCTTCCGGGGGACTCATGACCACGATCCGCATAGCGGCGGCATCCGTCGTCGCGTCGCTGCTGGCCGCGCTCGCCGCGTGCACCGACCTCGGTGACATCGATCGCGACGAGTGCGGCAACGGCGTGATCGAGCCGGCGAACGGCGAGGACTGCGACGGCGCCGAGGGATGCGGCGAGCCGGGGACCGTGCAGGCGTGTCGGGTCCTGTGCAGCGAGACGGTCGTGTGCCCGGGCAACGCCGCCTGCGGACTGGACGGCGTATGCCACGCGCCGGGCGGCACGTTCGAGCTCGCCGCCACCGTCCCGTGGACGACGCCCCACCTGCTCGTCGCGGACACCAGCGGCGACGGCTACCCCGAGCTGGTCGGCGTCGGCGCCCAGCACGTCGACGTGCGTCTCGGCGCGCGCGACCTGTCGCTGTCGCCGCTGGCGGCGATCCCGAGCCCGCCGCTGACCGGCACGCCGCACGTGGCGGATCTCCAGGGTGACGGCTACGCCGACATCGCGCTCCCGGTCGGCACCGGGGTCTTCTCCCTCGCGGGGAGCTCGGCCTCGGTCCTCGAGCCCTTCTTCTATAACTCCTTCGATGCGCCCGCCGACGGCCGCATCGTCGCCAGCTCCGTCGAGTTCGCGGACTTCATCAGCGTGCCGCTTATCGCGGCGCACGACGCCAAGTCCGGGATGTCGATCCTCCTGTTCCCCGGCGACGACACGACCGCGGCGGCGGCCTTCCCGGCCGGGCGCAACGTCGACGAGCTCGTCGGCGACATCCTGCCCGTCGGCAAGCTCGTGACGAATTCGCTGAACGTCCGCGCGGTCGCGCTGCCGTTCGCGACCGGGCGTTCGATCGCGCTCTACGACGTCGCGCTCGGGGCCTCGCTCACGATCACGGCGCGCGCGGCGGTCACGTTGCCGCTGGCGACCGCGGTGAAGAACGGCGCGTGGTTCGCCGACTTCGATGGCGACGGCCACCACGACCTCGTGGTCTCGGTCGAGGTCGGTGGCGTCGAGGGCCTCGCCGTGGCGTGGGGCAACGGCAACGGCGGCGTCGTCGACTCGACGGGCGTGGCCAACCAGGCGACGATCGTGTGGCGGGCCGACCGCGACCAGGACGGGACGCCGGGCAACGACGGCGCGCTCGAGCCGGTGATGGTCGCGCAGGTGACGGACAACCTGCTCATCCTCGGCGACGAGAACGACGCCGACGTGATCGCCGCCGGCGGCCTGTACACGACCAGCTGCGTCTTCCGCACCCAGTGCGCGCTCCACCTCCTGCGCGCGAGCACGCGCCCGTGGTCGGGCGCCGTCGTCACCGACCTCAACAAGGACGGCCTGCCCGACGTCGCGGCCTTCACGCAGCACCAGACCGGCGTCGACCTCCTGCTCAACACGACGACGACGCTCCTGTTCAACGACGCGATCGTGCCCACCAGCAACGCCGTCGAGCGGCTGCTCACCGGCGACTTCAACGGTGACTCGATCGAGGACCTCGCGTACGTGGACGCGGTGCTCGGCGTGCCGTACACCGACGAGCTCTCGGTCGCGTTCGGCCAGTACCTGGGGCCGCCCTCGGCGCCGGTGTCGATGGGGACGGTCGGCGAGCTGGTCGCGGGCGGGCCGCTCCTGGCCAACGGCTTCGCCGGCAGCTTCGACTACATCGACGACATCGTGCTGGTGACCGATCGCCAGGTGGCCGGCGCGACCCGGCGCGGGGCCGCGTTCCTCTTCGGCTCGACGACGCGCCGGCTGTTCGCGCCGCTCATCTTCGACCCGGTCGAGGTGGTCAACCGCCAGGTGAGCTCGTCCCGCGTCACCGAGGTGTTCACCGTCGCCGGCAACGACGACGCGTACGCCGACCTCGTCGTCCTGACCGAGACCGTGTACGGCCCGTCGTCGGCGACGGGCGACAACACGGCGACCCTGACCGTGCCGCACGCCCGTTTCTTCGCCGGGCAGAGCGACGGCCAGGTCGACGAGGTCGAGACGATGGACCTCACGACGGTGGCGAGCGGCGTGGCCGGCGCCCACTGGATCGGCGCCGACGTCCTCGGCTCGTCGGTCGACGAGGCGGTCGGGCTGCGCGGCGACGGCGGGCTCGTGATCGTGCGCCTCGACGGCGCCTGCGCCGGCCTGGCGTGCATCACGCCGGTGGCGCCGCCCGGCGAGCTCGCCGATCCCACGGGCTTTCGCGCCGTCGACGCCGACGACGACGGCGACCTCGATCTGCTCGCGGTCATGCGCAACCGGGGCCTCACCGGCGGCCGCGGCAGCGAGCTCGTCATCTGGTGGAACGACGGTGGCTTCGCGCCGACGCGCGTGGCCCGGGTCGCCGGCGACGGCGGCATCGTCGACGCGGCGTTCCTCGATCTCACGCGCGACGGCGTCCACGAGCTCGTCGTCTTGGAGCACGGTGGAGCAGGGGACGGCCTCCGCTACGCGCAGCTCACCGCCGGCGCCTACAGCGCGCTCTCGCCGCTGGTCGCCGTCACCGACGGCGTCGCGCTGCAAGCCGCCGACGTGAACGGCGACGGCCTCGACGACCTCGTCGTCGTCACCGGCGTCGAGCGCAGCGCGCCGCGCGAGCTCTCCGTCTACGCGCAGTCCGAGACCCGCATCCCCGCAGGAGCCGAATGACCATGCCCCGCCAGATTCCCGTGCTCGTCCCGCTCGTGCTCGCGATGCTCGCGATGCTCGCGCCCGTCGCGAGCGCCGACGACCAGCGCATCGAGGCCGAGAAGTACTTCCGCACCGGCGAGCGTCTGCTCAACGCCGGTGAGTACGCGGCGGCGGCGAGCTCGTTCGAGGACGCCTACGAGATCCTGCCGCTGCCCGAGATCGCGTTCTCGGCGGCGCAGTCTTACCGCCTCGCCTACGTGAAGGACCAGCAGCCGGCGCGGCTCAAGCGCGCCGTCGAGCTCTACCGCCTCTACCTCGAGAAGGTGAAGTCGGGTGGCCGCGTCAACGACGCGACCAACGCGCTCCTCGAGCTCGAGCCGCAGCTCCAGCGCATGGAGGCGGGCGGCAAGACCATCGGCCCGATGCCGTCGACGCGCACGACCGGCCTCATGATCACCTCGGAGGTGACGCCGGCCAGCGGCAAGATCGGCAGCGACCCCAGGCTCGCCGGCGAGCTCCCGCTGGTGCGCGAGGTGGCGCCGGGCAAGCACGAGGTCACCGTCGTCGCCGAGGGCTACGAGCCCAAGACCATCACCGCGATCGCCGTCGAGGGCGAGCTGGTGCCGGTCGAGGTCGACCTCGTGCCCCTGCCCGCGACGATCGAGCTGAAGGTCGAGGACGGCGCGCGCATCCAGGTCGATGGCCGCACCGTCGGGACGACGCCGCTCGGCGCGCCGCTCCGCGTCGACGCCGGCAAGCACTTCATCACGGTCACCAAGCGGGGCAAGCGCTCCTACGCGCGCGAGGTCACGGTCGAGCGCGGCGGCACCGCCACCGTGCAGACGTCCTTGCGCACGACCACGCAGCGCAAGGCGGCGCGCTACGTCCTCATCGGCTCGGGCGTCTTGTTCCTCGGCGCGACGCTCTCCGGCCTGGGCGCCGCCGGCGCCGACAGCGACGCCGCCGACCTCGACGACCGCCGTCGCAACGGCGGCGGCATCACCGAGGCCGAGCTCGCTCGCTACGACGAGCTGCGCGCCCAGCGCGACGATCTCAAGACGTCGATGTGGGTCCTGGGCGGGACCGCGCTCGTCGTCGGCGCGGCCGGCGGGCTCATGTACATCTTCGATCGCGAGGACGCCGAGGCGCCGCCGTCCTTCGGCGTGACCCCCACGGCCGGCCCCGACGCCGTCGGCGCGAGCGTGTGGGGGCGCTTCTGATGGCCTCCGTTCCGTTCATCCTGAGCGACGCCGCGAAGCGGCCGAGTCGAAGGATGCGGCGTCGCTACGTGACCTGCGCGCTCCTCCTCCTCGCCGCATGCACCGACCTCGGCGACGTCTCCCGCGACGTGTGCGGCAACGGCGTCGTCGAGCCGGCGAGCGGCGAGGACTGCGACCGAGGCGACGCCGACTGCGGCGCGCCCGGGACCGCGGCGGCGTGTCGGCTCCTGTGCGGGCCGCCGGCTCCGGAGGGCGCGTCGTGCCCGGCCGGCGGCGTGTGCGGCGTCGATGGCGTGTGCCGCGCGCCATCGGGGCAGCTCGAGCTCACGATGGGCGGCGCCTGGACCGCGCGCTACCTCCTGACCGGCGACACCAACGGCGACCGGTACCCGGAGCTCATCGCGGTCGGCGACACGCTCCTCGATCTACGGCTCGGCGGGCCGGCCGGCACCTTCGACCGCTCGGTCACCCTGCCGAACCTCCCGTTGTTCGACGTGCCGCGCGCCGCCGACGTGAACGGCGACGCGCTCACCGACGTGCTCGTCCCCGTCGGCATCGGGTTCTACTCCCTGGTGGGCGATCCGCTGGCGACGCTCCAGCCGATCTTCCAGGACTCCTTCTCGTTCCCGACCTCCGGCCCGATGGTGATGTCCTCGGTGACGTTCACCACCGGTGTCGGCACCAACCAGGTGCCGGCGACCGCGACCCTCGCCGCCATGCACCTCGATCAGGGCCCGAGCTGCCCGCTCCCCGGCGGCTGTGACTTCATCCTCCTCGACGACGGCGCCGTCGCGATGCCGCCGGGACGACGCGTGGAGCACGTCGTCGGTGATCGCCTCGCGTGGGCCCGCGTCCTCGGATCGCCGCCGAGCACCGTGGTCGTCGCCGTCGCGTTCGCCAACGATCCGGCGACCGCGCTCGACGAGAGCGGCGTGTTCACGTACACCGGCGACGCGGCGGCCGGGACGCTCACCGAGCTCGGCGCGATCCCGGGCCTCGCCGGCGATGTCCGCGGCGCCTGGTTCGCCGATCTCGACCGCGACGCGCGCGCGGATCTGCTCGTCGCCGTCGACGGCCCGTTCGGCGACGCCGTCATGGTGGCCTGGGGCCGCGCGGGCGGCTGGGAGACGCCGAGCTACGTGATCGGCGGCCCCGGTCCGACGCTGGTGTCGGGACGTCCGCTGGCGTGGGCCGACCTCGACCGGGACGCGGCGGCCGATCTCGTCACCGACACCGGGGTCTGGTTCACGAGCTGCATCCTGCGCGCGTGCACCTTCTCGCAGGGGTCCACGCAGGATCATGCGTGGCGCGCCGCCGTCATCTCGGACCTCAACGGCGACGGCACCGCCGACCTGACCGCCGTGTCCCGGGGCAGCGCGATCATCGACGTGATGCTCGGCACCGGGGCCCGCGGCTTCTGGAACCAGGCGCCGCTGGTCGCACCCGGTGAAGTCACGCTCGTGCGGACCGGCGATTTCGACGGCAACGGCGTCGGCGATCTCGCGCTGGTCACGGCGCCCTTCGACGTCAGCGGCGCCGACGAGATCCACGTGGTCTACGGACGGCGCAACGAGTCGCCGAAGCCGCCGGCGTACATGGGCTTCGTCGGCACCGTGGTCGCGCTCGACGTCGCGCAGGCGCCCTTGCCTGGCAGCCAGGATACGATCGACGACCTCTTCGTCGTGTCGGAGCGGACCTCGGGCCGCGGCGTCGCGCTCGTCATCGGCTCGACCAGCCAGCGCATGATCGCGCCCCTCATCCCGGCCGCCGCCAACCTCGAGTTCAACCTCGTCGAGTCGATCGTCGCCGTGCCGCTCGACGGCGACGACACCGACGACGTCATCAGCCTGCTCACGACGTTCGGCCAGGACACCGCACGCGCGTCGATGCGCGTCTACACCTCGGACGGCGCGGGCACGCTCACCGAGCGTACGCCCGCGGGCGGCGTGCCGCTCGACAGCCAGGCGTTCGTGCTGCGCGGCGCCCTGTGGGCGGCGATCCCGGCGCAGGGCTCGACGCCGGCGACCGTCGTCGGCGTCGACGTGCTCGGTCGCGCCGTGGCGGTGACCGCCAGCTGCGGCGGCGGCGTCTGCACGCTGCCCCCACCGACGTCGCTGCTCACCGGCGCCGAGGTCGGCGAGCCCACCGCGCTGCACACCGCGGATCTCGACGGGGACGGCGATCTCGACGTGGTCGCGACCTTCCGGGCCGTGGGCCCGGAGCCAGGTGGCGCGCTGGTCTGGCACCGCGACGGCGCGAGCTTCGGCGCCGCCCAGATCCTCTCCCCGCCGCCCGGCGCCGCGTTCGCCGACGTCGCCGCGGTCGATCTCGATCTCGACGGCAGCGGCGAGCTCCTGCTCCTCGTGCGCGGCGAGGGCGACGCCGCCGGCGTGTTCCTGTCCACGCGCACGACCGCCGGCACGTACGGCGCGCCCACGCGCGACCCGCGCTTCGACGGCGAGCGCGCGGGGCAGGGCATCACGATCCACGGCGGTGACCTCACCGGCGACGGCCTCGCCGACGTCGCCATCGTCTCCGGCACCGACCGCACCGCCCCCCGCGCCATCGCCGTGTTCACCCAGCGCGAGCTCCCCGGCGCGCTCGCGCGTGACTGGCAAGATCGGTAAGGCGGCGACCAGCCACTTCTTGCCGCCGGGGGAGCGGTCGCGGGCTCGTATGGTCTCCCCATGTCGATGGATGGCCTCCCCCTCCGCTGGTCGCGGCCGGCGATGGTCGGGTTCCGCTGCTGCTTCGCGTACCTCCTGCTCTACAACGTGAGCAGCGTCCTCTGGCTCGTGCCGTGGAAGGGCGAGTGGCTGGCCGAGACCTACCAGCGGCCGTGGGACCAGCTCGGCGTGTGGGTCGGCGACACGCTGTTCGGCGTCGACGCCCACCGGCACCCGACGGGGAGCGGCGACACGTGGGCCGACTACGTCCTCTCGTTCGACCTCCTGGTCATCTCGGCCCTCGCGACGATCGTCTGGTCGCTCCTCGATCGTCGGAGGCTCGCGTACCCGCGTCTGCTCGACGCGCTGCGCACGCTGGTCCGCGTGGTCCTGGGCACGACGCTCGTTTTCTACGGCCTCGCCAAGGTCTTCTGGACGCAGTTCCCGCCGCCCGACGGTGAGTCGCTCCTGCGTGCGTACGGCGATTCGTCCCCGATGGGGCTCCTGTGGACCTTCATGGGCTACTCGTACGGCTACAACCTGTTCACGGGCATCGTCGAGTGCCTCGGCGTGCTCCTCTTCTGGCGCCGCACCGCGCTGCTCGGCGCCCTCGTCGCGGCCGCGACGATGACGCAGGTCTTCGTCCTCAACCTCTGCTTCGACGTGCCGGTCAAGCTCTACTCGCTGCACCTCCTGCTCATGGCGGTGTGGCTCACGTTGCCCGACCTGCGCCGGCTCGCCGACTTCTTCCTGTTTCATCGCGCCGTCGTGCCGCGGCCGCTGCGCGTGCCGTTCGAGCGGCGCTGGCTCGAGCGCGCGCGCGTCCCGGTCACGGTCGTCGTCCTCGGCCTCGCGCTCTACCGCGTCGTCGATCGCGAGCTCGACAGCTACGACGCGCACGGCCCCGGCGCGACGCGGCACCCGATGCAGGACATCTACCGGGTCGAGCGGCATGCCGTCGCCGGCGTCGAGAAGCCGTCGCTCGCGTCGGACGCCACGCGCTGGAAGCGCGTCACGCTGGGCCGCTACCAGCGCGCGGTCGTCGTCGGCATGGACGACTCGCGCGTGCGATACGCCTGGGCGATCGACGAGGCGGCGCGCACGATCACGCTCACCCCGGACGACGCGAAGCAGCCGGCGATCGTCTTGCGCTACACCCGCGTCGACGACGCGCACCTCGAGCTCGCGGCGGCCATCGCCGGACGGACGCACGCGCTGCGCGTGGCGCGCGTCCCTCGTTCGTCCTTCCTGCTCGTTCGCCGCGGCTTCCACTGGCACCAGGAGTACCCGTTCAATCGCTGACCGCCGCCCGTTCGCTGCGGACGGCTCGCGACCGTGTGCCGGTCGCGGCGAGGCCGCGGTGCTGGTACGCTCGGGGGCGGTGACGCCCACCGACGAGCTCGTGGCGGCGCTGCTCGCGCTCTGTCCCGACCCGACCCTCGTGGTCGATCACCGTGGCGTCGTGCGCTACGCGAACCAGGCGATGGTCGCGCTCCTCGGTCATCCCGTCGATGACCTCGTCGATCGGCCGCTCGACGCGCTGCTCCCTCCCGCGACCCGCGCGCGTCACGACGAGCACCTCCGGCGTTACTTCGCCGATCCGCGGCCGCAGCCGATGGGTAGCGGCCTCGAGCTGGAGGCGATGCACCGCGACGGCCGCGCGATCCCCGTCGAGATCTCGCTCGGCTCCGTCGCCACCGCCGACGGGCTCCTGGTGGCGGCGGCGTTGCGCGACATCTCCGCCCGGCGGGCCGCGCACCGCGAGCTCACCGAGGCCAACGAGCGCCTCGGCGCCGCGCTGGGGCTCGCGCAGATGGGCGTGTGGGAGCTCGACCTGACCACCGATCGCCGCGTCTACTCGCCTCAGCTCCTGGCGATGCTGGGCATGCAGGAGAGCCACGCCGACTCGGACGCGTTCTTCTCCTCGCTCCACCCCGACGATCGGCCGCTGGTGGCCGCCGCCACGGAGCGCGCCGTCCGCGAGCGCGGGTCGTACCAGATCACGGTCCGTGTCCGCCGCGCCGACGGCGAGCTCCGCTGGCTGGAGACCAGCGCGCGTGTCGTGTGCGGCGACGACGGCGCGCCGGCCCGGGTGCAGGGCGTGGTGCGCGACGTCACCGAGCGCCGCGAGGTCGAGGCGCAGCTGGCGACCGCCGATCGCATGGCGTCCCTCGGGCTCGTCGCCGCCAGCGTGGCCCACGAGATCAACAATCCCCTCGCCGCGATCGTCGGCAACGTCGATCTGTTGACCGCGGGCCGCCCGCCTGATGGCGCCGCCCGCGAGCCCGCGCTCGCCGACATCCGGGAGGCCGCCGCGCGCATCCGCGCGATCGCCCGCGACCTGCGGATGTTCTCGCGGGTCGAGCGCGAGGAGCGCGTGCCCGTCGACGTCGTCAGCGTCCTCGAGTCGACGCTGCGCATGGCGCGAGCCGAGCTCCGCCACCGCGCCACCGTGGAGTGCGAGCTCGCGCCCGTGCCTCCGGTGAGCGGCAGCGAGAGCCGGCTCGGGCAGGTGTTCCTGAACCTCCTCGTCAACGCCGCGCAGTCGATCGGCGACGGCGGCGGCGAGGCCGGCACGATCCGCGTGAGCACCGGCCTCGACGCGGGCAGGCGCGTGGTCGTCACCATCGCGGACACCGGCTCGGGCATGGCGCCGGAGACCGTCGCGCGCCTGTTCACGCCGTTCTTCACCACCAAGCCGGCGGGCGAGGGCACCGGGCTCGGGCTGACGATCTGTCGCCGGATCGTCCTCGCGCTGGGCGGTGACATCACGGTCACGAGCGAGCTCGGCGTCGGCAGCGAGTTCCGCGTCCATCTCCCGATCGCCGCCGGCCCGTCGATCACCGCCGGCGCCGTCGCCGGCGCCGGCACCGCGCCGTCGCCGATCGCGCCCCGCGCGCCGCGCGCGCGGATCCTCATCATCGACGACGAGCCCATCCTCACGCGGACCCTGACGCGCGCGCTCGCCGCCGATCACGACGTCGTCGCGCACAACCACGGCCACGCCGCGCTCGAGCTCCTGGCGCAGGGCGCCGAGTTCGACGTGATCCTGTGCGATCTGATGATGCCCGACCTCTCGGGGATGGCCGTCTACACCAGCGCGATCGAGGCGCGTCCGGAGCTCGCGTCGCGGTTCGTCTTCATGACCGGCGGCGTGTTCGCCGAGAGCGCGCGCACGTTCCTCGCGAGCGGGCCGTTCACGGTCCTCGAGAAGCCCATCGATCTCCCCGCCATGCGTACCCTGATCACGGCGCGCGTCGACCGCGCTCGCAGCACCCTGGCGTTCGCGGGCGAGCCGGGCTAGTTTGTGAGGAGCATGAGCACGACGACGAAGCGGCTGACGGCGGTGGCCACGACCATGCCCTTCCAGACGTTCTGGACGTGGCTACAGGGTCACGTGAACTGCGTCGTCCGTGCCGGGACTCCGGAGTCGGTGCTCTTCGATCACGAGGATTTCCACTGGACGATCTTCGCGGAGGACGAGACCACCTTCCTGGTCCAGGTCGCCCGCGGCAAGGAGCTGGTCGGCGAGCTCGTGGTCTTCCCCACGGAGATCGCGTACGTGCAGACCGAGCCGGGCGAGCAGGAGGGGGAGTTCGTCTTCGAGTGCGTGATCGAGACCGAGACCGCGCGGGAGGTGGCCTACCACTTCGTGATGGCGCACGCTTACGAGGCCGCCGAGCACCCCCGGGGGGCCATGGGCGGCGGCGACAAGTGGACCCACTGACTCCCCGTCTGGATCTGGGTCTGACCGAGGCCCGAGGCCCGAGGCCCGAGGCCTCCGTAGGGGCTTGACAGTTCAGGGCGTATCCGTAGACTCGCGCCTCTTTCACGAGTCACGGGAATCAGAATGCCCACGATCAATCAGCTGGTTCGTCAAGGACGCAAGCAGGTCAAGACCAAGACCGCTTCGCCCGCTCTCAAGTCGTGCCCCCAGAAGCGCGGCGTCTGCACCCGCGTCTACACGACGACGCCGAAGAAGCCGAACTCGGCGCTGCGCAAGGTCGCGCGTGTTCGCCTGACCAACGCGATGGAAGTGACCTCGTACATCCCCGGCGAGGGTCACAACCTGCAGGAGCACTCGGTCGTGCTGATCCGTGGCGGTCGTGTGAAGGACCTCCCGGGTGTGCGCTACCACATCGTCCGCGGTTCGCTCGACCTCCAGGGCGTCAAGGATCGCAAGCAGTCGCGCTCGAAGTACGGTGCCAAGCGCCCGAAGAAAGCCTGATTGTTGGTCACAGAAATTTAGCCAGAGGTTGCCATGCCGCGTCGTCG
>DDTA01000100.1:0-42438 GCA_002344285.1 Myxococcales bacterium UBA2376
CTGAAGATCGAGAAGCGCCGCGTCGTCGCCGTCAAGCGCAGCGGGCGCAAGCGTGTCTTTCGCCTGCAGACCGCACTCGGACGCCGGATCGAGGCGACCGCCGAGCATCCCTTCCTGACCGTCACCGGCTGGCGCAAGCTCGGCGAGCTCGCAGCAGGCGACGCGGTCGCCGCCGCTCGCCGGCTGCCGAGCCTCGGCACCAGGCGCTGGTCCCGCCACGAGCTCGTCGTCCTCGCTGGCCTCATCTCCGAGGGAAACCTGTGCCACCCCAGCACCTTCTACTTCTACACGACCGACGTCGCGCACCGCGACGAGTTCGTCGACGCGGTCGGCAGGTTCGAGAACACGATCGCGGTCTCCGAGCGACACCATGCGTGCTTCAGCGTGCGGGTTCGGCGCGAAGACCGCGCGAGCCCTCCGGCCGCCGTGAGCTGGCTGCGCGAGCTAGGTCTGTGGGGAACGACGTCGCATACCAAGTTCATCCCCGCCGAGGTCTTCGAGCTGCACGACAGCGATCTTTCGCTTCTGCTCGCGCGCTTGTGGGACGGCGATGGCAGCCTCTCCATGACCGGCCGGCAGGCCAACTACGACACCGCATCCCGGCGGCTCGCCGAGGACATCCAGCACTTGCTCCTGCGGCTCGGGATCGTGAGCCGGCTCTACGACCGCGCGCGTCCGTATCGAGGGCGCATCGCGCACAGCACGGTCGTGACCGTCACCGGCGAAGATCTGCAGCAGTTTCACGACGCGGTCGGGCGTCACATGCTCATCGACGAGAAGCGCCGCCGGTCCGCCGAGCTCGCGGTGCCCATGGTGGCAGGCCGGATGTCCCGCGACGTCATCCCGTCCGAGGTCCGGGACATCATCCGGCGTGAGCGCGAAGCGCGCCGGATGACCTGGCAGGACATCGGCGGCCTCACCGGCCTCGGGATGCGCGAGATCCAGGCACGGACGAGCGAGAAGCGTGGATTCCGGCGGTGGGTGATCGAGCGGCTCGGATCGTTCTTCGAATCGGATGAGCTCCTGCGTCTCGCTCGCTCGGAGATCTACTGGGATCGCATCGTCGCGATCGAGGAGGTCGGGGACGAGGAGACGTACGACCTGGAGATCGAGGGCAATCACAACTTCCTCGCGAATGACCTCGTCGTGCACAACTCACATGCGAGCAGCTTTGCGCTCATCGCGTACGCGACGTCGTACCTGCGGCGGCACCACCTGGCGGAGTTCACGTGCGGCCTGCTCAACGCGCTGCCCATGGGCTTCTACTCGGCGGCGACGATCATCGGCGACGCGCAGCGGCACGGGCTCGAGGTGCGGCCGATCGACGTCGCGGTGAGCCAGTGGGACTGCACGATCGAGACGGCAGGCGAGGGCGAAGGCGAGGCGGCGGGCGAGGGCGAGGCGGTGCGCGTGGGCCTGCGCTTCGTGAAGGGGCTGTCGCTCGGCGACGGCGAGCGCGTGGCGCGGCTGGCGCGCGAGGCGCCGTTCTCGTCGATGAGCGACTTCGTGCGGCGGGCACGGCTCGACGAGCGCGCCTACGCGGCCCTGGCCGAGGCCGGCGCCCTCGGCTCGCTGGTCGCGAGCCCCGACGCGCGTCGCGACGCGCTGTGGCAGGTGCGCGGCTGGGCGCGGCGGCAGGAGGACAGCCTCGGCCTCGGCGATGCGCGAGGGCTCGACGGCGACGCCGTCGCCTTCCCGGAGCTCTCGAAGCTCGACACGATCCTCTGGGACTACCGCGCCAGCGATCACTCGACGCGCGGCCATCCGCTCGAGCCCTTGCGCGACTGGATGAAGCGCCGGCGCCTGCCCGACGCGCGCACGGTGCAGCGCGCCCGCGACGGCGCCCGCGTCGACTACGTCGGCGTCGTGATCTGCCGCCAGCGCCCGTACACCGCCTCGGGCGTCACCTTCATGACGCTCGAGGACGAGACCGGCTTCGTCAACGTCGTGGTGTGGGCGCAGGTCTTCGAGCAGTACGCCGTGATCGTCAAGTCGGCGACGCTCCTCGGCATCACCGGCCGCCTCCAGGTGCAGGAGGGCGTCGTCCACCTCGTCGCCGAGTCGCTCTGGATCCCCGAGCTGCCACGCCCGATCGAGACGCCGCCCAGCCGCGACTTCCACTGACCCCCTGGCGTCGCGACGTCACGGCAAGACGACCGAGACCGTCCGCTCCTCGATCGAGCCGAGCGCGAGGTCCCACCGGGCTGACGGCCACAGGAGCTGCAGCGTGCGACCCACGGGGCGGTACACCGCGGTGTAGAGCGTCCCGAAGCCGCGGGCGTGCGCGTGGGAGTAGGTCGGCGGCTCGAGGAAGCGCTGCACGAAGCGCGCCTCGGTCTCGTCGTCGCCGTCGAGGTGGCGCGTGAGCACGCGCAGGCGGTCGACCGAGCCCGTCGCCTCGGCATGCGCCTGCCACGCGATCGTGCCCTGGTGGTTCGTGATCACGCGACGCGACGTGACCTCCGCGTCGCGATCGGGACCGACGAACACGGTGGCATGGGCGCCCGTCGCGTCGAGCACCGTGATGTTGTAGGCCATGTGGCAAGGGATGCGTCGCAGCGCCGCGACCGCCTCCGCGCACGTCGCGCAGGTCTCGAGGACGTAGCGCACGATGAGCGGCACGCCGAAGCCCGTGCCGACATCGCGGCTGCCCCCGAACGCCAGCGACAGGCACAGCCCGGCCTGGTTGACCCCGTCGAGCAACCCCCACAGGCAGTCGCTCATGCCCAGCACCGGGCGACCGAGCCAGCTCGTCTGCAGGAGACACTGCTCCCACAGCTCGGCGACGAAGTCGTAGTTGCGGACCAGCAAGGGCTCGCCCCGCGTCCACACCGCCTGCGAGCACCCCCGGACGAACGGCGGCGGGCAGTAGAGGCCCAGGCAGCGCGCCTGCAGATCGCTGCCGCCGACCAGCTCCACGAGCTGCTCGTAGACGGGCACCAGCTCCGGCATGTGCGCGCGCATGGCGCGCACGGTGGCGAGGTACGTGGGCCGGGCCTGCTCGCCCTCGCTCAGGAACCACGTGCGGTAGCCGGGCCACAACGCGCGCGCATGCGCCGCCCAGGTCGCGCCCGGGGCGTCCTCCACGCGCGAGCTGATCTGCAGCGCGGTCACCACGACGTCATAGCATCTTGAACGTCCCCGGCTGCGGTGGCGTCGGCGCGCTCTGGGAGAGCGGCTGACTCTCGTAATGGGCCTGGATGCCGTCGATCCACTGCTTCGCCCGGGGCAACAGCTCGAAGTCCTCGCTCATGAGGCGGCCCGGGGTGATCAGGATCCCGAGGTCGGCGCCCTCGTAGAAGTAGTCGCCGGCCTTGCTGATGCGCAGGAAGAAGGCCTCGTCCTCGCGCTCCACCGTCCGGCGGTGGGTCTGGACGCGGACGAAGTGGACGGCGCCGTCCTGGTCCATACGCCACACCCCCGACGGCGGCGCCTTGGTCACCACCCGCACCTCGTCGCGCGTGTACTTCATGACCAGCTGTCCCCACGGATCGATGTTCCGCGGGTTGGACCAGCGCTCGTTGAGCGCCTCCACGTCCAGCTCGAACTCGACGTCCGAGAACTCGAGCAGGTGGAACAGGAACAGCGGCGCGTCGGCGTGGGCGAAGGCGGCCAGGTTGGTCATCGCGCTGGCCCCGGTGAGCCGGGGGTTCACCTCGCCGAGGTACAGCTCGTTGGTGTCGAGGTCGCGCAGGAAGTCGAGCTCGAAGTACCCGCGGTAGCCGAGCTTGCGCAGCTCCTCGCCGAACGCGACCGTCATCTTGCGCGCGGTGGCGCGCACGCTGCTGCTGAACGACTCGGCGAGCACCTCGTTGCCGCACCAGCCGCCCCGGTACGGCGTCAGCGCCGAGAAGCCGACGAGCTCGGTCATGAGCGGCCCGACGATCGTGCCGTGCCGGGTGACGCAGGCTTCCTGCGCCGCGCCACGGCAGCGGATCCGCTTCATGATCTTGACCTCGGGCGCCTCGATGATGTCGGCGGCGTGCTTCCGGAAGTCGGCTTCGCTGGAGATGAAGAAGGTGGTGTGCCCCGAGTCTCCGAACGCCGTCTGGACCACCAGCTCCTTGCCGAGCGACGCGGCGGCCCTGGTCAGGTCGGCGTAGCTGCGGACCGGCGCCAGCACGTTCGGCACCGACGCGATGCCCGCCTGGTTGCCGATGCGCGTCGCCGAGATCTTGTCGTCGACCTGCTTGCGCAGCGCGGCCCTGGGGAAGCAGATGTCGATCCCGAGCTCGTCGCAGATGGCCTCGGTGCGCTCGTCGAAGAACAGGAAGACGGCCCGCGGGCGTCGGCCCTGCGCGGTCTGCTTGATGTAGTCGATGACCGCCTTGTGCTCGAGCAGGTAGTTGTTGATGTCCTCGATGCTGGTGAAGGGCTCGTGGGCGACCTCGGGCGGCACGAACACGTTCGGGTGCTGGCCGTCGAAGCAATCGATGTAGTTGATGTAGCGGAACCGGCGCACCCACTCGTCGATGCCGATCAGGTTGAAGTTGGTCGCGCTGACGAACAGCGTCGGGATGTCGTTCCGGTAGAAGTGGCGGCGGATGTCCGAGATGCCGCGCAGGGTTTCCTTGTGGGTCATGGCGTGCCTCCGTTGTGGGGCCGGGCCGCATCGGAGGGGCGCGGCTCGAGGCCGCGCCGCCGGGTCTGGGCCGTGGCGGGTTGATGGGATGCGAGCGCGGCGTCCGTGAACACGCGGACGCCGAGGGCGTCGAGGCCGTGCAGCTCCTTGACGTCGAGCGCCAGGAGAAAGCTCACGATCGAGGGTGTGATCACCTGGCCGGGGACGAGCACGGGGAAGCCCGGGGGGTAAGGCGTGAGGAATGTCGCCGCCACCAGCTCGGCGCCGCCGCGCACGCGCTCGAGGAGCGTGTGGTCGAGTGGGACGAACTGGCAGTTGTCGCTGTCGTACGACGCGAAGAACGCGCGCCGCATGTCTCCGCCCGGCAGCCCGTCCTCGCCGGCGAACGCCGCATGAAAGTGGCTGAAGTTGGGGAGCGGCGGCACGTCGTGCATCAGGGCGCGGACCTGGGCGCGGGCGGCGACCCGCTCCGCGTCGCTCGCGTGCTCGTACCAGCGCTCGCGCTCCTCGGCGATGTCGCGGAGCACCTTGACCAGGTGGGCGATCGTGCCGCGGGACATGCCGATGTGGATCAGGAACAGGACGGAGTTGCGCGACGTCTTGTTGATGTGGATGTCGTACTTGTCCATCAGCAGCTTCTTGAACGTGTCGCCGTCCATGCCGGTGCGGCCGACGCACACCGTGACGCGCGTCGGATCCAGCACGAACTCGTCGTCACGCCACGCCTGCTCGATGGGGGCGCCGGCCTCGTAACGGCCGCACCGCGACGGACGGTAGGCGTCGGGGACCATGTCCTCGGGCCCCAGCACGCTGAACCACTTCTGGAGCAGCGGGGTGCTCGCGATCTGCGCGCGCAGCGTGAGCGCGAGCTCGAGCGTCTCGCCGACGAGCTCGCACCCTTCGAGCTCCACCTGGCGCCGTCCCACGTCGAGCGACGCCAGGATCTGGTAGTTGGGCGAGGTCGAGGTGTGCGTCATGTACGCTTCGTGGAACAGATCCTCCACGCCGCGCTCGAAGTCGGTGTCGTGGACGTGGATCATCGAGCCCTGCCGCAGCGCGGTCAGCGTCTTGTGGGTCGAGTGGGTCACGTACACGCGCACCCGCGCCTTGTCGGGATCCGGCAAGCCCGCGGTCGAGCCCGCCGCCTCGGCCGCCGCGTACGCGGTCCGGTAGGCGTCGCTGCGGAGCTCGCGGTCGAGCCGTCGCGCGCAGTCGATGCCGGTGCGGCGGCGCAGGAGCGGCGAGAACCGCCCGTACGCGAACCAGGCCTCGTCCCAGACGAACACCATGTCGGGCTTGATCGCCAGGACCTCCTTCATCACGCGGTACGGATCGCAGGTCACGCCATCGAACGTGAGGTTCGTGAGCAGGAGCAGGCGAACCTTGTGCAGCTTGCCGGCGGCCTCGAACGCGCGCAGCTGCGTCGTGATGGTCTCGAGCGTGACGCCGCCGTACATCGAGTACGCCTCGAGCGCGTACGGATCGAGGTAGACGGGATAGGCACCGGCCAGGATCACGCCGTACGGGTGTGACTTGTGACAGTCGTGCGACAGCAGCACGTAGTCGCCGGGTCGCACGAGGGCCTGCATGACGATCTTGTTCGCCGTCGACGTGCCGTTGGTGACGAAGAACGTCCGGTTCGCGCCGAACGCGCGGGCCGCCAGCTCCTGCGCCCGCTTGAGCGAGCCCGTCGGTTGCAGGAGCGAGTCGAGGCCCCCGGTCGTCGCCGAGGTCTCGGCCATGAACAGCCGGGAGCCGTAGAAGTCACCGAAGTCGTTGATCCAGGCCGACTTGGCGATCGTGCGCCCGCGCGACACCGGCAGCGCGTGGAACATGCCGGTGGGCTTCTCGCTGTAGCTCCGCAGCGCGCCGAAGAACGGCGTCTCGAAGCGATCGTGGACGCCCTTGAGGATGCTGACGTGGAGATCGAGGTAGTCCTCGGTCTGGTAGAAGTGCCGGCGGAACGCGTTGGCGCGATCGGCGGCGATCGCGATCTCGATCGGGGCATCCGTGATCCGGTAGACGTCGAGCTCCGGCCGGAGCTGGCGAATCATGGCGCCGAGCTGCGCGGTGCGTTCGCCGGGCATCAGCCGCGAGAGGACGTCGCGGTCGGCGCCGCTGATCGTGTAGATCGCGTCGCGCATGCGCGGATGCGGGCTCTCACCCAGGGGAAACGCGAAGCGGGTGACCACGGCCTGGATGCTCCGGTTGGCCGTCACCGCGAGCAACGCGTCCTCGAGCGTGCGGACGACGACGAGCTCGTAGACGAACCTGTCCGACGCGGTCCGGTAGGCGCGGAGCTGGCGCCGCAGCTCGACCTCCTCGGTCTCGGAGATGTCGTCGACGACGAGGAGCTCGAAGTAGGGTCGCTCGTCCAGCCGCGGCAGATCGGCGCCGGTGTCGCGCATCACCAGGCTCAGGAAGTCGGGCGCGCGCACGCTGGTCAGGTCGATCTTCCGGTACTGCGCGGTCGTGCGCAGCCGGGCGACCTGCTGGCACGCCGCGGCCAGGCTCTCGTGGTCGCCCTCGTCGTACAGCGCACGCAGGTGGGCGAGGATGCGAGGCCCCGGGAACGCGAAGTAGCGCTCGAAGCCCCCCAGCCAGTCGAGGAGCTGCGCGATCGCGCCGTCGACCGCCTCGATCGCCGCGGCGTCGAGCTCGTCGGAGCGTCCCCGCCGGCGGGTGAGGTCGCGCAGCCGGTTCCAGGCGTCGGCGCGCGCGCGGTTCACGTTGTAGATCGTCGTGGCGGCGATCGGATCCGACGTCGTGCTCGCTTCGGTGCTCATGCGCGATCCTTCCTGGTGGTGCCGACCGGAGGGCGCGCCGGCTTGACCAGCGGACCGAGCGTCGCCAGGTACTGGCGACGCGGCGAATCGGGGCGGTAGACGTCGAACTCGACGGGCGCGTCGCGGAAGCTCTTGAGCGGCTGCCCCAGCCCGTTCAGGCCGCGCTCGCGGCAGTGCGCGACCCGAGCCAGGTCGAGCTCGATCGGGATGAGCTCCTCGTTCTGTCCGGCCTGGTGCAGCACGTCGCCGTTGGGCCCGACCACCAGCGAGCGGCCGACCCCACCGGCCCCGACGCCGTTGATGTCGACGACGAAGACCTGGTTGGTCGCGGCGGTGGCCCGCGCGATCGCGAGCTCGACGTCGCGATCGATCGTCGGCGTCATCACCGGGTGCAGGATCACGTCGACCCCCATCGCGGCCAGCGTGCGCGAGGTCTCGGGGAACCACATGTCGTAGCAGATCGAGAGGCCGAACCTGCCGACGCCGGCGACGTCGAAGGTGAAGAACTCGCGCCCCGGCTCGACGCCGTCGGAGTACGGGAGGAACGGGAACATCTTGCGATAGCGCCCGACCACGGCCCCGTCCGGCGCGATCACCGAGCACGTGTTGTAGCGGTGCGCGTGGTCGCGCTCGTACATCGAGCCGGTGACGATCCAGAGCCCGAGCTGCTCGGCGAGCGTGCAGAAGCGCTGCTCGGAGGGCCCGGGGAGCGGCTCGGCGAGGTCGGGACGAGGACCGTGCGGGGCCAGCTCGCTCAGCACCACCATCTGCACCCACGGGAAGGCGTGGGCCATCATCTCGATGCGCCGGCACAGGTAGTCGACGTTGCCGCCGTCGGCGCCGACGTGGAGCTGCATGCCGCAGATCCCGAACCAGGTCACGCGGCCCTCCGCTTCACCTCGTCGCACAGGATCGCGAGCCCGCGGTCGAGCTCGTCGTCGCTGATGACCAGCGGCGACAGGACGCGGATCACGTTGCCGTGCACGCCCGAGGACAACGCGATGACCCCGCGCTCGAACGCGGCGGCCAGCGCGTCGGCGACGAGCCGGCTCGCGGGGCGATCGAGATCGCCGTCGGTGCACAGCTCCATCGCGATCATCGCGCCGATGCCGCGGACGTCGACGACGGGCTTGCACTCGCGCTGGAGTTGCTCGAACTCGTGGCGCACGCGCGCGCCGACCTGCTGCGCACGCGCCAGCAAGCCGCGGCGCTCGAGCACGTCGATGTTGGCGAGGGCCGCCGCGCACGCGACCGGGTTGCCGCCGTAGGTGCCGCCGATGGTGCCCGGACGCGCCGCGTCCATCACCTCGGCCCGCCCGACGACGGCGGCGATGGGCAGCCCGCCCCCCATCGCCTTGGCCCAGGTCGAGAGGTCGGGCGTCACGCCGAAATGCTGGTACGCGCCCCAGTGACCGGTCCGCCCGAAACCGGTCTGCACCTCGTCGAACACCAGCATCGCGCCGTGGCGCGTGGCGATGTCGCGAAGGCCCTGCAGGAAGCCCCGGGATGCGGGCACGAACCCGCCCTCGCCGAGCACCGGCTCGATCAGGATCGCCGCGAGCTCCGAGGGCGCGACGTAGGTCGACATGGCCTCCTCGAACGCGACCAGCGAGCGCTCGTCGAACGTGCGCTCGTCGAGCCCCCGGCCGTCGCGGAGGCGATCGGGAAACGGGAGCCGGTAGATCTCGGGCGCGAACGGACCGCAGCCGACCTTGTACCCGGTCTTCGACGTGAGCGTCATGCCGAGCAGGGTCCGGCCGTGGAAGGCGCCGGTGAAGCAGATGACCGCGGCGCGCCCGGTGGCCTGGCGCGCGATCTTGATCGCGTTCTCGACGGCCTCGGCGCCCGAGTTGACGAGCATCGCCTTGGTGGGTCCGCCGTGCGGGAGCAGGGCGACCAGTCGTTCGCACAGGGCGACGTAACCTTCGTACGTCGCGATGTGGATGCCCGCGTGCAGGAGCCGCTGCGCCTGGGCGGTGATCGCGGCGACCACCTCCGGCGGGCAGTGTCCTGCGTTCGCGACACCGATGCCGCCGGCGAAGTCGATCCACGTCCGGCCGGTCGCGTCACGTAGCTCGGCGCCGGCGGCGGAGTCGATGACGGCGGTCGTCGCACGAGGGATTCCGCGCGCGACGACGGCCTCCCGCCGGGCCACGAGGTTGTTCGATTCGTAGGACATGCACCATCATACAGAATACGAACATATTCAACAAGCTCGATGGACATGTTTGTGTAACTGTGCTTAACTATGTCATCTCGTGAACAAGCCCGTGAATCAGAATAAACACCCCGAGGCTGCCGACCCGGCGGATCTCGAGCTCGGCACGAGGCTCCGCGCGATCCGACAGCGCTTCGGCCTGTCTCAGCGTGAGCTCGCGCGCCGGGCCGGCATCACCAACGGCACCGTGTCCCTCATCGAGCAGGGCCAGGTCAGCCCGTCCGTGGGCTCCCTCCGTCGTCTGACGGGCGCGCTGTCGCTCTCGCTGGCGGAGTTCTTCGCGTTCGATCTCGACGCGCTGGCCCGCACGGCGTTCTTTCGTTCCGACGAGCTGACCGAGATCGGTACCGGGCCCGTCTCCCTTCGACGCGTCGGTCGCCCGGACCAGATCGGTGCCATGCAGGTGCTCCACGAGCGCTATGCGATCGGGGCCGACACCGGCCAGGAGATGCTGTGCCACCGCGGCGAGGAAGCCGGCGTGGTCACGCGCGGCAAGGTGCTGGTCACCGTCGGCAGCGAGGCGCGCGAGCTCGGTCCCGGTGACGCGTATTACTTCGAGAGCCGGATCCCGCACCGGTTCCAGAACATCGGCGACGAGGAGTGCGAGATCGTCAGCGTCGCGACGGAGGCCAGCCTGTGACCGTGACCTCGCGCTTGCTCACGCACCTCTCCGGGTACGGCGACGGCCGCTTCCTCGGCGGCACCAGCGGCCGGAATTTCACCGTGGTCGACCCGGCCACCGGCGCCACGCTCGCCGAGCTGCCGAGCTACGGCGCGCGCGAGACCGAGACCCTGGTCGCGGCGGCCGAACGGGCGCTGGAACGGCCGATCCCGCTCGAGCAGCGGGTCGTGCTCCTGCGCGCGCTCGCCGACGCGCAGCTCGCACATCGCGACGAGCTCGCGCGGATCATCACGCTCGAGAACGGCAAGCCGCTCGCGGAGGCACGCGGCGAGGTCGAGTACGCGGCCGCCTTCTACCACGCTGCTGCCGAGGCCACCCGCGCGCTCCGACCGCGCACGCTCGAGGCCCGGCCCCGCGGGTTGACCTGGACCGTCCACGCGCGTCCCGCCGGCGTCGCCGGTCTCATCACGCCGTGGAACTTCCCGCTGGCGATGCTGGCCAAGAAGCTCTCGGGGGCGCTGGCCGCCGGCGCGCCCGCGGTCATCAAGCCCGCGGAGCTGACCCCGCTCACCGCGATCGCGCTCGCACATCTCGTCGAGACGATCGATCTGCCACCCGGCATGTTCAACCTCGTCTTCGGCGACGCGCCTGCCATCGGACGTGTCCTCTGCGAGCACCCCGCGGTCCGGGTCATCAGCTTCACCGGCTCGACGGCCGTCGGCAAGCTCCTGGCCGCGCAGGCCGCGCCGCACGTGAAGCGCCTCGCGCTGGAGCTCGGCGGCAACGCACCGTTCATCGTCTTCGATGACGCGGAGCTCGACGCCGCCGCCGATCAGCTGATGACCACCAAGTTCCGGTGCGCCGGCCAGACCTGCGTGTCGGCGAACCGCATCTACGTCCATGCGCGCGTCGCCGCCGCGTTCGTCGAGCGCGTCGCCGCGCGGGTGGACGCGCTCACGATCGGCCACGGCCTCGAGGCCGGCACGGCGATCGGTCCGATGATCGACGGCCGCGCCGTGGCCAAGCTCACGCGTCTCGTCGACGACGCGCTCGCCCACGGCGCGCGCGTCGCGACCTCGTCCCGGCCCACGCCAGGACCTCGCTTCGTCGCGCCGCTGGTCCTCACCGACGTTCGTCCACCGATGGCGATCCTCCGCGAGGAGGCGTTCGGCCCGGTCGTCCCCATCTCGACGTTCGACGACGATGACGACGTCATCCGCGTCGCCAACGAGACCGAGTACGGGCTCGCCGCGTACCTGTTCACCCGCGACGCCAGCCGCGCCGAGCGGGTGGCCGAGCGCCTGCGCTTCGGTCACGTGGCGGTGAACGCCGGGTCGGGCCCGACACCGGAAGCGCCCTTCGGCGGCATGAAGCAGTCCGGCTACGGCCGCGAGGGCGGCGACGAGGGCGTGCTCGAGTTCGCCGAGCTCCAGACCGTCGCGAGCGCGGGCACGTCGTAGCCGCGAGGCGTTACTGCCCCATGGGCGGGGGCGGGGGCTTGCGGCCGCGCTCGACGAGGTCGCGACCGTCGGGCACGAGATCGACGAGGGCGTGGCGGGTCGCGGCGAGGACGTCGTTGACCGTGCCGTAGGCGTCGTCGTCGATGGGCGCGACGCCGGTCGCGTCGGCGATGCGGGCGAGCAGCGCGCGGCCGTCGGCGCTCGCCGCGAGCGCGGTGAACGCGGCGACGACGCGATCGCGAGTGGCGGGCGGCAGGCGCGGGTGGAAGAAGACGGGCTCGTTGGGGACGGTGCCGGTCTCGGCGAGGACGCGGAGCCCCGCGCGATCGCCGGCGAAGGTGGCGGCGGCGACGACCTTGCCGGCCTCCAGCTGCGCGATGGACGCGGCGTGATCGCCGGTGAACACCGGCTGCACGGTGACGCGGCGATCCTGGAGGAGACGGGCGGCGAGCAGATAGCCGGTCGTCGACGAACGCTCGACGAACGCGACCGGCTGGCCGGCGAGCTGCTCGACGGTGGTGATCGGGCTGTCGGCGCGGACCGTGATCACGCCGGAGACGTCGTGCGAGCCGTGGCGCCCGCGGACGAGCTGGAGGTGGGCGCCGACGCCGTACTCCTGGTGGGCGAGCAGGTAATCGAGGATCGGCAGGATGCCGCCGTCGACGGTGGGGCTGCCGGCGAGCTCGAACGCCGCCTTGCGGGTGGGCGTCGCGCGGACCTCGACGGCGAGGCCCGCGTGCTGCGACAGGGCGGCGCCGAGGCGCGCGGCGACGTCGGCGTCGCCGTGCGCCGGCGAGAGGACGAGCACGACGGGGTTGTCGCCCTTGCCGGCCGTCGAGCGCTTGCGGCGCTCGAGGGCGAAGAGCATCACGGCCGCGACCACGGCGGCCAGGACGAGCACGCCCGCGATGGCGCGCCTGGTCCCGTGATCAGCCACGCGCCTTCTTCTTCGCCGGGGCCTTCTGCTTCGCCGGGGCGGGCTCTTGGGCAGCGGCCGCCTTCGCCGGCTTCGCGGGCGCCACCTCCGGCGCCGCCTGGCCGGTGAGCTCGGCGACGGCGGTCACCACCTCGGCGGCGTGACCCTTGACGCTCACCTTCGGCCAGTGACGCAGGACCGTGCCGTCGCGGCCGACGATCGCCGTCGAGCGGATGACGCCGACCATCGGCTTGCCGTACATCAGCTTCTCGCCCCACGCGCCGTAGGCCTCGAGCACGTGGCCATCGGCGTCGCTGAGCAGCGGGAACGTCAGGTGGAACTTGTCGCGGAACTTGCAGTGCGACGTGATCGAGTCCTTGCTGATCCCGACGACGATCGCGCCGAGCTTCTTGAGCGCTGGCACCGCGTCGCGGAAGTCCTGCGCCTCGATGGTACAGCCGGGCGTGTTGTCGCGCGGGTAGAAGTAGACGACGACGATCGTGCCCCGCAGATCGTCGAGGGCGAAGGTGCCGCCGTCCGACGACGGCAGCGTGAAGCCAGGCGCGGGCTGGCCGAGGGTCAAGCTCATCGTCCCCGAACCTATCAGAACGAGGGCCGGACCGAGTCCCTCCGGTGTGGTACGACTGAAGAGATGCCGCGTTGCGCGCTCGCGCTGTCCCTGGCCGCTGCCTCGATGCTGTGGGCCTGCGGCTCGACCCGCGACCCGGGGCCGGCCTGGCCGAGGAGCGCCGGCCGCATCGAGGTGGACCCGGAGAAGGACGGCGGCGAGAGCCTCGAGCCGACCCACGCCTCCAGCGTGGCGGCGATCGAGCGCGCCGAGGACCGCACGCCCCGGGGCGACGAGGCCGCGATCATCGAGGTCGTCGACGCGCCGCCCGAGGAGATCGAGATCGACAAGGAGCCGGTCGAGGCGCCCGGCGCCGAGGCCGCCGCCGAGCCGGACAAGGAGCCCGCGGCCGAGGACGAGGGCGACGACGAAGACTGAGGGACGGCGGCGACTGAAGCCGCCGCGGCACAAGCGTCCGGAGTCTCGTGGCGGTAGAACCGGGGGATGCGAATCTCCTGTCCGCTCGCGGCCGCGGTGATCCTCGCCGCCGCCGCGGCCGCCACTCCCGCCGCCGCCGACGGCCCGCGCCTCACGCTCGCCGAGCTCACCGCCCGGGCGCAGGCCGGGCCGCGGGCGAAGATGGCGCGCAGCGAGAGCGAGGCCGCGCGCGCGCGCGTGAACGAGGTCGGCAGCGCGCTGTTCCCTCGCGTGACGGCGACGGCGTTCGCCGGACCCAGCCCCAGCATCACGTGCGCCGACGCCGGCTGCGACGCGACCGACCCCGACGGGTTCGCGTGGAGCGTCGACGGCCTGTGGACCGGCGCGAGCCTCGACATCGTCCAGCCGATCTACGCGTACGGCAAGGCGGGCCCGGCGCGGCGCGCGGCGCGGGCGGGGGTCGCGGCGATGCAGGCGCTCGAGGACGAGAGCGCCGGCGACGTGGCGGTCGAGGCGGCGCGCGCCTACTGGGGGCTCAAGCTCGCGCGCGAGCTGCGCTACATGCTCGAGGACGGGATCGATCAGCTCGAGAGCGCGCGCGAGCGCCTGATCGAGCGCGTCGCCGAGGGCACGGGCGAGGTCACGATCCAGGATCAGCGGCGCCTGGAGACGATCATCGCCGAGGCCACCATCCAGCTCCAGGACGCGACCCAGGGCGAGGAGATCGCGCTCGCGTCGGTGCGCGCGCTCGCCGGTGACGACACCGCCGACATCGACGACGAGCCCATCGAGCCGATCGCGTACGAGCTGGCGACCGAGGAGGCGTACCTCGGGCGCGCCGGCACCCGGCGCCCGCAGGTGATCGCCGCCGCCGAGGGCGCGCGCGCCGCCCACGCGCTCGCCGACCTGGAGGCGAGCGAGTACTGGCCGCTGCTCACGCTCAACGGCTCGCTCGTCTACGCCGACGCCGCCGGCGTCGAGGATCCGCGCCACACGATCTTCGACGATCCGTACCACCGCAGCCGGGTCAGCCTCCTCCTCACGCTCACGTGGAAGCTCGAGCCATGGACGACGCGTACGCGGGTGGCGCGGGCGCGGGCGGCGGCGCGCAAGGCGACCGCGCTCGCGGACCTGGCGAAGGTCGGCGCGACGCTCGATCAGCGCACCGCGTACACCGAGGCGGTGCGCGCGAGGAAGCGCATGGACGCGGCCACCGCGGGTGAGACCGCCGCGCGCGCGTGGGTCGCGTCGCTGGTGCAGGCCGACGCGATCGGCGCCGCCGAGCCGAAGGAGCTCGCCGAGGCGTACCTCGGCTGGTTCGGCATGCGCGCCCGCCTGGCCAATGCGATCCAGCAGTGGAACGTGGCGGCGGTGAAGCTCGAGCGCGCCGCCGGCGGCTACCAGGCGCCGAACTGAACCGCCTCAGCGCGCGAGCAGGCCGCGCTCGGCGGCGAGCTCGCGCAGGCGCGCGGTCGCGAGCTGCAGGCGCTTGCGGAGGCGCGCGGCCTCGCGCACGAGGGCGGTCTCGTCGAGATCCTCGTCGGCGAGCGCCTGCGCGATCTCGCGCCACTCCATGTCCTTGTCGACGCGGAGCACGAGCACGAGCTGATCCTCGGGCGGTAGCTCGTCGCGCAGCCGGCGGATCTCGGACTTCACCTCGCTCTTCAGGTACACGAGCGTCGTGGTCTTCACGCGATCGGCGACCGCCTCGATCGCCTCGCCCGGCACCGGCTGGCCGAGCGCGGCGCGGCGCGCGCCGGCGAGGGCGAAGCGATTGGCGGCGTTGCGGGCCACGCGATGGGCCCACGCCCGCAGCGTGCATCGCCAGGCGAAGCCCGGCAGCCCGCGCCAGAGATCCTCGGCGAAGATCGAGAACACCTCGGCGGCGTCGGCGTCGGAGCGCATGCGCGCCGCCAGGAGCCCGAGGATCTCGGGGCCGTAGCGCTCGAGCGCGAGCGTCGTCGCTTCGTGGAAGCGGCCGCTCTCGCACGCCTCGCGTAGCGCGGCCTCCGCGTCCATGTTGGTACTATAGCGGTGATGGACACGGAGGAGGGATACGACTCCTTCCTGCGCGAGGCCGCGCGCGTCACCGACGCGGCGGCGGTCGTGTCGGCCCGGCCCATGGCGCCCGGCACGCGCCTGGCGAACGAGCGCTTCGAGCTGCTGCGCACGCTCGGGCAGGGCGGCATGGGCGTCGTGTACGCCGCGCGCGATCACCTGCGCGGTGGCGAGGTCGCGCTCAAGACGCTCCAGGCCGTGACGCTCGACGCGCTCGAACGCCTGCGCGGCGAGTTCGTCACGCTGCACGATCTGTCGCACCCGAACCTGGTATCGCTCGGCGAGCTCGCCGAGGACGACGGCCGCTGGTTCTTCACCATGGAGCTCGTCGACGGTCCCGACTTCCTCGGCCACGTGCGACCCGCCGGCGTGCTCGACGCGACCCGGCTGCGCGCGGCGGCGGGGCAGCTCGTCACCGGGCTCGCGTTCCTGCACGCCTCGGGCAAGGTCCATCGCGACATCAAGCCGTCGAACGTGCTCGTCGCCGGTGGTCGTGTCGTCCTGCTCGACTTCGGGCTCGCCGCGGACGCCGGCAAGGGCGGCATCGGCGCCGGCACGTTCGGCTACATGGCGCCCGAGCAGGCCGACGGCGGCGCGGTGAGCCCGGCGGCGGACTGGTACGCGTTCGGCGCGATGCTGTGGGAGGTGCTCGCCGGACGGCTGCCGTTCGTCGGCCCGCCATTGGAGGTCCTGGCGAGGAAGCGCGAGGGCGCGCCGCCGTTGCCCGCCGACGCGGCCGAGGCCGGCGGCGATCTCGGCGCGCTCGTGGTCGCGCTCCTCGATCCGGATCCCGCGCGTCGCCCCGACGGCGTCGAGGTCGCACGCGCGCTCGGCGTCGCCGTGCCGCCACGGCCGCCGATGCCCCGCTTCGTCGGGCGCGTCGCCGAGCGAGCGCTGCTCGGTACGCGGTTCGCCGCGGCCCGCGAGGCGAGCCGCGCCGTGCTCGTGCGCGGACCCTCGGGGATCGGCAAGAGCGCGCTGGTGAGCGCGTTCGTCGACGAGGCGCGCGGGGGTGGAGCGCTGGTGATCGTCGATCGGTGCCACGAGCGCGTCGCCGTCCCGTTCAAGGGGCTGCACGGCATCGCTGCGGATCTCGCCCGTCACCTCGACGAGGACCGCGAGGCGCGCACCGCGGCGCTCGACGGCCCGGATCTCGGGCTCCTCATCGCCGCCCTGCCGGGGCTTGCGCTGCACGGCGAGCTCGCGCGCGCCGGCCGGGGCGCGCCGCACGTGCGCGATCCGATCGAGCGGCGCGGGCGTGTGTTCGACGCGTTCGCCGGGATGCTCGGTCGGCTCGCCGCACAGCAGCCGCTCGTCCTCGCGATCGACGACGTGCAGTGGGCCGATCGCGATGGCCTCGGCTTGCTCGATCACGTGCTCGCCAGCGTCCGCCGCGGCCTCTTCGTCGTGAGCACCGCCCCCGACGGCGCCCTCGTCGACGCGGCGTGGTCGGCGCGCGCCGAGACGATCGACGTGGGGCCGCTCGCGCCCGCGGACGCGGCGGCGCTGGGCGCGGCGCTCGACGGCGGCGACGTGGGCGCGCTCGTCGACGAGGCGGCCGGCCACCCGCTCCACCTCGCCGAGCTCGTCGCGCTGCGCCGGGCGGGCGCCAGCGGGCTGCGGCTCGAGGACGCGATCGCCGCGCGCGTGCGCGCCCTGGCGCCGGCGCCGGCGCGCCTGCTCGAGCTGGTCGCGCTCGCCGGCGCGCCGCTGCCGCAGGCGCTCCTCGCCGGCGCCGCCGGGCTCGATGGCGCGGCGTGGTGGACGGCGCTGGGCGCGCTGCGCTCGGCGCACCTCGTGCGCACGCACGGCGCCGGCGCGGCGGACGCGGTCGAGCCGCACCACGATCGCGTGCGCCACGCCGTGGCCGGGGCCGTCACCGCCGAGTCACGGCGCGCGCTCCACCTCCGCCTCGCCGGCGCGATCGAGGCGCATGCGCTGGCCCGCGAGCGCCCCGGGCTCCTCGCGGATCACCTCGAGCAGGCCGGCGAACCGCGGCGGGCGCTCGCCTTCCTCGAGGCGGCGGCGCGTCAGGCCGAGGAGGCGCTCGCGTTCGAGCGCGCTGCGGCGCTCTATCGCCGCGCGATCGCGCTCGTCGGCGAGCCCGCGCCCGCCGCGCTCCACGAGCGGCTCGGCGAGGCGTACGCCGCGGCGGGGCACGGCGGCGAGGCCGCTGCCGCCTTCCTGGCGGCGGCCTCCGGGGAGGGCGGCGTCGCCGCGATCGACCTGCGCCGCCGCGCCGCCGAGCACCTCCTCCGCTCGGGGCGCATCGACGACGGCATCGCGCTCATGGATCGGGTGCTCGCCGAGGCGGGGCTGCCGCCGCTGGGTGAGCGGCGCCGGCCGATCGCCGCCGTCGTCGCCGCGCGCGCGCGCCTGTGGTGGCGGCGACGGCGCGCGCCTGGATCGGCGGCCCCGACCCCCGAGCTGACGCTGCGCCTCGCGTGCTGCTGGTCGGCGGTCGTCGGCTCGTCGATGGTCTCGCCCTTGCGCGGCGCCGAGTTCCAGGCGCGCCACCTCCGGCTCGCGCTCGACGCCGGCGATCCGCGACGTATCGCCCTCGGGCTCGCCTTCGAGGCCGGTGGCGCGGCGATCGTCGGGCCACCGGCCGTGCGTGCGCACCAGATCCTCGACGAGGCGGCGCGCTGGGCGGCGCGCGTGGACGAGCCGATCGTGCGCGCGTACCTCGACCTCGCCCGTGGCTCGGTCGCGTTCCTGTGCGGTGACTGGCCGCGCGCGCTGGCCCACTGCGATGCGTGCGAGCGCACGCTGCGAGAGGAGTGTGTGGGCGCGGCCTGGGAGGTCGGCACCGCGCAGCGCATGTCGCTCACGTGCCTCTGGCATACGGGTCGCATCGCGCTGCTGCGCGAGCGGCTGCGCGCCGCGCTCGCCGAGGCCAGCCAGCGCAACGACATCTACGCCGCCATCCAGATGGGCACGGTGCTCACGCCGGCGGTGTGCCTGATGGACGATCGTCCCGACGACGCGGCCGAGGAGCTGGAGCGCGCGGCCGGGCGGATCCCGCGCCACGGCGTCACGATGCTGCACTGGCAGCACATGCAGGCCCAGGCGCTCGTCGCGCTCTACCGGGGCGACGCCGCGGCCGCGGCCGAGCTCATCGCCCGCGAGACGCCGGCGCTCCGCCGCGGTCACCTGTTCCGGGTGCGCGCGGTGCGTGTGTTCACGGCGTACGTCGAGGCCGCGGCCGTGCTCGGCGCCGCGGCGGTCGGCGGCGCGGGCGGCGGCGCCGCCGCCTACCGGCAGCGCGCCCGCGCGATCCAGCGGTCCTTGCGCGGTCCGCGCGGCAACCCCGCCGCGGCCACGCTCGTCGCCGCCGAGCTCGCCGTGCTCGACGGCGACCACGACGCCGCGCGGACGGCGTACCGCGAGGCGATCGCGGGTTTCGACGCCGGGCACATGAGCATGGTCGCGACCGCGGCGCGGTGGCGTCTCGGCGAGCTGCAGGGCGGCGACGAGGGACGCGCGCTGCGCGACGCCGCGCGGGCGTTGCTCGTCGCCGAGGGCATCCGCGATCCGGCGCGCGCGGTCGGCCTCTTCGTGCCGGTGGGTCCTTCGACGCGGCCTCGCTGACGTTCGCCTCGCTCAGGACGAAGGGGGCGGTGTGGCCTCGCTGACCGGCTCGAACACCCAGCGGTCGCGGCGTTCGTCGCGGCGGACGAGCCGGAGCGTGATCGTGTCGCCGACCGTGAACCGCGGCTCGCCGTCGGGTCCCGCGAGCGCCCCCTTGCCGGGCGTGAGCGCGAGCCAGATGCCGCCCAGCGCGCGGCCGGCGTCGGCGACGTAGAGCTTCACGTCGACCGGCGGCGCGTCGAGCGTGACGTGGATCTTCGCCGGCGTGACGCCCATGATCGTGCCGCCGCGCAGCGGGCGCTGCGCGCGGGGCAGCGCGAGGTCGGGCGAGAAGAGCTGGTCGAGCACGCGGCGGTTGGTGAGGTCGGTGAGCCGGCGCTGGCGCTCGCGCGCGCCGTTGGCGGCGGCGAGCACCTCGTCGCGCAGGGCGGCGTCCTCGTCCGCGGGCGCGCGCGGCGCCATCGCCAGCGCCTCGACCGCCTCCTTGTGGACGAACACGCCGACGATCTCGCGCATCGGCGACGAGAAGCGGGCGTACGGCTCGACGCCGACGCCGAAGTGCTCGCCGGGCTCGGCGCTGAACACCGAGCGCACGTTCACCATCACGGCCTGGCGCTCGATGGCGCGCGCGATGCGCAGGAGCCTCGGGTCGGTGGCCAGGAGCGGCAGGGCCTCGACCCACTCGGCGAGCGACTGCTCGGGTCGCCAGGCCCAGCGTTCGTCCAGCGCGTGCAGGCGCGCGAGCTCGGCGAGCTGCGCCTCGAGCTCCTCCAGCCGTTCGGGCGGCGGCGCCGGGTGCACGCGGTAGATCGCCTGCGCCGCGAACGACGTGTCGTCGCCGACCGCCTCGCACAGGACGCGGCCACCTTCCGCGTTGCACAGGAGCGAGAGCTGCTCGTTGTACTTCTCCACGTCCTGGCGCACGCGCGCGAGCACGGTGAAGGCGTCGCCGGACAGGCCGACGTGCACCTCCTGGCGATGGAAGCGGATCACCTGGCGCGCCGCCGCCTCCAGCTGGCGCAGCCGGCCGACCACGGGCAGGAGCGCGAGGCTCGCCGCGTACTCGGCCCCGGCGAGCGGCGAGACCGCCGGCTCGTCGAGGAGCGTCTGCACCTGCTCGAACGTGAGCTTGGCCCGGCTGCGGATGCGCGCACGCCGCATCTCCGTGCCGCGGCACAGGCCGGCGTCGTCGATGCGCATGTCGAACACGAGCGCGCGGCGCACGACGTTGGCGTTGAGCGAGACCGCGCCCTCCGACAGCGAGCGCGGCAACATCGGCACCGAGAGGCCAGGCAGGTAGAAGCTGGTGCCGCGGCGCAGGGCCTCGGCGAACAGCGCCGTGCCCGGGCGCACGTAGTACGCGGCATCAGCGATGGCGTACAGGATGCGGTAGCCGTCGCCGTCGCGCTCGAGGTAGAGCGCCTGGTCGAGATCACGCGTGTGCTCGCCGTCGACGGTGACGTACGGGATCGACTCCTGATCCTCCAGCGCCGGATCGTCGAGGCCGGGCGAGGCGACGAGGGCGGCGGCCTCGGCCATGACCTCGTCGGAGAACCGAGGATCGAGCCCCTCCTGCTCCAGGATCGCCCGGATCGGCGTCGGGATCCGGTCGCGGTCATCCACCATGACCTACGAGACTACCGCGTCGGCGTCCTCCGCCGCCACGCACGCACATCATCGTGGCCATCGCACCTGGTGCGGAAGCTCGCCGGCGTTGTCCGTCGGATGCGCACTCGTGCATCGTCGGTACAGTCAGGCGACGACGACCGCGCCGGCGCGCGAGCGCTCACGCCAGCTTGGCCATTGGCACGCAAGCTGCCTCACGCCGCATTCACGGGAGGAACCTGATGCGCCTAGCCTTGGCCTTGTCGATACCCTGGTCCTTCGTCTCGCTCGCGGCTTGCAGCAACGACCCGAACAACGTGCTCGTCACCCTGGCGCCCGACGTCGTCTCGTCGCTGGATGGCGTCGCCAGCGTGCGCGCGGTCGTGATGAGCGACGCGGAGCCGTTGCCCGAGACCGCGGTCACCGTCGCGATCACCTACACCGATCGCGCCGGCGTCGCGCGCGAGATCGCGCCGCTCGCCGGCGTCACGGACGCGCGCGGCGCTTACGCCGGTGACATCACCGGGCTGACATGGGACGGCACCGGCCTCGTGACCGTCAGCGTCGACGGCGCGCCCGAGGTCACCGGCGAGGCGCCGTTCGCGGTCATCGACCGCACGCCGCCCCGGGTCTCGATCACGGCCCCGACGCTCACGCTCCGCGTCGTCCAGGGCCAGGACTTCCGCGTCCCGGTTCGCGTCCAGGACGAGATCGGCGTCAGCGAGGTCTGGCTCGAGGCGGCGGGCGAGCTCGAGCGCCTGCGCTCGACCGTGGTCGCCAGCGGCTCCGCCGACGCGACCGTCGAGTTCGAGCTGAGCGTCCCGGACGGCGCCGCGCCCGGCGGCACCATCACGCTCTACGCCCTGGCCGGCGACCTGTCGGGCAACCAGGCCGCCGCCGAACCGATCACGCTCACCGTCGACGCGGCACCGTAAGGAGCAACCATGCGTAACCACCTCGTCCTCATCGCCCTCGTCGCGGTGGGAGGAGGCGCGCACGCGGAGCCTGCGGCCCCGTCGCGTCCACCCTCCGGCCTCGCCTTCGGCGTCGAGCTCGGCTCCCCGAGCTCGGCCACCGCGCGCTTCGCGTTCGCGGATGGTCACCACGCCGTCACCGCCGCCGCCGGCACCGGCACGCTCGGCGGCGCTGGCTTCTCGGCGCGTCTCGAGCTGTCGCGCGCCGTCGGCGCGCTGGTGCACCTCGGCGTCGGCGTCAGACATCGTCGGCACCACTACGCGCCGGCGTCGATGGACGAGCTCCCGGACGCGCACACCGGGCTGCTCGCCAGCGCGAGCGTGGCCCGCGCGTTCGGCCCGCTCGAGCTGTACGCCGAGCTCGCCCCCGGGTACGACGTGCTGCGGACCCCGAGTTGCAGCCTCGCCTCGGGCGCGAACAGCGTCTGCCCGCACGCGCAGTCGACGCACCTCTTCCTCGAGGCCTTCGCCGGCGCCCGCTGGTACCTGGAGGCGCCATGAGGCCCTCCCGTCGCCTCCACGCCGCGACTCTCGCCCTGGGCCTCGCGGCCTGTGCCAGCCCCGACGGCGTCCTCGTCGAGCTCAACCCCTCGGTCGTGTCGTCGCTCGACGGCACCACCGCGCTGCGGGCGCTGGTCCACGCCGCGGATGGTACGCCGCTCGCTGACGAAGCGGTGGCCGTCAGCATCGACTACGTGGATCGCAACGGCGTCGTCCACGAGATCGCTCCGTTCGATGGCCGGACCGACCGCGACGGCCGCTTCGAGACGCTCATCACCGGCCTCCAGTGGGACGGCAGCGGCACGGTCGTGGTCGCCTCGCGCGACACGTCCGCGATCAACGGTGCCGCGTCCTTCGCCGTGCTCGACCGCACGCCGCCGGTCGTCGAGATCCTGCCCCCGACGACCGACCTGCGCGTCGGTCCCGGGTTGCCCTTCGACGTCCAGGTGCACGTGACCGACGAGATCGGCGTGAGCCGCGTCGTCGTCGAGGCGAGCGGCTCGCTCGATCGGCAGCGCTCGTCGCTCCTCGCGAGCGGCAGCGCGGACGCGACCGTCCAGTTCAGCTTCGACGTGCCGCAGGGCGCCGCGGTCGGGCCGACGATCACGCTCCATGCGATCGCCACCGACCTCTCGGGGAACCAGGCCGCGGCGACGGCCGTCGTCCTCACCGTCGACCCATCGATCGTGATCGTCACGCCGCCGGGCCTGACCTCGGGGATGATCACCGACGGCACCACGTCGTTCCTCGCCGATCCGCGCGGCCTCGCGGTGTCGCCGCGTGATGGCCAGCTCTACGTGGCTGACAACGCCGGCAACGCGCCGTGCAACGGCGCGTGCGTCCGCAAGGTCGACCCGTCGACCGGGAGCGTCGACCCGGTCGCGGTGATCACGGGACAAGGGACGATGGAAGGCGTCGCGTTCGATGCGACGGGGGAAAACCTCTACTACACCGATCGCCAGCGCCGCATCGGCCGCCTCACCTGGAACCCGCTGACCCAGCGCTACGACGCGTCCGGGTTCTGCAACGACATCGGCGCCGACAACCCCGCTGACCCCTACCACCTCGTCGTCGATCCGACGCTGGGGCTGCTCACCGTCGACGACAACCTCCAGCGCGTCGTGCGGGCCGCGACCTGCGACGCGAACGCGCAACCGACCGCGCTCACCGGCGACGTGCTCGATCAGCCGAGGGGCATCGCCCTGGGACCGGCGGGCGAGATCTTCGTGTCAGAGCTGAACGACGACGTGATCCTGCGGGTCGACCGGACCAGCGGCGCGGTGAGCCGCTTCGAAGGCAGCGGCGTGCCCGAACCGTGGGGGATCGAATG
This sequence comes from Myxococcales bacterium UBA2376, assembly GCA_002344285.1. Taxonomy (GTDB): domain Bacteria; phylum Myxococcota_A; class Polyangia; order Haliangiales; family Haliangiaceae; genus UBA2376. The sequence continues at coordinate 23,650 of DDTA01000100.1, forward strand.
GCTGGGCGGGACGTCGCCGTTCGCCGGCTCGCTGCTGGTCGCGCTCAGCGGCGATCAGCGGGTCGTGGCCACCTCCGGCGCCGGTGCCCGCGCGGTCGCGTACCTGCGCAACGAACCGATCGACATCGCGGTGAGTGGTACGACCGGGTACGTGCTCACCCGTCCGTCGGCGAACAACCGCGGCCGCCTGTTCCGCATCACCGGGTTCTGAGCGCGGCGAGGGCGTCGTCGACCGGCGCGGCCGGCCCGCCCGCCCGCCACGCCGAGACGGCGGCGTCGAGCGCGGCGACCTCGGCAGGGTCGGCGCCGGCGGCCACCGCGTCGGCGAACGGCGCCGGCGCGCCGCTGCGCTGCGCCCACTGCACGCGCCCGTACGGCACGTGCGCGAGCGTGCGCTGCCCGTGCCACCACGCGATCGCGAGCGCGGGCAGGGTCAACAGGTCCGTCGGATCGGTGACGATCTGCGCCTGCCCGAACACCTGTGCCAGCAGGTCGGCGAGCGCGCGGCTCGCCGGCGCCCACAGCTTCACGGCGGCGAACACGGCGCCCGTCGCCGTGACCGACGCGACCAGCTTCCAGCGCCGGAACGTCCAGTCGACGCGCACGCCCGCACGCGACGCCAGCCACAAGAGCACGTCGATCGCCGCCGTGAGCACGAGCGGCGCGACCGCGAGCCCGGCGATGTCCGAGAGCTTGCCGGTGAGCCAGCTCGGGACGCTGGCCTTGAGCACGCGGTCGTTCAGGACCAGCGCGGCGAGCGCGAGCGCCGGCACCGGGGCCAGCGCCTCGTCGAACGGCAGCCCGGCGCGCGTGGCGCCATCGCCGCCCGCGAGCGCGCGCCAGATACGGTCATGCGCGCGCGTGATCCGGCCCAACGCCCCTACGGTACCAGGAAGCTGTTCACGCAGAAGCGCGAGCGCGCCGTGGTCGCACCCTCGATGAAGTAGTAGCCGACGGCCATGCACATCTCGTCGGTCGGCGCGCTGTCACCCTCGCGCACGGTCTGACCCGACGTCGGGCCGGTGCGGTTGTCGTACTCGCAGCGGTAGGTGAGCGAGCCGGTCGAGAACTCGTAGAACGGCGCCGCCATCCACGTGCGGGCGTCGGGCTCCTCCCAGTTGGTCGACTCGAACACCATGCTGCCGCCGTCGGTGACGCGGGTGAGCGTCGCGCGCTTGTGCGCGTGCGTCGACATCGTGAAGAACTTGGTCCCCTGCGGCACGCTGCACGTGCCCTGGACGCTGCTCGTCGACATCGGCGGGATGTTGATCTCGGTGTTGTACGTGATGTACGCGGCCGCCGGCGTGAACTCCTCGCCCGCGGCGTACGCCTCGGCGTCGATCGTCACCCGCGCCTCGAGCGGCGCGTCGCTGGCGTTGAAGTAGTGCATCTGCACGTACGCCTTCTGCCCCTGGTTGACCGTCATGCCGACCCCCGCCGGCATCACCTGCTCCTGCGTCGGCTGCTGCGCCGAGTACGTCCACACCGGCAGGTTGCTGATGCCGCCGCCGCCCGCGCCGCCGCAGTCCTGATCGATCGTGCCGTCCTGCTTGCCGTGATCCTGGAAGAACACGATCAGGTGGTGGCTGCCCGGCGTCATCACCGAGGACCAGCGCTTCACGCCCATCGTCCGCGGGACGTTGATCGTCGTGTAGTAGCAGTACGTGATCTCCTGACCCGCCTCGATCGTGATCGGAGGGGTCTGGATGCGGAATCCCTCGGCCGGCGGGTTGTCGCCGGCGTCGACGTCGGTCCCGTCGTCGTCACCACCACCACCGCCACCACCGTTGCATGCAGCGGCGAGCACGCAGCTCGCCAGGAACATCGGACGCAGGCTCATGCGCATGGTCGCTCCTCCGAGCACGAGCCTGACCTGTCCATTGACGAACAGTCAATAGCGAGTTCGCTGACATGGTCGGTCTGATGCCGGCCTGATGTCCGCGCGGCGTTCAGCCCAGCCGGTCGCGGTAGTCCCGGTAACCAAACCTACGCGAGACGCTGATCACACCCGTCGCCGGGTCGTGCGTCGCGATCGACGGCAGGCGCACCCCGTTGAAGGTCGTGGTCTTGACCATCGTGTAGTGAGCCATGTCGAGGAAGACGAGCTTCTGGCCGATCGCGAGCGGCGCGTCGAAGCTGTAGTCGCCGATGACGTCGCCGGCCAGGCAGGTCAGCCCGCCGAGGCGATAGGTGTGCGCGCGCGCGCCCGGATCGCCGCCGCCGACGATGACCGGCCGGTACGGCATCTCGAGGACGTCGGGCATGTGTGCGGTCGCCGAGGTGTCGAGGACGGCGATCGGCATCCCGTTGTCGAAGACGTCGAGGACCGACGCGACCAGGACGCCGGTGCCCAGCGCGACGGCCTCGCCCGGCTCGAGGAAGACCTCGACGCCCCAGCGCTCGCGGAACCCGCGGATGAGTCGCACCAGGTGATCGGTGTCGTAGCCGGGCCGCGTGATGTGGTGCCCACCTCCGAAGTTCACCCACTTCATCCCGGGGATGAGGTCGCCGAACTTGGCCTCGAACGCGGCGAGCGTGCGCTCGAGCGCGTCGGGGCCGAGCTCGCACAGCGTGTGGAAGTGCAGCCCGTCGAGGCCCTCGAGGTCCGCCTTGTCGACGTTGGCGCGGGTGGTGCCGAGGCGCGAGCACGGCGCCGCCGGATCGTAGAGCGCGACCTCGACCTCGCGGTGCTCGGGGTTGCACCGCAGGCCGCACGAGATCGCGCGGCCGGCGGCGCGCGCGGCCTCGACCACGTGGCGCAGCCGCTTCCACTGCCCGGGCGTGTTGAAGACGACGTGATCGGCGAGCTCGCACACCTCGCGCAGATCGTCCTCGGTCCACGCCGGCGCGTAGGCGTGGACCTCGCCGCCCATCTCCTCCTTGCCCAGGCGCGCCTCGGCGACCGAGGATGCCGTGGTCCCGCGCAGGTAGCGCTTCACCAGCGGGAAGGTCGGCCACTGGGCGAAGCCCTTGAGGGCGAGGATGATCGTGCAACCGGCGCGCGCCTGCACGTCGGCGAGGAGCCGCAGGTTCTTCTCGAGCGCGCCGAGGTCGGTGACGAAGCAGGGCGTCTCGATCGACGACAGGTCCAGGCGTGCGGCGATGTCGGCGCCCAGCGCGGCGCCCGCGCTCATGGTCGTTCTCCCGCGCTGGCGCTCATGGCGTCCGCTCCTGCACGTGCCAGGGCAGGCCGCGCGCGGCGACGTCGGCGAGGAACGGATCGGGATCCAGCTCCTCCATGTTCCACACGCCCGGCTGCTTCCACTTGCCGGTCACCATCATCACGGCGCCGGTCACCGCCGGCACGCCGGTCGTGTACGAGACGGCCTGCGCGCGGACCTCGCGGTAGCACGCGGCGTGATCGCAGATGTTGTAGATGAAGACCTTGCGCGGCTTGCCGTCCTTCACGCCCTCGACGAGGCAGCCGATCGAGGTCTTGCCGGTGTAGCCGGCCGCGAGCGACGCCGGATCGGGCAGGAGGTTCTTCAGGAACTTGATGGGCACCACCGGGTGCCCCTCGTACGCGACCGGATCGATGCGGGTCATGCCGACGTTGCCGAGCACCTCGAGGTGCTTGAGGTACGCCTCGCCGAACGTCATCCAGAAGCGGATGCGCTCGAGGCCGCGGATGTTCAGCGCGAGCGACTCGAGCTCCTCGTGATAGAGGAGGAAGCTCTTGCGCTCGCCGACGCCGGGATAGTCGAACACCGCCGACACCGACAGCGGATCGGTCTCCTTCCACTCGCCCTTCTCCCAGTACCGCCCGCGCGCCGTGATCTCGCGGATGTTGATCTCGGGGTTGAAGTTGGTGGCGAACGCCTTGCCGTGCGAGCCGCCGTTGCAGTCGAGGATGTCGATGTACTTGATCGAGTCGAACAGGTGCTTCTGCGCGTGCGCGCAGTACATGTTGGTCACGCCCGGATCGAAGCCGGAGCCGAGCACCGCCATGAGGCCGCGCTCGCGGAAGCGATCGCGGTAGGCCCACTGCCACTTGTACTCGAACTTGGCGACGTCGGGCGGCTCGTAGTTCGCGGTGTCGAGGTAGTCGACGCCGGCGGCGAGGCAGGCGTCCATGATCGAGAGGTCCTGGTAGGGAAGGGCGACGTTGATGACCACCGCCGGCCGCTCCTTCTCGAGCAGCTTGGTCAGCGCGGGGACGTCGTCGGCGTCGACCTGGCCGACGCGGATCTCGCGTCCGTGCATCTCGGCGATCTCGCGCTGCAGCTTCTCGCAGCGGGAGAGCGTGCGGCTCACGAGCAGGACGTCGTCGAAGACCTCGCGCTCCAGCGCGCACTTGTGGGCGACCACGCCGCCGACTCCGCCGGCGCCGATGATGAGGACCTTGGCCATGCGGCGGAAGCTAGCAGAACTCCGCGCGATCGTCGTTCGATCGCGCCGTCACACGGGCGAGCTGTCGGGGCCGCTTCCCTTCGCGCCATCGACGGGCTCGGGCACCCCGTCGCCGCTGGCCTCGGGTGGCCTGGGCGCGATCGCCTTGGCGAGCCGCCGGCGAAGCTTGCGCGGGCGCGCCGCGAACAGGTGCTTCGAGTGCTTGCGCGCGGCGTCACCCTTGGCGATGAGCTCGTCGTCGATCTGCGCCAGCATCGCGCCGACGGCGTCGGCGGCCGCGGCGTGACCGTAGAGGCCGACGAAGTCCTTGAGCATGAGGCGATCGACGACCTCGCCCAGCTCGTCGTCGAGCCTGGCCAGCCCCTCGCGCAGCTCCTCGGCTGCCGGCACGTCGCGGAACACCGAGAGCTGGTACGACAGCTCCTTGGCGCGGCGTCGCCAGCGGTGAGCGGCGCGATCGGAGCGCTTGGCCTTGCGGCGGGCGCGGCGCGCGCGGCCATACGTGCTCGCCAGGCCGCGCACCAGATCGCGCGCGCGGACCTCGTCGGGTAGCGCGGCGGCGAGCGCATCGCCCTGCGCCAGCGCCACGTCGATCGCCCGGTTGATGTCATCGACGATGCCGCCCGCCGGCGGCGCGTCGGCGCGGGCCGCGGCGACGATGGCCGCGGCCGCGGGCGCGACCTCGGGTGCCGTGGCGACCTCCACGAGCGCGTCGCTCGCCACCGCGAGATCACGCGCCGGGCCGAGGCTGCGCCGTGCCTGCACGAGCGCCTTGCGCAGATCCTTGCGCTCGCGGCGCGGGAGGGTGTTGCCGAGCAGCTCGACGATCGCACGGACGCGGCGGATCGCCTTGCGCACCTCGTGGACGGCGGCGGCCGGGCGCGCGTCGGCGTGGGCGCGCGCGGCACGCGCGGGCTCGAGCGCGTTCTTCACGGCGGCGAGGACGACCGCGCGCAGCGCGACGGGGTCACCGTAGGAGGGAGTGGATGTGGCAGGCGGGGTGGAGGCGAGGGGGCCGAGCCGGTCCTGCTCGGGGATGATCGTCGTCATGGCCGTCCCACGATAACAAACTCACCGAGGGTTCGACCCCTTGCGATCGAAATGTCACAGAGACGTTGTCGTCGCGAACACCCTCGAGCGTGCGACGTGGCAATCCGGAGTACCGTCTCGATCGTGATCGAGCCAACCCCGAGCCCCTACCTCGTCCCCTTCGACGGAACCTTCGTGGTGTCGCGGGCTGCGACCCGCGAGGAGAACGCGCCCTCCAAGAAGGAGAACCAGAAGGCGCTCGAGGAGAGCGTCGATCGTCTGGCGAAGCTCCAGGCCAAGCTCTACGCCGACAACCGCTTCTCGCTCCTCCTCGTCTTCCAGGCGATGGACGCCGCCGGCAAGGACGGCACGGTGCGCGCGGTCATGAGCGGCGTCAACCCTGCCGGCTGTCAGGTGTTCTCGTTCAAGGCGCCGACCCACCACGAGCTCGATCATGACTTCCTCTGGCGCTGCACGCAGCGCGTGCCCGAGCGCGGCCGCATCGGCATCTGGAACCGTAGTCACTACGAAGAAGTGCTCGTGGTGAAGGTGAACCCGCACTACCTCGGCGCGCAGCGTCTGCCCTACGGCACCGACGATCTGTCGCAGCTGTGGCGCGAGCGCTACGAGTCGATCCGCACGTTCGAGCAGCACCTCGCGCGCAACGGCACCGTGATCCTCAAGTTCTGGCTCAACGTCAGCAAGGAGGAGCAGCGCCAGCGCCTGATCGAGCGCATCGACGAGCCCGAGTCGAACTGGAAGTTCAACGCCGACGACATGGTGCAGCGCGCGCGCTGGGACGAGTACATGCGCGCCTACCAGGATGCGCTCGGCGAGACCTCGCGTCCGTGGGCGCCGTGGTACGCGATCCCCGCGGACTCGAAGTCGTACATGCGCCGCGCCGTCGCCGACATCATCGTCGGTACGCTCGAGCGGCTGCCGCTGCACTGGCCCGAGGTCAGCGAGCAGGAGCGCGAGGAGATGAGGATCCTGCGCGCCCGGCTCGCCGGAGAATGAACGGCGGCCGAGGCCGCGGGGTCAGTGCGAGACGGGGATGCCGTCGTCGGGGCGGCGGCCGGCCTCGCCGCTCCTGAGGAGCGCGACGCGCAGGATGACGGGCGCGATCAGCTCGTTGGTGGCGACGACGCCGACGACGAGCGCGAACGCGGCATCGCCGAACTCCGGGAAGGTGCGGCGCACCAGCTCGGCGAGCGCGAGCGCGAGCCCGGCCTGCGGCAGGAGGCCGATCCACGCCAGGCGCTTCACCGTGGGGTCGACGTTGGGGCCGCGGGTCGCGACCTTGCACGTGACGTAGAAGCTCGACGCGCGCGTGACCACGATGATCGCGACCGGCAGCGCGAGGTGGTAGAGCGCGTTCAGATCGAGCTTGGCGCCGGCGAGGGCGAAGAACACGAGGTACACCGGCAAGGACGCGGCCTCGAACTGGTGCACGAGGTGGCGGGCATCGGCGCGCGAGACGTTCTCGAGCCAGAGGCCGGCGGTGAGCGCGATGATGAGCGGGTCGAGGTGCACGGCGTGACCGATCTCGGCGACGACGAAGCAGATGAGCACGCTGAACAGCCCGACGCCCTGGTTGATGTAGATGAGGAAGGCGCCGAGCATGAAGCCGATGAACAGGCCGACGCCGATCGAGCCGAAGACCTCCCAGCCGATGCCGCCGACCGCGCCGTAGAGGTCGATGTTGCCGCTGATGAACGACGCCGCGACCGAGGAGGCGATGCCGTAGGAGACGATGATCGCGAGATCGGCGACGATGACGAGGGCGAGGATGGTGCGGGTCAGGTTGCCCTCGGCGCGGGTCTCGGCGATGAGCGCCATGACGACGGCGGGCGACTGTGCCGAGAGCGCGATCGCGACGCAGACCGAGACGACGGCGGCGTGCTCGATCGTGAGCTGGCCGAGGAACGGCACGAGCGGACGCAGGAGGATCAGCGCGCCGGTGAGCACGAACATCGTGCCGAACACCGAGAAGATGGTGATGCGCGCGACGGTCCCGAGGAGCGGGCGCATCGAGCGCAGGTTGAGCTCGGCGCCGGCCTGCAGCGCGAGGATCGACGTGGCGACGCCGCCGACGAGCTTGAGCTGACCGGTCATGTCCTTGGACACGAGCTCGAGCACCGCCGGGCCGGTGACGATGCCGGCGACGATGTAGCCGGTCAGCTTGGGCAAGGAGATGTTGCTGAAGAGCTTGCCGGTGAAGTAGGCGGCGAGGAGCAGGAAGCCGAACGCGAGCTCGGTGCCGCCGGCGAGCGTGACGCCGGGCGCGAAGCTGCGCGCGGCCTGCATGAGGCCGCCGATCGCGAGCAGCGCGAAGACCGCGATCACGCGCCACCCCCCTTCGTGCGTGGTCGCGGGGCGAGCGGCGGCAGCGCGTCGTCGTCGTCGTCGTCGTCGTCGTGGCCGCCGTCCCGGTAGTTCGGGCCGCTGTGCTCGTCGAGGTCATCGACGGCGTCGATCGCCTCCTCGAACACGGCGGCCGGCAGCTGCGTCGCCGACGCCGGCACCGGTGGGGAGGTGAACGTCACGGCGACCTCGGTGAGGATCGCGCCGGCGATGACGACGGTGACGATCCAGTTGCTGGGCCCGCCGCCGAACGCGCCGTGCAGCGACAGGACGAGCGCGATCGAGAGCGGCGAGAGCGGCGACACCAGGACGCGCTCGTCGGCGAAGCCCTTGGGCATCGCGCTGCCGACGGTCTTCACGGCGGCGAACACGCCCGCCCACTTGCCCACGACGCGGGCGACGACGAAGACCGGGACGATCACCCACGGCGCGAGCGCGGTCACGTCCCAGATCGCCCCGGCGACGATCAGGAAGAGCAGGTGGATGGGCCGTTCGAGGTGGTTGAGGATGCGGAAGATCTCGTCGCGCTGCTCGCACGGGAAGTTGGTGACGAGCGTGCCGGCGACGAAACAGACCACGATCGGCGAGAGGTAGAGGTAGCCGGCGAGGCCGGAGCCGAGCGCCACCGAGCCGAGGACGACGGCGAGGAACTCGCCGCCGCCGACCGGCACACGGACCATGGTGAAGATGAGGACGCCGACGACGACGCCGAGGCCGATCGAGACGAACACCCACGCCGTGCCCGGGATCTGCCAGCCGGCGGCGCCGGTCGGGCGGAAGTAGGCGGCGACGAACAGGAGGCCGACGACGCCGACGATCTCGTCGAGCTGGCCGAGCAGCACGTCGGCGCCGCGACCTTCACGCCAGCCGCGGTTGGCGAAGCCTCGGAAGCGCCGCGGCGCGGTCATGGCGGCGGCGGCGCCGAGCAGGATGAGGTCGCGCCAGAACGCGGGGGCGCTCACGTCGGCGAGCCCGAGCGCGACGGCGCACGCGCCGCAGGCCGCGGCGGCGGCGGCGAAGGGCGCGAGCGCCTCGACGACGACGAGGTACGCGGTGCCCTTGGGGAGGCGATCGAGGAGCCGGATGTCGAGCTGGGCGCCGATGATGAAGCCGAGCCAGCCGAGGCCGAAGTGGAGGATCGGCCGCATGCGATCGACGACCTCGGGCGTGAGGATGCCGATCTCGGGCTGGCGCACGATCACGCCGAGCGCGACGAAGGGGAAGCCGGCCGCGATGACGCCGCCCATGCCGAGGCGCTCCTGGGCGCGCACCACCTTCTTGTGGCTGCCGATGTAAGCGACGACGAAGATGACGACGAAGCCGAGGACGAGCTTGATGACGACGGTCGCGCGGTTGCCCTCGCTCACCGTCGGCAGAGGCGCCGCGGTGTCGTCGGCGGTCGCGGCCTCGGCTCCCGGCGGCGATGGCGCCGGCGATGTCGGCGGCGAAACCCCCGGGGAAGGCGGCGGCACCGTCGTGGCGCCGGCCGGGACGCCGGCGTCGAGCGGCGGCCCGGCGTCGGTGGCGGGGCCGGCGTCGATCGGTGGCGGTGGGCGCGGCGGCGCGGCGTCGACGGGTGGCGGCGGCGCGGCGTCGACGAGCGGTGGAGGTTCCGCGGCGGGTGCGGCGTCCGCGGGCAGCGTGGGCGCGTCGACCGGGGCCGGCGGCGGCGTCGACGGCGCCATCGGCGCCCCGGCGTCGTCGCTCCACGCGGGCGCGAGCAGGACGCCGATCAGGAACGCCAGCACGGCCAGCGCGGCCAGCCGCGTGCGCCGTCGACGTCGCGTGGAGTCGAGCACCGGGCGTCGAATGTATCCGATCGCCGGTGGCGGTGTCGCGGCCGGCGCCTACCAGCTACAGCGTTCGACCTCTTCCACCTTCGTGGCGGCGAGGACGCACTGTTCGAACGCCAGCGACGGCGCTTCGCCCTTGCACCGCGACACGATCCGATCGGCGCCGGTGACGAGGTACGCGTCCACCCCACTCGAGCCCTGGAGCTGCTCGAGGTGGGCGATGATCTTCGCGCAGTCGCCGAGGCCGAGCGTCACCGGGCACTCCCTCAGCGCGGCGCGGCTCTGCGCGCGCGTGATGCACTCGCCGTCGTCGGCCGACAGCCTCACCGCGTCGCACTGACGTCGCGCTTCCGCCATGAACGCGGCGCGCTGCTCGCGGGGTGTGTAGTTGTCGAGGAGGATGAACGAGAGCTGCTCCGCGATCCGCGCGCAGTCGGCGGGCGGCGGCCGCACGCACAGGTTGGACAGGCACGACAGCCCCGGATCACAGGTGCGGTCGGGACGACAGTCGCCGCGCTCCTGGCCGGCCGGTGGACCGGCGGCCTGCGACGCGCGCTTGCACGCGACGCCCGAGGCGACAACCGACGCGACGAGGCACAGCGCGGCCAAGGTCTTCATGGTTGCCTCTCCGTTCCCGGCGACAGGCGCGCGAGCGCCGCCGTCAACGACGGCTCCGACGCGCAGCGCGCGGCGAGCTCGTCGATCCCCTTCATCGCCGCGGCCAGGCGCGGTGACGCGTCGTGGAACAGCCCGTCGACGAGCGCGGCCTGCTCGCCCTGCGCGGCGTCCCGGACCTGCACGATCGCGTCGCCGCGCTCGGCGGTCCAGCGATCGATCGTCGCCGCGGCCTCGGCGCACGAGCCCGCGGGCGGCAATCGCCCGATCTCTTCATAGAGGGTCACCACGCGTTCGACCGCCGTGGCGAGCGCATCCTTGGCTCCGCCCGCGCCATCTCCCTCCGTGCCCGTGCCCGTGCCCGATCCGGCCTCCTTCGGCTCCTCGACGACCGGCGGCTTCGTTCCACACGCGCTACCCATCACCCCCACCACCATCACCGCCGTCATCAGCACCACGCCCCGCCTCACGTCCCCATCTTCTCCATCGCCGCCTGCACGGCGGGATCCGACTGACACGGCGCGAGGCCCTCGAACAGCGCCTGGAACACCGGCGCGATGTCGGCCTCGTGGGCCTTCATCCAGGCCTCGCCGCGGTCCTCGGCGCTCGGGTCCTCGTCGAGCGCTCGGGCGCGCGCGATCACGTCGCCGTGATCGGCGGCGACGGTCTCGATCCCGGTCGCCATCTTCGCGCAGTCTCCGTTCGCGGCGGTGACGGCCGCGCCGACCTTCGTGATGTACGCGACCACGTCCTTCATGAGCGCGTCGAACTCGGCGTCGCTCATCGCGCTCGGCGGCGGCGTCGGATCCGGCGGCGCTGCGCCGGTGCCCGCGCCGTCGCCGGGGAGCGGCGCCAGGGGGCGCGGTGAGGAGTCCTGCTTCTTGCAGGCGGCCAGCGCGAGGAGGACGACCACGACCGAGGCGAGGCGCTTCACGCGTTCAGTGTAACACCAGGCGTTCGGCGAGCCGCCGCAACGCCGCGTTCTCCGCGACCTGCTCCAGGTAGTCGGCGCGCAGCGCCTCGGGCAGCTTTCCGGCGAGCGTCTGCAGCCGCGCCGCGCCGACCGACGCCACCGCGCGGGCCTCGTCGGCGTGTCCGCTCGCCTCCAGCGCCGCCGCGAGGCCCAGGCGCACCAGCATCTCACCCTCGTCGAGCCCGCCCAGCGACTCGAGGATCTCGTACGCCCGCCGCGCCGCCGCGAGGGCCTCGGCGACGTTCCCGGTGGCGAGGTGCGCGTGTGCCTGCACCGCGAGGGCGAGGGCGTGAGACGGCGGCGTGTGGGTCAGCGTGTCGGCAGCGAGCTGCGCGTCGCGCGCGGCGCTCGTCGCGTCGTCGGTGCGCAGGCGCTCGATCGCCATGTACGCACGGCTGACCGCGGCCATGTGCGTGTCCTCCTGCTTCTCGAAGTGCGTGATCGACGCCTGCAGGAGCTCGACGGCACGCTCGTGTTGCCCCAGCGCGCCGAGCACGACGCCCAGGTTCTGCTGGGCGAGGACGGAGATGAACGGCTGGCCCATCCGCTCGGCGTCGCGCAGCGTGGTCTCGAGGAGCTCGGCGGCGCGGCCGTACGCGCCGAGCTGCGCGAACGTGTAGCCGAGGTTGTTGCGCGCCAGGCACGCCGAGCGCAGGTCGCCGGCGCGCTCGTGCTCGCCGAGCACCTGCTCGAGCAACGCCAGGGCGCGACCCTGCTCGGCGCGCGCCCCCTCGCAGAAGGCGCGGGCCTCCAGCACGCGGGCCATCGCCAGCGGTTCGTCGCGCAGGCCGGCGCGCGCGACCTCGCCCTCGAGCCGGTCGAGGAGCGCATCGGCGCGGTCGTAGCGGCCGGCGAGGTAGAGGTTCACGCACCCACGCGCGAGCGCGCGCACGCGCTCGATCGGATCGAGCGGGGGCGACGCCGAGATGCGGGCGAGCGTGTCCTCGAGGGCCTCGTGGTCGGCCATCGCGGAGTGCGCCACGATGGTCTGCGTCGCCGCCACGCACCAGCCGCGCGAGCCCGGGGACAGGACGGCCATGGCGAGCTGCGCCGCCTCGATCGACGCCGTGTAGTCGGCGCGCCAGCGGTGGGCCTCGGCTCGCAGCACCAGGAGCTCGCCCAGCGCGTCGCCGCGTGCGCCGCATGCCAGGCCGCGCTCCACCCGGGCCAGCACCGCGGCCATGTCGTTGCCCTCGAGCGCGTCGCGCGCCGCGCGCAGGAAGCCGTCGACGGCGCGCTCGGGCACGCCGCCGCGGGCGAAGTGTTCGGCGAGCACGGCGCTGTCGGTGACCCCGGCCGCGCTCGACCACTCGGCGGCGAGGCGGTGCCCGAGCTCGCGATCGCGGTCGGTGAGCATCGCGTACGCCGCCTCGCGCACCAGGTCGTGGCGGAACGCGTACGTCGACTGCCCCGCGATCTGGGCCGGCACCGGATCGAGGAGCTCGCGCTCGACGAGCGTCGCCAGCAGCCGATCGACGGCGGCGCCCTGGTCGGGATCGCCCCAGAGCGCGAGCACGCCGTCGCGCGGGAAGCGGTCGCCGAAGATCGACCCGGCGCGGAGGAGTCGCCGCGCCTCGCCGTCGAGGCCCTCGAGGCGGGCCTGCACCATCGCCAGCACCGTGCCGGGAAGCTCGTCCTTGCCCTCGTGCACGACGCGGCACAGCTCCTCGAGGTAGAAGGCGTTGCCGCTCGCCTGATCGACGACGCGCGTCGCGACCGCGTCGCTCACCTCCTCGCCGAGGAGCTCGTGCACCAGCCGCAGCGCGGCGCGCCGCGACAGCTCGGGCAGGTTGATGGTGATGAGGCCGCGCTCGGCCCAGAGCCCGGGGAACAGGAGGTCGATCTCGGGGCGGCCGAGCGCGAGCACGAGGAGCGGGCGCTCGCGCAGGTTGCGCAGCGCCGCGTCGCACAGCTTGACCGTCGACAGGTCGCCGACGTGCAGATCCTCGAGCACGAGCACCACCGGCCGGCGCTCGGTCTCGGCGGTGAGCCAGTCGTCCCACGCGCGCCGCAGCTGATCGCCCATGACCACGGCGTCGCGGCGCGCCGCCACCAGCGCCGGATCGCCGACGCGGGCCGGGACGTGCGCGAGCTCGCCGAGGAACGCGGTGACGCGCGCGCGCTCGGCGGGCGCGACCACGGCCGCGATTCGCTCGGCGAGCCGCGTGCGCCCGACCTCGAGCGGCTCGCCGTCGGTGATGCCGGCGGCGCCGCGCACCACCTGGCCGGCGAGCGCGAACGGGGCGTTGGTCTTCACCGGGTCGCCCTTGGCGTGCAGCCATTCGAACGCGACGCCCCGGGCGCGGAGCCGCGCGAGCAGCTCGCGGCGCACGCGGCTCTTGCCGTAGCCGGCTGGCGCCCGCACGAGGACGGCGCGCGCGCACGACTCGGTCGTGACCTCGTCGAAGAGCTGGACGAGCGTGGTCAGCTCGCGGTCGCGGCCGACGCACGGCGTCGGTCGGCCGAGCACGCGCCGCGGCGGCGCGACGGGGCTCGACTCGGCGAGCAGGCGCAGCCCGTCACCGTCGTCGCGTAGCTCGAACCCGCTGCCGAGGAGCCCCGCGGTGAGGGCGTCGACGCGCACCGGTCCGGCCGGGACGTTGCGGATGAGGGCGAGCGCGCGATCGATCACCTCCCCGACCGGCGCGCGGCCAGCCTGGACGCCGCGCCCCGACGCGATCGCGACGCGCGCGTCGGGCAGCGTCGCGTGCATCGCCAGCGCGACCCGCGCCGCCATCGCCGCCTGATCGGTCGCCGGTTGTCGGGCAGCGCTGCGATCGGCGAACGCGACCCACGAGCCATCGACGAGCGGCTCGAGCCGCGCGCCGTGCGAGCGGCACATCGCGGCGAGGCCGTCGATGGCGTGCGACGGCGAGGCCGGCGCGAGCGTCGGGCTGTCGCCGAGCGAGGCGACGTCCTCGCTGGTGAGCGGCAGCGTGTCGGGCGTGTCCCCGACCCGCGGATCGCCGGCGCCCGGCCGCGCGCACATGACCAGGCACATGAAGCGCTGTTCCTCGGAGCCGAGCCCGGTCGGGCGCGGCGTGAGCGGACCGAGGGTGCGATGGCCGGGCGTCGCGCGCGCGATCGTGTCGAGGACGTCGCGGACCGCGGCGCCGTCACGGGGGCGGCGCGTCGGATCCTTGTCGAGGAGGCGGGCGATGAGCGCGTCGAGCTCGGCGGGCGCGTCGGGCACGACGTCGACGAGCCGCGGCGGATCCTCGAGCAACACCTTGGCCAGCACCGCCATCACGTGATCGCCGCGGAACGCCGGGCGTCCGGTGAGGCACTCGAAGAGCACGCAGCCGAGCGCGAAGACGTCGGCGCGCGCGTCGACGTCGCGCGTGCCGCGCGCCTGCTCGGGCGCCGTGTAGCCGGGCGTGCCCATCACCGTGCCGGTGGCGGTGAGCGCGAGCGCGGCGCTGGCGCGGGCGATCCCGAAGTCGAGGATCTTCACCTGCGCCGGATCGCCCTCCTCGAGGAAGAGGTTGGAGGGCTTGAGATCGCGGTGCACACCGCCGCGCTCGTGGAGGAGCGCGAGGCCGTCGGCGATCCGGCGGATCATGTCGACCGCCTCGGCCGGCGCGAGCGGGCCACGCGTGATGCGCCGCGCCAGGTCCTCACCCTCGAGCCAATGCATCGCCATGTACAGCTCGCCCGACGGGGTGCGGCCGTGGGCGATGTGACGGACGATCGCCGGGTGGCGGAGCTCGGCGAGGAGCGCGGCCTCGCGCAAGAAGCGCGCGTCGTGCTGGCCACCGGGCGCGCGCAGGAGCTTCACCGCGACCCGGTGCTGCGTGATGCGGTCGCGCGCCTGGTAGACGGAGCCCATGCCCCCGATCTGGGCGAGGCGTTCGAGCTCGAAGCGCCCGGCGACGACCTCCCCGAGGAGCATGCCGCGATTGTCGCACGACCGGCCGGGCTCAGAGCGTCGGCATGCGTTCCATGGCGGCGGCGACGTCTCGATCCATCTGGCACCGGCCGAGGCCGGCCTGGATGCGGTCCACGAGCGGGGCGACCGCGGAGGCGCGCCGGTCGAGCTCCGCCTCGAGCAGCGGCCCGGCCTCGGGGTCGGCGCCCTGGGCACGCGCGAGCTCGAAGAGCTCGGCGCTCTGATCGAAGAGCTCGATGAGCTGCACCGCCATCGCGGGGCAGTCGGGCGCGGCCTCGGTGATCGCGGCCATGGTCGTCAAGATCTCGAGGAAGCCGTCGGCGATGTCGCGAGCGAGGGCGGGGTCAGCCGGGGGCCTGGCCGGCGTGGCCGCAGGCGGCGTGGCTGGCGGCTTCCCACCGGCGCCGCGGTTGCACGCGAGGGCGAGCGCGATCAGCACCGCGGTCGCGGCCGTCGTCACGGTGCGGACGCGCACTGCATGCCTCCCGCGCCGGCGCGCACGTCGAGGCAGAGGACGTCGAGGCCCTCGTCCGTCATCACCACGATCTCCTCCTGGCCCTGGCCGTCGACGTCCTCGAGCCGGAGGACCGGCGTCGTCGCGCCGCGCCCGCCGGGCAGGGCGGGCGAGATGCTCGCGAGCTGCTCGCCCGCGACCAGGCGACCGAAGTTGGCCTGGATGCGCGGGCCGTTGAGGCTGGGCAGCGCGGCAAGCACGTCCTGGCGCGCGTCGCCGTCGAGATCGTCGACCGCGAGCGAGGCCGGCAACGTCGCAAGCTCGGTGTCGACGCCCTCGACGCCGACGAAGCCGGTGAGCGCCGCCGCGCCGACCAGCAGGCTGGTCAGCTTGTACGACGCCACGTGCGGTCCGCTGATCGTCGCCTCGACGCCGGCGATGAGCGTCGTGCCGTCGAGCGTGAAGCTGGTCGCGTGTTGCACGCCGGGGAGGACGAGGCGTTGCCCGGTCGACAGCCAGGCGACGAGGCCGAGGGCGCTGCCGCGCGTCGCGATGACCCGCACCGGCGCCCCGTCGAGCTCGAGGCACGCCTGCCCGACGATCTGATCGGCCGCGGGATCGAGCGCGTCGGCGATCATCGCCAGCGCGCCCGAGGAGACGGCCACGCCGGGCGCGCTGTACGCGTAGTAGCGATCGGTCGTGCCGGTCGATCGCCGCACGAGCAACCCGCCGGGCGTGCCCGGACAGCCGTCGAACGCGTGCAGCTCCGTCGCCGGGCCCGTCCCCGGCGCGTCGCCGGCCAGCGGGACCAGCCCGCCGCCGGTGATCTCCTGCCAGCCGCCGGCGGTCACCGTGTAGAGGCGGCGATCGAACAGCGCCAGCGCGCGGGCCCCGGGCGTGTCGACGATCGTCGCGGCGAGCCTCTTCGCGGCGGGGTTGAAGCGCACGACGACGACCTCCTCGCCGGGCGCGGCCGTGCGCTTCTGCAGCGCGGCGGCGCCCCACGCGGTCATGCCGTTCATCGTCGCCTGGCCCGAGACCCAGGAGCGTGGCAGCCGCGCGTCGTCGTTGGGGCCGAGCGAGATCCGGGCGCCGCCCACGGCCTGCATCGACGGCCACAGGATGAACGCCGGCACGCGCAGCGGCGCGGAACCCCAGCGCACGCGGATGACCGTCTGCGCCGGCCCGGGCGCGGTGAGCCCGTCGAAGTCGGGCGTGCGCGCGAAGCCCGTCGCGGACGTGAGCTCGACCGGCTTCTCGTCGAAGTAGCCGGTGGCGTGCAGCTCGGCGACGATCGCGCGGCCGGGTAGCGGCAGGAGGTCGTCCCACGCCGCCGTGATGACGAGCCCGACCGGCGATGGCTCGCTCGCGATCTCCTCGCGCGCGAACAGGCGGACGCGCGGCGCCGCCTCGACCAGCACGGTGGCCGCGGTGTCCTCGGCGATGTCGCCGACCGGCGTGCAACCGCCGCCGACGCGGCGACCGCCGGCGTCGCGCGCCTCGGCGACGACGAGCTTGGCGCCCAGCCGCGGCACGCCGGAGAGCCGCGGCGAGTCGAGCGCGCCGACCGACGCGCGTCGCGCGCCCTCGAGCACGGCGTCGGGGATCCGGCCGAACGCGACGTCGTCGCAGGTGGCGTCGCGATCGAGGCCGCCGGCCGGCCCGGCGGCCTCGGCGTCGATGACCGAGACCGTGAGCGTGGCGACGTGCGGGGCGAGCTGCGCCGCCTCGCCGCCGGCGAGCTGCTCGTAGCGGATCGCGACGTCGAACGTCGGGTCGGAGCACCCGGCGAGGACGGCGGTCGCCACGAGCGCGCGCATTCCGGACATGGTACCGCGCCGGCGCGATCGTGACGCGATCTGAGAGTATCCTCGCGCGGTGTCGGACGTGATCGACCGCACCACGCTGCTGCAGACCGGCCTGGCCACCTCGGCGACCCGCGGGCGCACCGCGACGCGGAGCTGGATCGCGCGGCTGGTGAGCGGCGGCGGCCAGGTCGCGCTCGGCGCGCGCCCGGTCGTGCTCGGCGCGCACGCCTCGTGTGATCTCGTCGTCGACGAGGCCAAGGTGTCGCGCCGTCACGTCGAGCTCGCCGCCGTCGAGGGCGGCGTGCGGGTGAAGGATCTCGGCTCGACCAACGGCACGTGGTGGCAGGGCTCGCGCATCACCGAGGTCGTCGTGCCCGGCGGCGCGACGATCGAGGTCGGTGGCGCGCAGGTGCGGATCTCCGCGGCGGACCAGCTGCTGGTGCCACCCAGCCCGCGCGAGCGCTTCGGTCTGATGGCGGGGCGCTCGATCGCGATGCGCGAGCTCTTCGCCGTGCTCGAGCTGGCGGCGCCCTCGGACGCGACCGTGCTGATCGAGGGCGAGAGCGGCACCGGCAAGGAGCTGGCGGCGCGCGCGGTCCACGACGGCTCGGCGCGGGCGCGCGGACCCTTCGTCGTCGTCGATTGCTCCGCGATCCCCGAGAACCTCATCGACTCGCACCTCTTCGGGCACGTGCGCGGCGCCTTCACCGGCGCCGAGCGCGAGCGCAAGGGCGCGTTCGTCGAGGCGTCGGGCGGGACCCTCTTCCTCGACGAGCTGGGCGAGCTGCCGCTGGCGGCGCAGGCGCGCCTCCTGCGCGCGCTCGAGGCGCAGACCGTCCAGCCGGTCGGCGCCGATCGCCCGGTCGCGGTCGACACGCGCGTCGTGGCGGCGACGCACCGCGATCTGTCGCGTATGGTCGCGGCCAAGGAGTTCCGCTTCGACCTGTTCTACCGGCTCGCGGTCGTGCACGTCGCGTTGCCGCCGTTGCGCGAGCGCCTGGAGGACCTACCCGCGCTCGTCGCCGTGTTCTACGCCGCGCGCAACGCGAGCCCGGGGCCGATCGACGGCGAGAACCTCGAGCGGCTGCAGCGCCATGCGTGGCCGGGCAACATCCGCGAGCTGCGCAACGTCCTCGAGCGCGCGTGGGCGATGTCGGGCGGGATGGTGCCGTTCCGCGAGCTGCGGCTCTGGGTCGAGGTGCAGACGGCGCCGGCGATGAGCGAGGTCGTCGACACCGCGCTGCCGTTCAAGGAAGCCAAGGAGCGCTGGAACGACCACTTCGAGCGGCGCTACCTCGCCGCCGTCTACCAGGGGCAGGGCGGCAACATCACGCGCGCGGCGGAGCACGCCGGGATCAACCGCCGACACTTCCGCGAGCTGCTCTACAAGCACGGCCTGCTCGAGCGGCCCGCGACCGACGACGATCGCGAATGAGCGTCCGGACCATCCTTGGCGACGCCGAGGTGCTGCACGCGATCAAGTCCGGCGGCATGGGCGACGTGCTCCTGGCCCG
>DDTA01000100.1:42471-63400 GCA_002344285.1 Myxococcales bacterium UBA2376
CAGATCCTCGGCTTCGGCGAGCAGGACGGGACGCTCTTCATGATGATGGAGTACGTCCCCGGCGAGCACTTCCGGCGCTTCCGCGACCGGCGGCCGCCGCCGGCGCTCGTGTGCGCGGCGATGGCGGCGGCGTGCCGCGGGCTGCACGCCGCGCACGAGCTGCGCGATCTCGGGGACGGGCACCTGCTCGGCGTCGTCCACCGCGACGTCTCGCCCGACAACCTGATGCTCGGGTTCGACGCGCGGGTGAAGGTGCTCGACTTCGGCATCGCGCTGGTGAAGGGGCGGCAGGCGCCGGTGACGGAGCTCGGCGTGCTCAAGGGCAAGCCGCCGTACATGTCGCCCGAGCAGGTCAAGAACCAGGCGCTCGATCGGCGTTCCGATGTGTTCAGCGCGTGTGTCGTGCTGCACGAGCTGCTCGCGGGCAAGCCGCTGTTCGAGGGTGACTCGCTCTACGCGATCGCGCGCGCGGTCGAGCACCAGGAGCTCGAGCCGCCGTCGCGCTGGGCGGGCGCGCTGCCGGCGGATCTCGACGACGTCGTGATGGCGGGGCTCGAGCGCGATCGCGAGCGACGGCTGGGGAGCGCGGCGGCGCTCGCCGAGGTGCTCGAGCGGATCGCGGCGGCGAACGCGCGCGAGAGCCTGGAGGCGTGGGTCGAGCGCGAGCTGGCGGCGGAGCGCGAGCAGCACCGGACGTGGCTGGCGAAGCTCCTGGCGGCGTCGGGGCCGATGAAGACGCAGGCCGGGAGGCCGACCGGGATGGTGACCGCGATCGCGGACGAGGCGCCAGCCGAGGCCGCGCCCGTGCCCGTGCCCGTGCCCGTGCCCGTGCCCGTGCCCGATCGGCGAAGCCGGCGTGGTGTCGCGATCCTCGCCGTGCTGCTCGCGCTGGCGGGGGTCACGGCGCTGCTGTTGCTCGTCGGCGGCCGCGATCACGGCGCGGCGGTGGTCGACGCCGCGAGCGTCGACGCGACATCAGCCGACGCGTTCGTCTCGGTCCCGGCGATCGATGCCGCGCCATCCGACGCGGCGATCGCCGACGCGGCCGACGAGGAGCGCGACGCCGGCCGTGCGCGCCGGCGCGACGCCGGGGTGCCGGTCGATGCCGCGCGCGCGGTCGACGCGGCGGCCGCGGTCGACGCCGCGGTGGGGACCGGCTTCCTGACCTGCACGGCGGAGCCGTTCGCGCTGGTCTCGGTCGACGGCGAGGACTGGGGGACGACGCCGTTCTTCAAGCGGAAGATCCCTGCGGGGCGCCATGAGGTCGTGCTCACGGATCCGGCGAGCGGCTCCGTCCGCAAGCGCGTGACCGTCGAGATCGCGCCCGGCCAGGTCCGGACCGTCAGCGCCCCGTAGCGGGCATCGGCACGACCAGCACCGGGCAGCGCGCCGCGTGGATCACGTGCTCGGTGTGGGAGCCGAGGAGCGCGTCGAGCAGGCCGCGATGATCCGCCGTCGGCATCACGATCAGACAGGCGCGGTCGTCCTTCGCCGCGGCCTCGACGTCGTGGTCGACGCGCACGTCGATCCGCGGGGCCGCGACGCCGGCCAGCGCGGCGAGCTCGCGCGCCGCGGTCACGCCGACCTCGGCGGCTTCGGAGTCCGCGGCGGGGACCAGGATGCGCTCGAGGTCGATGCGGCCGGTCGCCTCGTCGACGAATCCCCGGCTCTGGTTGGGGACGACGAGGGTCGGGACGTCGAGGTTGCGCGCCAGCCCCTCGCTCACGCTCTCGTGCAGGATCGCGCCGAGCCCACGGCGCGCGTGTGTGCCGGCGACGACCAGCACCGGCCGCAGCTCGTGCAGCGCGTCGAGGATCGTGTCGGTCACGTCGTCGCAACATTCGTGGCAGCGACGCTCGTGGTCGATCGAGCGCGACCAGCGCACCGCCAGCGGGGCCGCCGCCGGCAAGCGCGCCGCGGTCTCTGGCGGTGCGTTGCCGTGGACCGTGACGAGCCGCGCGCCGCTCGCCGCCGCCAGCGCGGCCGCGTGCACGAACGCGGCGCTGTCGTCGCCGCTCAGGTCGGTGGTGTGGGCGAGGACGGGGCGTTCGGCGGGGCGGTCCATGTCAGCTTCCCTCCACGGGCAGACCGGCGGCACGGTAGGCGAGCATGCCGCCGGCGAGGTTCATCACGCGCCGGAAGCCGGCGCCGGCGAGCGCCTGGGCGGCGCGGCCCGAGCGCGCGCCCGAGCGGCACACGAGCACGAGCGGCTTGTCGCGGTCCCAGGTGGACGCGGCGGAGCCGATCGTCGCGAGCGGCACCAGCTCGGAGCCGGGGATGTGCCCGAGCTCGCCGGTGAACTCGTCCGGTTCCCGGACATCGACGACACGGGCGTCGGCGCGGGCGGCGAACGCCGCGGTGGGTGAGACATCCTGGTAGCGCATGGCGACCCTCACGCGTTGGGGGTGACGCCGCACCCACGGTTGGCGGGCACGGCGACGTCGATGTACTTCGGCGGCGGCAGCCCGAGCTGGTCCATGATGGCGATGAACTCGTCGCGCGACTTGCCGGCGAGGCGCGGGTTGTGGCGCCGCTCCTCGCCGATCGTCGACACCAGCCGCCCGCGGTAGTCGTGCCCGGGGTAGACCAGCGTCTCGTCGGGCAAGCCGAACAGCACGCGCGTGATCGAGTCGTAGAGCTGGGCGGCGTTGCCGTTCTGGAAGTCGGTGCGGCCGCAGCCGCGGATGAGCAGCGCGTCGCCGGTGAAGACGGCGCCGGGTACCGCGAACGACATGCTGTCGTCGGTGTGACCGGGCGTCGCGAGCGCGGTGATCGTCACGCCGCCGACCTGGAGGGTGTCGCCGTGACGGAGCTGGACGTCGACGCACGGGGCGCCGGCGCCGCTGGCGTACGTGCGGGCGCCGGTCCGCTCGCGCAGCGCGCCGGCCGCGGTGACGTGATCGGCGTGGACGTGGGTCTCGAGCACGTGCGTGAGCGTCAGGCCGAGCTCGCGCAGGAGCAGCAGGTCGCGGTCGACCTGCTCGCGCACGGGGTCGATCAGCGCCGCGACGCCCGCGGCCGGGTCGGCGACGAGGTACGTGTACGTCGAGGTCTCGAGATCGAAGAGCTGGCGGATCATCATGGTGCCCTGCTTCATTGCACCGGCGATGCCAGCCCCATCTCCTCGAACTTGCACGGGAACGGCGGCGCGCAGAAACACCGTGAAACGCCGGCGCGCAGACGCTGCGTTCCCGCGCGCTACGTGCGCGCGTCGCGGACCGTCCGTGGGTCAGGCGAGCCCGTGGGTCCGCATCCGGCGCCACAGCGTCACCCGGCTCCAGCCGAGCAGCTTGGCGGCGCGGTCCCGGTTGCCGCCGGTGCGGGCCAGCGCCTCGCGGATGCGCTGCAGCTCCGAGGACTCGTCGCCGCGCGCCGCCTCGGCCGACGCGACGACGACCTCCGCGCTCGCCGGCTCGATCGCCGCGATCTCCGGCGGCAGGTCGCGCAGCTCGAGGGTCGGCCCGTCGCCGATCGCGAACGCGTAGGCCAGCACGTTGCGCAGCTCGCGCACGTTGCCGGGCCACTCGTGGCGCTCGAGCGCGGCGCCCGCCGACGGCGCGATGCCCGTGATCTGGCGCCGGCCGCGCGCGTTCAGCTCCACGATCAGCTTGTCGGCGAGGAGGAGGATGTCGGCGGGGCGCTCGCGCAGCGCCGGCAGCCGCACCGGGATGACGCGCAGGCGGTACATCAGATCGGCGCGGAAGCGGCCGGCCTCGACCTCGTCGCGCAGCGCGCGGTGCGTGGCCGACACGATGCGCACGTCGACCGGGATCGGGTCACGGCCGCCGACCGGCACGATCGTGCGGCTCTCGAGCATGCGCAGGAGCTTGGCCTGGAGCTCGAGCGGCACCTCGGCGACCTCGTCGAGGAACAGGGTGCCGCCGTGGGCGAGCTCGACGTGGCCGGGCGTGTCCTTGACCGCGCCGGTGAACGCGCCCTTCACGTGGCCGAAGAGCTCGCTCTCGAGGAGCGGGCCGGGCAGGGCCGCGCAGTTGATGGCGCGGAATGGTCCGGCGCGACGCGGCGAGAGCGCGTGGAGCGCGTGGGCGACGAGCTCCTTGCCGGTGCCGGTCTCGCCTCGCACGAGCACGGTGACGTCCTCGGCCGCGACCTTCTCGATGATGCGGAAGGTCTCCTTCATGCGCGCGTCGCGCGTCCACATGCGGTGGAACAGCACGGGCTCGCCGTCGCCGCCCTCGACGGCGGCGAGGAACACGAGCCAGCCGCCGCCCTCGGCGAGCGGGACCGAGCGCGCGCGCACCTGGCCGGCGTGGGTCGTCATCGACGGGTGCGGGATGACGGCCTGGAACGGCAGGCCGGCGGCGAGCGCCTCGGCGAACGGGCGCTTGGGGCGGTCGCCACAAAGGAGCGTGGCCGCCGACGCGCCGAGCGGCACCTCCGAGCCGAGGAGGGCGGCCGCCGCCGGCGAGGCGACGCGGATGCGGAGCTGCTCGTCGAGGACGAGGGCGGCGCCGACCAGCTCGCCGAGGGCGGCGCCGGCCAGCTCGCGATCGACGTCGGCCGGATCGACGCGTGGGGTGCGCGGCGCGCGTGGGGCCATCGTGCTCAGAGTAGCTCGCGGCTCAGCACGAAGGCTGCCATCAGCAGCACGAACGCACCGAAGCCCTTGCGCAGCAGCTGCGGGGGCACGCGGCCGGCGAGGGCGGCGCCGACGAACGAGCCGGCGACGGCGACCGCGGTCACGCCGAGCGTGAGGGTCCAGTCGAGGCGCTCGACGTGCTGCAGGTGGCCGTAGAACCCGGCGAACGACTTCATCGAGATGACGACGAGCGACGTCCCGATGGCGACCTCCATGCTCAGTCCGCCGAGGAGCGCGAGCGCGGGCACCACGAGGAAGCCGCCGCCGGCGCCGACGATGCCGGTGACGACGCCGACGACGACGCCCTCGACGAGGATCTTGCCGATCGGCAGGTCGCGCCGTGTCGAGGCTGGCGCCAGCGCGGGCCCGGGCTTGCGTCCGCGCAGCATCGCCACCGCGGTGGCCAGCATCATGAGGGCGAAGGCGACCATGAGCACCGAGCCGGGGATGTACGCGGCGACGCGGCCGCCGCCGTAGGCGCCGACCATGCCGGCGGCGCCGAACAGGAGGCCGGTGCGCCAGCGCACGCGGCCGGCGCGGGCGTGGGTGATGACGCCGGTGGCGCTGGTGACCGCGACGACGAACAGGGACGCCGCGATCGCCGACTTGGTGTCCATGCCGGCGACGTAGGTGAGGATGGGGAGCGTCAGGATCGAGCCACCGCCGCCGAGGAGGCCGAGGGCGATGCCGACGAGGAGCGCGAGGGCGAGGGCGGGGAGCATCATGACCGCTCCTTCTTCAAGGGCGGTGCCACAAGGTTTCCGACCGAGATCCGGGCCGGTCGGCGCGCGTGTGGGCTTCGTTGAAGCATCGTGAAACGCGCGTGTTGCACCGGATCGTTGCGGGCTGCTCCAGGCGTCGCGTCGAGGCGCGTCGAGGCGCGTCGAGGCGCGTCGAGACGCGGAGATGGCTCGGCCGCGGCTGGCATCGCGGCTGCAATCGCGCCGCTCATGCCTACGATGTGGTTGTACGCGCTCGCCGGCGGCGGCCTGATCGGCCTCGCCGCGACGCTCCTCTTCCTGACCCATGGACGGATCGCCGGGGTGAGCGGCATCTATGGATCGTTCCTGCCACCGGTCGCGCACGATCTCGGGTGGCGGCTGGCGTTCATCGGCGGGCTCGTGCTGTCGGGCGTGGTCGCCGCGGTGCTCGCGCCGTCCGCCATCGGCGCCGCGGCGCGCTCGACCTGGGTGCTGGCCGTCGCCGGCCTCCTGGTCGGGTTCGGCAGCAGCATGGGCAGCGGCTGCACCAGCGGGCACGGCGTGTGCGGCCTCGCGCGTGCGTCGGCCCGGTCGCTGGTCGCCGTGATGACGTTCATGACCACCGGTGCCGTCACCGCGTGGCTCGCGGGAGGTGTGTGATGAGCGCCGGTGTCACCAGCTGCGGCGCGCGCTGTCGCGTGATGTCGCTCGTGCTCGCGGGAGCGATCGGCGCGCTGTTCGGCGCGGGGCTCCTGATCTCCGGCATGACGCGCCCCGACCGCGTGATCGGCTTCCTCGACGTGACCCGCGCGTGGAACCCGTCGCTCGCCTTCGTCATGGGTGGCGCGCTCGCCGTCTATGCCGTCGCGATGCGCCTCGTGCGACGTCGCCGCAGCGAGCCGTGGTTCGACGTGCAGTTCCACCTGCCGACGCGACGCGACGTCGACGCGCGTCTCCTCCTCGGCTCGGCGGTCTTCGGCGTCGGCTGGGGGCTCGGCGGCCTGTGCCCCGGCCCCGGCATCGTCGCCGCCGGTGCGGGCGCGACCGGCGCGCTCGTCTTCCTCGCCGCGATGACGCTCGGGATGCTGCTCCAGCGCCGCCTCGGCGCGCCGCGCGCCAGGTAGCGCACCGGGACCTCGAGGTCCCGGCGGCGGCCCGTCGTGCGCGCTCCGTCGGGACCTCGAGATCACCCGATCCGGTGTCAGGCACCGGCAAGTGCGCGTCTTGCCTCGGTTCTCGGGCCTGGCAAGGCGGTTGCTCTAGGGGACGGCAGGAGGAAATCTCGATGCGTACTCTTCGCCTTCCCGCTCTCTTCGCCTGCTCCCTGGTCGCCGTCGCCGGCGCGTGCACCGACACGCCCGAGGACGAGGCCGACGTCGTCATCTCGAACCTCGAGCTCGAGAACGGCGGCCTCGACATGGAGGACGAGGCGCCGATGTTCGGCGTCGACGACCAGTTCACCGCCGCCGCGGTCGAGACCGGCACCGCCGTCGCCGATCCGATGGATCGCGACACGGAGATCGTCGCGCTGCGCGAGCGCCCCGACGTCCAGCGCCTGCGCGTCGCCGCGGTCTGGGGCCGGTTGCCACCGTCGCGCGAGGACGTGACCCGCACCGACTGGAGCGGCCGCGTCGAGGTGAGCCGCGGCGCGATCGTCGTGCGCCACCGCATCGGCTTCGAGGAGGCGACCGATCGCCTCGCGCCGCGCGACTCGCGCACCTCGATCGCGTTCTCGTCGGTGACCGGTCCGTTCGCCGACGGCCTCGTGCTCGAGGTCCTCGCCGACGCCGACCTCGGCGACATCACGCTCTCGTACGTGCCCGACACCGGCGAGCGCCTCGACCTCCGCCTGGGCGACCTGCTGGCCGGCCCGGTCTCGACCGATCGCGACGCGAACGGCAACCGCATCGTGGTCACCGCGCTCCGCCGCGACCGCGACGACTGCGATCACGGCTTCATGCGCGGCCGCTGGCATGCGCTGCGCGCCGGCGCGGGCGTCTTCCGCGGCATCGTCACCGACGCCGACGGCGCGCCCATCGGCCACATGCGCGGCATCTACGGCCAGCGCCGCAACGGCGAGCAGGTCTTCTTCGGCAAGTACATCAACCGCGAGGGTCAGTTCCGCGGCATCTTCGGCGGCCACTACCGCGACGGTGCCTTCGTCGGCCGCTGGGCGACCCGCGCCGGCGAGCACGGTCGCCTCGGCGGTCACTACCGCGAGAGCCTCCCCGGCCCCGAGGTCGGCGGCCACTACATGGGCCGCTGGGCCGAGACGTCCTGCGCGGCCGACCTGCCCTGACCATCCCTCAAGTTGTCAAAGTTGACACCGTCCCCAAATGGAACACGTTCCATTCGGGGACGGTGTCAACTTTGACAACTTAACGGGTCGATGCGCTCTGGTACCATCGCGGCATGTTGCGACGACGCGCGCTGGGGATCGCGATGGTTGCGTTGTGCGCCTGCGGTGGCGGTGGACCGACGTTCACCGACGCAGGCGTCGACGCCGTTTCGGTGGACGCGGAGGTGGAGAGCGACGCGGGCGACGATGGTGATGGCGGTCTGTCACTGGACGCGTCGACCGGCGCGGACGCGTCGCTCTGCGGCAACGGCATGCTCGACCCGGGCGAGACCTGCGACGGCGACTGCCCGACGACATGCGCCGACGCGCTCGCCTGCACGGAGGACGTCATGGTCGGCTCGGCGGCGACGTGCGACGTCGCCTGCGAGCACCCCGGCACCGGGTGCGTCGGCGGCGACGGTTGTTGCTCGCCGGGCTGCGACAACCTCACCGACACCGACTGCCCGTTCCGCATCGATCCGTTCTACGACCCGTCGTACGACGTGCGCGACCTCGGGACCGCCGCCGGCATCCCGACCAACTACGGCGGGCTCACCGTCTCGCCGTCCGATCCGAACGTGCTCCTCATCGGCGGCGCCGCCAACCAGCTCGGCGGCGCCATCTACGCCCTCGGGCTCCAGCGCGACCCGCAGGGCCACATCGTCGGCATCGTCGGTCCAGGCACGCTCGCGCGCGAGGGCCAGTACAACGACGGCGGCGTCGTCTTCGACGCGAGCGGCGTGCTCGTGCTCGCGCGCTACCCGGTCAACGAGCTCGGCTTCCAGCGCGCGGGCTCGACGACCACCGACAAGACCGTCGCGCTCGCGGGGCTCGGCGTCGCCGCGTCGCCCGGCGGCCTTGCCCGCGTGCCCTCCGGCCACCCCGGCGCGGGCGCCTGGAAGCTCGTCTCGTGGTCGGGTGGCCAGTGGTACGAGCTCACGCTCGTCCCCGACGCCAGCGGCACCTACGACGTCACCGCGGCCGCCCACCGCCTCACGATCGCCGGCGGCCCCGAGGGTATCGCCTACGTGCCGCTCGGCTCGCCGCTCTTCACCAACCCGAGCGTCCTCGTCTCGGAGTACTCGGCCGGCATGGTCGCGACCTACGAGGTCGACAGCGCCGGCGACCCGGTGATGTCGACGCGCCGCTCGCTGATCACCAACCTCACCGGCGCCGAAGGCGCGGCGATCGATCCGGTCTCCGGCGACTTCCTCTTCTCGACGTACGGCAGCGGCAACCGCATCATCGTCGTGCGCGGCTTCGCCAACTAACGCCAACTAACGCCGCGCGCGCGCCGGCACCGGAGGCAGCGGCACACGCACGATGAGGTCCGACTCCACGAGGCCGACGTAGACGGCGTCGCCGCTCGGCTCGACCGCGGGCACGATCGTCGACTCGGCGGCGAACGTCACCACCGGCTCGATCGTGCCGGCGACCGGATCGATCACGACCAGCCCGCTCCCGTCGTCGTCGTAGGACGCGGCGACCAGGCGCCCGCCGCCCGCGACGAGCGCCGTGAACGGGTACGCGCCTCCCTTGGCCACGACGTGGGCGCCGCCGCCCGCGAGCGGCGCCCGCACGATCTCGCTCTCGCTGTTGGTCACGTACAGCGTGTCGCCGATGCGCGCGAGCGCGCCGTCCGCCCACACGCCCTCGGGCGGCTCGTAGACCGGCGCGAGCGTCGTGGCGTCGACGACCTTCCGGATTCCGTCGCCGCCCCAGCCGAGCTGCGTGAAGTACACGGTCTGGCCATCGACGAGCAGGTGCGCGTCCGGCCTCCCCGATCCGGCGCTGCGCGATCGCGGATCGTCGTAGTAGGTGGATGGTGCGCCGCCGACGGTCGCGGTGCGGACCCCCTGCGACTCCGACCAGTAGAAGGTGTCGCCGACCAGGACCAGCCCGAGCACGAGCTCGTCGCCGACGGTCACCGCGCGAGCGGGCGCCGCCGCGCCGCGCTTCCACCAGATCGCGTCGCCGGCGCGGTACGCGAGGCGGTCGCCGTCGACCGCGAGCTCGCGCATGCCCGGCGCGCTCGCGAGCACGCGGCGCCGGCCGCGCGCGTCGATGTGCAGGATCTGTCCGGTCGCCTCGTCGTCCCGCAGCGCGTCGAGCACGAGCAGGCCGTCGCCAGTCGCGATCAGCTCGCGCAGCCCGTCCGTCACCCACCCGGCGACCGCGATCGACGACGGCCACGGCCGCACCTCGCGCCAGAGCTCGCTCACGCCCTCGTGCCCGTCGGTGACGAGCGCGACGACGGCGCCGCCGGCGAGCACGAGCCCCGGCGTGCGCTCGGGCAGGCGACGCCGCGCGCCGGCCGCGACGCGCGCGCCCTCGGGTCGCACCTCGATCCACATGCCCGACGTCGTCTGCACCACGACGCCGTCGGCGTCGTCGGCGAGCGCGACCCCGCCGCCGCCGAGGTGCGTCGCGATCGTGCCGCCGCGCGCCGGCACGCTGCGCAGGCCTGCGGCGAAGCTCGTCCAGTACAGTCGGTCCCCGCGCCGCAAGAGCCCCGCCACGCCGAACTGCCGCTTCGCCAGCACGGCGCGCGCGCCGTCGCGCTTGGCGATGCGCACGATCGCCGCCGCCTGGACCACTTCTCGCCGTCCGACGGTCACGGTCTCGTCGAGCGTCAGCGCCGCGTACACGGCCTCGCCGTCGGTGACGACGGGCGCGACCACCTCGCCGAGCCCGGCGACGACGGTCCGCGCCTCGCCGCCGGCGAGCGGCACCACCCGCAGCCCGCCCTCGTCGACGATCCACACCCCGTCGTCGTCGATCGCGAACCACGTCACCCCGCCCGCGTGGATCGTGCGCGTGGCCCCACCCGCGGCCGGGACGGCGAGCACGCCCGCGCCCGTGCCGAGCACGAGCTCGTCGCCGTGCGGGACGATCCGCTCGACGAGCTGCGCCGGCGCCGCGATCAGCCGCGCGTCGCCGCCTGCCACCGGCACCGCCCACACCCCCTCGAGGTCGGCGTAGTAGACGGTGCCGCGGGCGGCCGCGAGCGCGACCGGCGAGGCCGCCGCCAGCCGCGCCGCCTCGCGCGGCACCTCGTCGCCGGGCTCGCCGGGCCCTGCAGCCGGCGTCGCGGCCCGCGCTCCACACGCAGCCAGAAGAGCGATCATGAACGCTGTTCCCCGCACGCCGCCATCGTAGCCCCGTTCCCGGGACCCGGTAGAATGCGCGGCAGATGGCCCGCACGATCACCTCGGTCCTCGGCAACAGCCAGCGCTTGGACGGCGGCGCGATGTTCGGCAACGCGCCGCGGCCGATGTGGGAGAAGTGGATCGCGCCCGACGCGCAGAACCGCATCCCGCTGGCGTGTCGCTGCATGCTCGTGCGCGACGGCGCGCGCCTCATCCTGTTCGAGACCGGCATCGGCGCGTTCTTCCCGCCGGCGATGCGCGAGCGCTACGGCGTCGTCGAGGATCGCCACGTCCTCCTCGACTCGCTCGCCGCCCTCGGCGTCGCCCCCGAGCAGATCGACGTCGTCGTGCTCTCGCACCTCCACTTCGATCACGCCGGCGGCGCGCTCACCGCCCACGCAGATGGTGCCGCGCCCGCGCTCGTCTTCCCGCGCGCGAGCTGGGTGTGCGGCGCCGAGGCCTGGGCGCGGGCCCAGGCCCCGCACGCGCGTGATCGCGCGTCGTTCATCCCCGAGCTGCAGCCGCTCCTCGAGGCGACTGGCCGCCTCGAGTGCGTGATCGGCGACACCAGCGAGGTCCTCGGCGCCGGCTATCGCTTCCACCGCAGCGAGGGCCACACGCCCGGCCTCCTCCTCGCCGAGGTCGCCATGCCGTCGGGGCCGGTCGTCTTCGCCGCCGACCTCATCCCGGGCAAGCCCTGGGTGCACGTGCCGATCACGATGGGCTACGACCGCTTCCCCGAGCGCCTCATCGACGAGAAGTCCAACCTGCTCGCCGATCTCGCCGCTCGCCACGGCCGCCTCTTCTTCACGCACGACCCGACGATCGCGGTCGGCACGGTCACGCGCGACGCCAGGGGCCGCTTCTCGACCACCGACGATCACGCCACCGTCCGCGATCTCGCCAGCTGAAGAGGAGCTCATGCGCGCCACTGTCCCCTCCCTCCTCGCCGTCGCCGCGCTCGCGTCCGCCGCCGCGTGCAGCGATCCACCCGCCCGCACGCCGATGACGCCGCTCGACTCCGACGGCACCCACCTGCGCGACGCGCGGGGCCGTATCGCGCTCCTCCACGGCATCAACGCGCGCGTCGAGGGCGTCTTCGACGTGACCTTCGACGACGGCCGCATGCCTGTCGAGGAGGTGCCGCCGCTCACCGACGACGACTGCCGCCGCATGCGCGCGCTCGGCTTCGATCACCTGCGCCTGCCCATCAACTGGAGCGGCGTCGAGCCCCAGCGCGACGTCTACGACGAGGCCTACCTCGCTCGCGTCGACGCCGCGATCACCTGCGCCGCGAACGCCGGCCTCCTCGTCGTCGTCGATCTCCACCAGGACGCGTACTCCAAGGAGATCGGCGAGGACGGCGCGCCGCTGTGGGCCATCGTGCCGCCGCCCGACATGCTCCTCGAGGGCCCGCTGACCGACCTCGCCGCCCGCCGCACCTCGGCGCAGGTGACCCGCGCCTTCGACAGCTTCTTCGCCGCCGGCGATCCCCACGGCCTCCAGGCCGAGTTCATCACCATGCTCGAGCACGTCGCCGCGCGCTGGGCCGACCACCCCGCGGTCATCGGCTTCGAGATCTTCAACGAGCCGACCGTCGGCTTCGCCCTCGTCGACGCCTTCCACTTCGCCGCCGCCGCCGCCGTCCGCGCGGCCGCGCCGAAGAAGCTCGTCTTCTTCGAGCCGTCGGCGATCCGCAACTTCACCGACGGCGTGCCCACCGCGGCCGAGCCGTTCCCCACCGAGGGCGCGGTCTACGCGCCTCACATCTACACCTTCGTCTTCCGCGCCGATCAGACCGCGCTCGAACAGCTCCAGCCCTCCGACCTCGAGGCGAGCGTCCAGCTCGCGCGCGCCGAGGCCGACGCCTGGCAGACCCCGCTCTGGATCGGCGAGTACGGCATCGGCCCGACGACGCCCAACGCGGACCTCTGGATGGACGTCCAGCACGAGCTCCACGATCGCTACCTCGCGTCGAACGCCTTCTGGCTGTGGAAGGAAGAGAGCCAGGGCAGCTGGGGTGTCTACGATCACGACGCGTCCTCGGGCGCGTGGACCGAGCGCCCGCAGGTCGTCCGCTGGATCTCGCGCGTCCGCGCCGCCCGCATCGCCGGCACCGTCATCGAGAACCGCTGGGACCGCACCACCCGCGCCCTCCGCCTCGAGATCCAGCCCGGCTCCGCCCGCGGCGTCCCCCACGAGGTCTACATCCCCGAGGCCTCCGCCACCTCCTTCACCGCCACCTGCGACGGCGCGCCCGTCACCGCCCCGCGCGACGCCGCCACCGGTTCCGTCTCCCTCCTCTGCGACGGCGTCCTCGCCGTCACGCCGTAGCGCGCGGCGATCGAGTCCGACCGCCGGCCGGGTCAGCTCCGGGTGGCGCCGGTGATGGTGTCCTGGAGCGCGGCGAGATCGATCGGCTTCACCAGGTGATGATCGAAGCCGGTGGCCAGCGAGCGCTCACGGTCGGAGCGCTGGCCATACCCCGTGATCGCGACGAGGCGCACCGAGCGCCACGCCGGCATCTCGCGAAGTCGATGGGCGAGCTCGTAGCCGTCCATCACCGGGAGGCCGATATCGAGGAGCGCGACCGTGGGGACGAACTCGTGCGCGATCGCGAGCGCCTGCGGCCCGTCATGCGCGACGCGCGTCTCGTACCCGAGGCCACGCAGGAGATCGGAGAGCGTCAGCGCCGCGTCGACGTTGTCGTCGACGATCAAGAGCGACGCGGTGCCCCCCGCCGGGCGCACGCCCGGTCGCTCGGTCGCGGCTTCGTCCGGCGCTGGCGCGAGGCTACGCGGCACGCGCACCCAGAACGTGCTGCCCTGGCCCGGGCCGGCGCTCGACGCTCCGACCCCGCCGCCGTGGAGCTCGACGAGACTCTTCACGATCGCGAGGCCGAGCCCGAGCCCACCCTGCGAGCGGTCGATGTTCTGCCGCTCCTGGACGAACAGGTCGAAGACGCGCGGCAGCAGCTCCGACGAGATCCCGCGTCCGTCATCCTGGACCGTGACCAGGACCTCACCGTCCTCGGCGGTCGCGCTCACGCGGACGTGCCCGCCCGGATCCGTGTACTTGGCCGCGTTGCTGAGCAGGTTCGACAGGACCTGCGTCAGGCGGGCTTCGTCCACGTCGATGACGAGGTCGTCGGGGATCTCCGCGGTCAGCTGGTGGCGATGTTGATCGAACAGCGGCGCCGTGGTCTCGACGGCGCGCGCGACCAGGCGCGCGAGCCGGCAAGGTGCGCGGCGCAGCTCGACGGTGCCGCGGGTGATCCGGGAGACGTCGAGCAGGTCGTCGACGAGCGCCGAGAGATGATTCGTCTGACGTTCGATCACCGCGCGCTCTCGCGCCATGACGTCCGTTCCGCGGAGCTGCATGAGATCGAGGGCGCTGCGGATGGGCGCGAGTGGGTTGCGGAGCTCGTGTCCCAGCATCGCGAGGAACTCGTCGCGCGCACGGCCGCCCGCCTCGGCGGCCGCGCGCAGGGCCTGCTCTCGCTCCAGGCGGAGGGCGCGATCGCGACCGGCGTCCTCGATCTCCTTTCGCGCGGCGACCGCGACGGTGACGTCGTTGATGACCGCCATGATGCCGCGGATCGTCAGGTGCGCATCGCGATACGGGTGATACGAGACGTCGATGTACCGTTGCTCGACGACGCCGTCGGCGTTCGGGAGCTGGAGCGGAGCCTCGCGGATGACGATCGGCTGGCCGGACCGGTACACCTCGTCGAGGATCGGCCGGTACTGTCCCGCCTCTTCGTCCGTGAACGCCTCGGCGAGCGTCTTGCCCAGCACCGGCCGATTGACCAGCGCCTGGTACGCCCGGTTGGCGAGCGTGAACCGGTGCTCGGGGCCACTCAGGATCGCGATCGGGAGCGGCATCTGCATGAAGACGCCATGAAGCTCTTCCCTCGCGAGCTCGGCCTCCCTGCTTGCCTGCTCCAGCTGCCGGCGCGCCAGGACGCCGGTCGTGGTCTCCGTGCAGATGATCAACACGCCGGCGCGGACGCCGTCGTCATCGAACACGGGCGAGTAGTTGTAGATCCACCACGCGTCCTCGAGACGTCCGTTGCGGTTGATGGGAACGAGGACGTCCTCGAACCAGCTCGGCGTCCCGCTTGCCATCACCTCTTCCAGCTGCGCCCCGACGACGGGCCAGACCTCCTCCCAGCACTGACGCGCTGGCTGCCCCATCGCCGAAGGATGCTTGCCGACCCCGAAGCTCGGCCGGAACGCATCGTTGTAGAACTGGACGAGCGCGGGTCCCCACCACAGCAACATCGGTTGCCGGGCATGGAGCACGGCGCGGACCAGCGACTTCAAGGACGTCGGCCAGCCGTCGGGCGAGCCCAGCGGGGTGCTCCTCCAGTCGACGGAACGGAGCAGGGCCCCGCACGCTCCGCCTCCGGGAAACAGCGGGCTCAGCTCCTGCACGTTCCTCCGTCCGTCGGCCTGGTCGTGGGCGCCAGGGCACGCGACCCGGCCGGGGTGGCGAGGGGAGCGCCGCACGCGGCCAGCTCGCGCAGCTCTCCTCCGACGTCGGCGCTCACGCGTCCGACGCTACCAGCCCCTTTCGCCCGCGTCACGCGACCGAGGCTCGGAGCCGCGCGGCTCGTCGTGGTCGACGCTCGGTACGCGCACCATCGCGGCACCGGGAGTTCCTCCGTGCGGGGAATCGAGCGCCGCTACCCCAGCGGCCACCGAATACGGGGCGAGCTTCGGGCGTAGACCGGACTACTGTCATCGGCGTACGCGTCGACGACCGCACCTACAGGGAGACCAGATGAAGACGATCCTTCTCGCCACCGCCGTGCTCGCGATGTCGGCCGGTGTCGCCGCCGCCGGCTCGATCCGCGTCTACAACAACGACTCGAAGACCCACACCATCGAGCTGAAGTGCAGCGGGAGCAGCAAGACCGTCGAGATCCGCGGCTCGACGACCGCCACCTACACGTTCCACTCGACGAGCAAGTCCTGCGACATCGTCGGCGGGACCGTGACGTTCCCGACCAAGACGCTCGAGGACGGCCAGTCCTGGAAGTTCAAGGACGGCAAGGCGATCAAGAACTGACCGGACGGCTGGCCGTGTCGGCCGGGTAGGTCCCGAGGACGCGCAGCTCGGTCGTCAGCGGCTTCACGTCGGCGAGGGTGGCCTGGAACGACTCGCTCGCGCCGTGGGCGAGGGCGTCGATGTAGAAGCGGTAGCTCCACGGCTGCGCCGGGATGGGGCGCGACTCGAGCTTGGTCAGGCTGATGCTGCGCGCCGCGAAGCGCATGAGGATCTCGCCCAGCGCGCCGGGGCGATCCGCGAGCGCGAGCACGAGCGACGTCTTGGCGGTCGCCCCCTCGGGCACGGGCGCCGGGCGCAGCGCGACCTCGACGAAGCGGGTGGCGTTGCCGCGCTCGGTCTGGATGCCGCGCGACACGACGGCGAGGCCGTAGGTCGTCGCCGCCGACGCGCTCGCGATCGCGGCGTACGTCGGATCGCCGAGCTCACGCACCTTGCGCGCCGAGCCGGCGGTGTCGATCTCGACCTGCGCGCGGAGGTGCGGGTGCGCGCGCAGGAAGGTCTGGCACTGGGCCAGCGCCTGCGGATGCGACATCACCACGCGCAGGTCCTCGAGCTTCACGCCGGGGAGCGCGAGCAGGCAGTGCTCGATCGCGCTCACGACCTCGCCGGTGATGGTCAGGTGGCCCTCGGCCAGCAGATCGTACGTCTCGTTGATGCTGCCGGCGGTCGTGTTCTCGATCGGCAGGAGCGCCAGGTCGGCGGCGCCGTGGACCACCGCCTCGGCTGCGGCGCGGAAGCTGTCGGCGCCGGTGAGCAGGACGCCGCCGTCGCGGCCGGCGTACGTGCGCTGCGCCGCCAGGTGGCTGTAGCTGCCCTCGACGCCCTGGTACGTCACGCGCAGCGGGCACGTCGTCGCGCCGGCGCACCGCCGCCTCCTGGTGCGCGACCGACATGTCCATCACCACGCGGTAGAGGCGCTCGACCTCGTGCGGGTCGAGGCCGGCGGCCGCCGCCTGCTCGCGCAGGCGCTCGAGCAAGAGGCCCTCGCGCACGCGATCGCGGAACGGGCTGGCCGCGGCGAGCTTGGCCTCGGCCACGTCCTCCACGATGCGCAGGCGCTCGGCGAGGAGCGCGATGATCTGTCGATCGATGGTCTCGATGCGCTCGCGCAACGAGCCGAGGACGGGCGCAGGCGGATCGCTCACCCGCGCAGTCTACTCCGTCCGCGCCGACGAGCCGCGCTCACCTTCACGCTCACTCGACGGTGATGCCGCCGTCGACCTCGGGGCCCGGCGCCCAGACCGCCGCGTACACGGCGACCCCGGTGCCGACCGCGACCACGCCGCCCGCCGCCGCCCACACCCACCACGTGCGGTACCACGGCGTCGGCGGGTCGTGGCGCAAGGCGATCTCGCGCGGCCGCGCCGGCGACGCCCAGCTCAGCACCTCGTTGCCGGCGTCGTCGCTCGCGACCGCGTAGAGCTCGAGGCTCGTCGGCCGGGTGCCAGCCACCGCCGGCAGGCGCACGCGCTCGAGCTTGCCCGGGTCGGCGAGGCTCAGGTCGGCGGCGCGCCACGCCGTCTCGCCGCGCGCGCGCACGTAGATCGTCGCGCGCCGCAGGAGGTCGTCCGGGTCGGCGACGGTCTCGACCTCGACCGCCACCGGCGCGCCCAGGCGCTGATCGCGTGGCCACCGCAGCTCGAGCGCCGGCGCGCCACGCTCGGCCGCCGCCGCGCGCGCCTTCTCGAACACGAACGTCGCCTTGGGCGAGAGCGTGTAGCTGAGCAGGTGCCCGGGATCGATCGCGAGCAGGCGACCGAACGCCGCCAGCGCGTCGGCCTCGCGCTCGAGGTACGCGTGAGCGATGCCGCGCTGCTCCCACAACAAGATGTGGCGCGCGTGATCGAGCGGCGCGGCGGCCGCCCGGTCGAGCGCGGCGACCGCGGTGTCGACGTCGAACGCGGCGAGCGCCTGGCGCCCCGCCTCGAGCTCGTCGATCCCGGCGCGCGCGACGCACGCGCGTCCGTCCCAGCGCTGGTCGGGCGTGCACGCCGGACGCAGCGTGACCGCGGCGCCGCCGGCGGCCCCGCCGCGCGCGCATCCGACCGCGACCGGTGCCAGCGCGAACGCGAGGACGAGACGCATCACCGTGTGCAGATTGTATGCGGCCGCAACCAACGATGGTGCGCATGGCTGATCGAACAGCCGGCGACGGTAACCACCGACCCCATCGCGAGCGGCTGCTCGGCCTGCCGGCTGGACGGCCTGTCGATCCGTGATTCCGCTCGCTTGCGGCACCGCTCGTGCTGGCACGACCTCTGCTCTAGGGGTCTGCGTCTCCAACAACTCCTCCCTTTCCTTCCTCTCCTTCCGC
The DNA here is from genome assembly GCA_002344285.1 of Myxococcales bacterium UBA2376. Classification (GTDB taxonomy): domain Bacteria; phylum Myxococcota_A; class Polyangia; order Haliangiales; family Haliangiaceae; genus UBA2376. Next base: position 60,647 of record DDTA01000100.1, read on the forward strand.
GACTCGGAGCCTCCCGCCATGAAGCGCACCCTCCTCACCGCCTGCCTCTTCTCGCTTCCTCTCGTGACCGCGGCCTGCTCGGACGCCGGGCACGACGACGCCGAGGACAACCTCCCCGGCGACATCGACAACGCGCCGCCCGACGGCGACGGCAAGGGTGACGCCTGGAACTACACCAACGACCCGGCCCGCCTCGCGAACCGTCTCAACTACCGCCTCACCGAGCTGCCGCGCACCGGCAAGCTCGACAAGCCCGTGTGGGCCGAGCGCTACCCGCACGCGGTCGGCATCGCGCCGATGGCGTGGGCCGACACCTACTGGCCGAGCGCCGAGCTGTCGACCAACGACCGCTGGATGAACCGCAACACCAAGTCGCCGCTCGAGAAGTACGACGCCGCGTTCAACAACGCGGCCGGCTGCGAGCTGCAGCCCGACACGCACTGCGGTCCGACGGCCAAGGCCAAGTGGGACACCTACTTCACGTGCGCGGGCCCCGCGGCCAAGTGGCACATGAAGAACTTCCAGACCATCAGCCACATGTTCGATGGCATCAACAACGACGGCAAGGGCGGCGTCGACGACTGCTCGTCGTCGGACGACGAGGGCCCGCAGGGCTGGTGGGGGCTGTGCCACGCGTGGGCGCCGGCCGCGCTGCTCGAGCCCGAGCCCCAGCGCGCTGTCACCTACGGCGGCCAGACGTTCGAGGTCGCCGACATCAAGGGCCTCATCCAGACCGTCTACGACCGCACCGACGCGCTGATGCTCGGCGGCCGCTGCAACGGCGAGCGCGTCGAGCACAACGGCACGGTGTCGGCGAACGAGGAGTGCCAGGACGCGAACCCGGGCGCCGTGCACGTCGTCCTCACCAACTTCCTCGGCATCAACGACATGGCGGTCATCGAGGATCGCACGGCGTCGGGCGAGGTCTGGAACCAGCCGATCGTCGGCTACAACATCACGCAGCAGGAGAAGGTGACGGCGACGCGCGCCAACCAGTGCGTCGGCGGGACCGGCGACTCGTGGACGTACAACACGTCGGCCAAGGAGCTCTACGAGGTCGAGATGACCATCGAGTTCCTCGTCGAGGGCAACGCCAGCGCCCGTCCGCTCGGCATGAACGGCTACGTCAGCCGCGACAACATCCACTACATCCTCGAGCTCGGCTCGTCGGGCAAGGTCATCGGCGGTCGCTACTGCACCGACTCGGTGAACAGCCACCCGGACTTCCTCTGGGCGCCGATCGCGGTGTCGACCTCGTCGTACGGCCGCAACCCGAACGTCTCGCTCGAGAAGGTCCGCACGCTGATCAACCTGTCGACCCAGCCCCAGGGCGGCGACAACGGCGGTGGCGCGAACGACAAGACCTACGAGTCGACCACGAACACGTCGATCCCCGACAACAGCCCGACCGGCGCGTCCGTCTCGATCAACGTCCCCGACACCTTCAACTTCAAGAGCCTGAACGTCTCGGTCGACATCGAGCACACCTGGCGCGGCGACCTCAAGGTCGAGCTCCTCAAGGACGGCGTCTCGGTGGCGACGCTCCACGACAAGGCCGGCGGCTCGGCCGACAACCTGACCCAGACCTACACCCTGGCGCCGAGCGCGGTCGGCGGCGACGCGGGCAAGGCCAGCTGGACGCTCAAGGTGACGGACACCGCGGCGCAGGACGTCGGCACCATCAAGCTCTTCAAGCTCGTGTTCAGCATCTGAGTCGGTTTCCCCCTAGCTTCCGCTAGAGAACGCGCCCGGCCGGGCGCGTTCGTATTTAAGGCCTTCGACTCGCGCCGCTCGCTCAGGCGGAACGGGTAGTAGACTGAGTGGCACGTGACCGCCGCCATTGCCGAGGAGCTGCCCCGCGAGCTGGGCGAGTTCGCGATCGAGCGCGAGCTCGGCCGCGGCGGGTCGGGCGTCGTCTACGCGGCGACGTGGCAGGGCAAGAGCGTCGCGCTCAAGGTGCTGCGCCCCGACGAGACGCCGACGCCCAAGGAGCGCGACCGCTTCCTCGGCGAGGCGCGGATCCTGGCGCGCGTCTCGCACCCGGGCGTCGTGCGGGTGCACGCGAGCGGCGTGTTGCCCGATGGCCGTCCGTACCTCGCCATGGAGCGCCTGAGCGGCGGGGCGCTGGCGGAGCGGTTGCTGATGGGGCGGATGGCGGTCGGGCAGGCGCTCGCGCTGTTCGAGCAGATCGCGGCGGCGGTGGCGGCCTTGCACGCGGCGGGCATCGTCCACCGCGACATCAAGCCCGAGAACATCATGCTCGTCGACGGCGGGCAGCGCGCCGTGCTGCTCGACTTCGGCATCGCGCGCGGGGTCGACGACGCGGCGTCGACGACGACGCAGATGGGGCTGCAGCGCGGGACGCCGGCGTACATGGCGCCCGAGCGCTTCTTCGGGGCGCGCGCGACGATCGGCAGCGACGTCTACGAGACGGCGGTGGTGCTGTTCGTGATGCTGACCGGGCACCTGCCGTGGCGCGATCCCAGGAGCCCGCAGGACCGGCTCGAGCCGCGGCCGCCGTCGGCGCTGGGCGTCGAGCTGCCGCCGGCGCTCGAGCGCCAGCTGATGCGCGCGCTCGCGCCCAAGCCCGAGGGCCGGCCGGCGTCGATCGAGGAGCTGGCGAGCGCGGTCAACCTGCACGCGTGGGAGGGTGACACCGTGCGCGCGCACCAGCCGCCGACGCACCCCACGGCAGCAGCGGCGGTGGGGATCGGCGCGACCACGCAGCGCGTGCGGCGGCCGCTGGTCGTGGGC